>JADKBM010000011.1:600000-900000 GCA_016715115.1 Acidobacteriota bacterium
GCAAGTGCAGTCCGATCAACCCGGGACATTCCAAAAGCGGAGTGTCCCGGTCTTTTTTGCGGCCGCCGCCGCCGCACTCCGGCGCTCATTGCAAGCGGGGACGCTTGCGCGCCAGTGCGGGGACGCTTGCGCTCCAGTCGCTCCAGTCGGCTTGCGGAATCTGGTATAATTTCGGGCGATGTCTATTTACGATCGATTCGAACCGATAAACCTCGATGAAATAAGAACTTACGAACTCGCATCGCGGCCGAGCAAGGTAACCGTCAAGGATTTTGCAGAACCGCTCGGCGACGGCGATTCGCTGCGCGGGTTTCTCGGTGGCCTGCCCGACATTCTTGCCGTGCGATCGCTGCGCGAGGTCGCGTCCCGCGTCAGGCGCGCGGTGGAACTCGGAAAGCCCGTGATCTGGGGTATCGGCGGGCACGTTGTCAAGACCGGACTTGCGCCGGTGATCATCGATCTGATGAAACGAGGTTATGTTTCGGCGATCGCCGGAAACGGTTCCGTGCTCGTTCACGACACCGAGATCGCGGTCGCCGGATTCACGTCGGAAGACGTCGATGCGAGCCTCGGCGAAGGTGATTTCGGTGCGGCGCGGGAAACCGGCGAGATCCTGAACGCGGCGGCGAAAATGGCGGTCGAGGACGGCATCGGACTCGGCGAGGCGCTCGGCCGGGAGCTGTCGGCGCGCCAACCTGCGAATCGCGAGGCGTCGCTGCTTTGCGCGGCTTACGAAAACAAGGTTCCGTTCACCGCGCACCTGACGATCGGCGCCGACATCGGCCATTTCCATCCGAACGCCGACGGTGCCTCGCTCGGCGGATCGTCGCACACGGATTTCCGGCTATTTTGTTCGATCGTCCGCGAGTTGGACGGCGGCGGGGTTTACTTGAACATCGGTTCGGCGGTGACTTTGCCGGAGATATTCCTGAAAGCGGTGACCGTTGTCCGCAATCTCGGGAACGAACTCAACGACATCACTACCGCAAATTTCGATTTCATACAGCATTACCGCCCGCTGACGAACGTCGTTCGCCGTCCGACCGCGAACGGCGCCGGCAAAGGATTTTCGATCACCGGCCATCACGAGATAATGATCCCGCTATTCGCCGCCATTCTCCTCAACGACGTCGTTTGAAGGCACTCCGAATCGTGCCATCTTGAAACCACGAAGCGCGCGAAGAGGCACGAAGAAGAGGAGTTTTTTCGCTTTTAGCCATTCGAGGCTGAAATTCAATCCGTTTCGTCAACGGAAACTCCGCCGGATCCCGCCCAGGCATTCCGGTCCTCCGACCCGGAAACATTGATGTGTGCGTTTGGGTATCTTGAACCCAGATTACGCATAAAAAGCAATTTCCCGCGAAATACGCGAAAAACAACATAAGAAATGCCATTTTTCGGGTTTTTGGCGGGTTTCGCCGGAAAGAAATTTTCTATTACGTAATTTGGATTGAAACCACGAAGCGCGCGAAGAGGCACGAAGAAGAGGAGTTTTTTCGCTTTTAGCCATTCGAGGCTGAAATTCGATCCGTTGCGCCATCGGACGCTCCGCCGGATCCCGCCAAGGCATTACGGTTCCAAGACCCGGAAATATCGATACCCGCGTTTGGGTATCTTGAAACCACGAAGCGATCGAAGATACACGAAGAACAGGACTTCTTTCGTTTTCAGCCATTCGAGGCTGAGATTCGATCCGTTGCGCCATCGGACGCTCCGCCGGATCCCGCCAAGGCATTCCGGTCTCGCGACACGGAAACATCGATCTATGCGTGTTTGTATCTTGAAACCACGAAGCGCTCGAAGATACACGAAGAACAGGACTTCTTTCGTTTTCAGCCATTCGAGGCTGAAATTCAATCCGGTGCGCCATCGGACGCTCCGCCGGATCGCGAAGCAGTTTGTTTCGTCAGCACTAAACACGCGAAATGCTCAAACGGTTTCGCAAAAACACTCTGACCGGTTCGATCGCGTGTTCCGATAACCCGATTGCTTCGCTCGTCCCGGACTCGATCACAGCGGCATTTGATGCCTTTGCCTTCAGTTTCTGCGTCGCCGCACGCGCAATCCTCCGACAGAAATGGGTGAATTCTCCCGCTTACGGCTATGCCGTCGAGAAAGCAAAACCGCCTAAAACCTGTCAGCGCACAATTTAGCGATCAACCCGCAGAGGCACAAGACTTGCCCCGTTAACGGTAAAAGTGTTTCACGGATCGTTTTTTCGGCGTTTTCGCCGAAAAGGAGGCGTTATGTGCGGTGAAAAGGGTACGGATGGACGGCGCGTTGCTTCGAAGACGAATTCATCCCGATTTCGTGTGCGAGCGATCATTATCGGTTTTTCGGTTCTCGCGTTCATCTCGACGCTTGTGGCGGCGTCGTATCAAGGATCTTGGCGGGCCGGCGCGGAGGCCGGACGGCGCGCCGGCAGTTTGTCGGCGATGCCGGTTCCGGATCAACTGCCGGTTTACGGCGGCGAGGCCGAAACGGTAACCGCGAGCCTCGTTCAAACCATCGACACGTCACTGTTCTCACCCGCGAGCCCCGACCCGGCCGGCATCGCCTATAACCCGACTCTTGACCGCCTGATCGTCGTCGACTCCGAGGTCGACGAGACAACGGGCGCGGGCTATCACGGCGTGAATATGTGGCAGATCACGCGGAACGGAGCTGTCACCGATAGCGGGACGACACTCGTCTGGGGCGGTATCACGAATGACGAACCGACCGGAGCCGACTACGATCCGGTGACAAACACGTTGTTCGTTTCGACGGACCAGCCGAGCGCGACCTGCCGGATCTATCTCGTGCAGCCCGGCGCCGACGGACGGTTCGGTACGGCCGACGACGGCCTGCGGACGATCAACACCAACCCGATCATCGGAACTTCGTCACCGGACACGGAAGATCCGGTCTTCGATCCGGCGACGGGGCATCTGTTCTTTCTCAACGGCCAGACGACGCCGGTCAACCCGCAGGTCTTCCGGATCGATCCGGTCAACGGCATCTTCGGTGACGGCGACGATGTCGCAACCCATTTCGATATCGGCAACGGCGCGATCGACGCCGAAGGACTTACGATCGATGAGGCGCGCGACACGCTGCTCGTCGGCGTGCTGAATTCGCCGAGTTCCAACAAGAAGATCTACGAATTTACCAAGGGTGGAACGCTCGTCCGGATCATCGACGCGAGCGGGATCGCCGGACTGAGATATCTTTCGGGAATGACGATGGCGCCGGCCAGCAACGGCTCGGGCAGGTGGAACATTTGGATCGTCGACCGCGCCGTCGACAACGACAGCGTCCCGACCGAGAACGACGGCAAGCTCTTTGAGATCTCGGTTCCGGCGGGCGGCAACACGCCGCCGGTCGTGACCTCGGTCGCGGCGGGCCCGACGGATCCGAAAACGAATGATGTTCTGACGGCGACAGTCAATGCCCGCGACGATGACGGCAACCCGTTGACGTTCGCGTATCAGTGGCTCAGGAACGGCTCGGCGATCATCGGCGAAACCGGCTCGACGCTCGATCTTTCGGTTCCGGGCAACGGCGACAAGGGCGACATCATTTCGGTTCGCGC
The DNA here is from genome assembly GCA_016715115.1 of Acidobacteriota bacterium. Lineage (NCBI taxonomy): Bacteria > Pseudomonadati > Acidobacteriota > Acidobacteriota bacterium. The sequence continues at coordinate 603,575 of JADKBM010000011.1, forward strand.
GACCGCATCCGACGGGACCGCGAGCAGTACGCCGCGTACGTCCGCGGCGATCACGATACTGAATTCGGCGCCCGTCCTGAACCTTTCCGACCTTTCATATCCCGAAGGCGCGGCGATCAGCGTTTCGGCCGCCGCGACCGACGCCGACAATGACTCGCTGACGTACAGCGCCACGGGCTTGCCGGCGGGGCTCAGCATCGACTCCGCGACCGGACTCATCACCGGCACGATCCCGGCCGGAGCGAGAACCGGCAGCCCGTATGCGGCGGTGGTCACGGCGCGCGACCCGGATTCGACGCGGACTGCTCCGATCAAGCAGATCCAGGCGATCACCAACAACATCACGCCGAGCGGGGTCAATTCCGTGACGCTTGCCTACACCTATGCGCCGACTCCCGGCAATCTGCTCATCGCGGAGGGCCGCTTCGGCACCGGCAGGACGCCGACGATGCCCGCGGGCTGGCAGCTCGCGGTCGCGAATACCTTGTCGAGCAGCCCGCGGGCGGTGGTTTTCTACAAGATCGCCGGAGCGGCTGAGCCGCAAAGCGTAACCCTCACCGCGAGCGGGAACGTCTCGTCGATGAGCCTCACGCTTTTCGAGTATGCCGGTCTGAAGTCGGAACAGGCGAGCGTTTTTGACACGGGCGCGGCGAATAATCTTGCGAGCGCTTCGAGCATCTCGAGCGGCGCGACACCCGTCACGACGCAGGCTGACGAACTTCTGATCGCGGGTCTCCACCTCGGCGGTTCGCGCGCTTTCGGCAACACCTGGACCAACGGTTTCAGGTATCTCACATCGGCGAACTATCACGAATTCGCCTACAAGGTGGTTTCGGCGACGGGGAGTTTCGAAACGACCGAATCGTGGGGCGGAACCGCGACCAGCGCCTCGATGACGCTCGCGAGTTTCAAGGGAGCCGGGCCGTTGACGATTCCGGGAGCGGTTGTGACTGACGATTTTGTTTGGATTGTCACGCCGCCGGCGGTCAGTCTGTCGGTCAGCTCAGATAACGGAAGCGAGGCGGCGGGGACTCAAATAACCGTTACCGCAAATTCTTCGGCCGCGGTAGTCGGCGACCAAACGGTCAGTCTCGGCGTCTCGGGAATGAACGTCACCGCCGGCGATTACACGCTGAGCGGCCAGACGATCACGATCCCGAACGGTGCGGTCATCGGAACCGCAACTTTCGGGATCGTCGACGATGGCCTGGTTGAGGGAACCGAAACGGCGACGCTGACGATCTCCGATCCGTCATCCGGAATTGTCCTCGGATCCCCGACCTCACGAACGGTGACGATCGCCGACAACGACCTGCCGCCGACGACGACGATCGATTCTTATCCTCCCGACCCGAGCAACGATTCGTCGCCGACATTTACCTTCAGCGGTACCGACCCGTTCGCCGCCGGCAATTTCGACGCGCCGTTGTCGTTCGAATGCCGTCTCGGAACCGATGCGTTTGTACCGTGCACCTCACCGGTCACTTACGTCGGACTCGCCGATGGCGTTTACACGTTCGAGGTCAGGTCGATCGACAACGCGGGAAACATCGACCCGACGCCCGCATTCCACAATTGGCGGATCCATACTGAATTGCCTTCGATCACATATGCACCGCTGGCGTCCACGCCGTCCGTCGATGACATTCCGCTGATCGTGACGGCGACCGATGATCTCGGGATCGATTGGGTCTCGGTGAAATACTCGGTCAACGGCGGGGCTTTCGCATCGAGCCCGTGTTCGGGCAGCGGTCCGTACAACTGCGCGATCCCCGGAAACGATGTTGGAAGTGCCGTCGCCTATTATGTCGAGGCCTGCGATCTGGCGGGAAATCTGACGACCGATACCGGACCGACAAGCCCGAATCTTTATTCGGTCGGCGCGGCGGGCGTGCCCGAGGGAACCTACGCCCACATCGCGCTTTCGAACGGTTCGTGGCTCGGCGGCAATGTGCTCGTTATCGAGGATCTCGCACTTGGCGGCGTAATATCGACCGGCGCGCATACGCTCTCGATCGGTTGTCCGGCGACGATCACGCCCGCTGACGACGAGGGCAAATACGTGAACGGCGGCTTGGAAAAGATTTTTTGCGCGAGCCCGGAAACCTTCAAGTTCCCGATCGGAGAGAACGGATACGCGCCGGTCGAAGTGATCGTCACGGATCTCGGCGCGAATCCTTCTAGCCTGACGATCAGATCGTTCGATGCCGGACTCACCGGCTTTGATCCGCTCGAGTCTCTGACGCGCAACTGGCAGATCGATGAAACGGGTGAACTGACGGCGACGTTGAGGTTCTTTTACCCGGCCGTCGATGCCGTCGGCAATGAGGCGAATTATCGGGTCTGGCGACGCGAAGGCAACGGATTTGACACGGATATGTGTCTCGCGCCTTGCGTCGATGCCGTGAACCACGTGATCGGCCCGGTCGCGGGTTTAACGTCGTTTTCACGCTGGACCGGTGCCGGGCCGCTCGTGCCGACCGCGGCCAACGTTTCGATCGCGGGGCGCGTCCTGACATCCGCCGGACAGGGAATCAGGAATGCGACGGTGACGATCGCGGGCGGCGGTCTCACGGAGCCGATAACGGTCGTGACCGGTTCGTTCGGATACTACAAATTCGAGGGGCTCGAGGCGGGCGGGGTCTACGTCGTTTCGGTAAGTTCGAAGCGATTCGTGTTTGCCGTGCCGAGCCGCGTAGTCGGCGCGGCAGACGATGTCACGGACCTCGACTTCGTGGCGAACGGCCCGCCCGAATGATATCGTGCGGCAGCCCGGCCCTGATTGCGAAATCATTTGAGGCCGAAGAACTTTCGGATCGATTCGAACACCCCTGACTTTCCGGCCTCGCCCGACAGCGTGATCGCTGTCGAAGCCTCGTGGAGTTCGGCGCGACGCGCTTCGATGATCTCGCTGAAGCGCTCGACCAATTCCGGGTCGTCTTCAAGGATCGGCTTCAAAGTGTCGTGCGTGATCTCGAGGACCTCCGTTTCCTCGAGGGCGATCACCGTCGCCGCCCGCGGTTCACCCGTAAAGAGCGCCATTTCGCCGAAGAAATCGCCTTCGGCGAGCCTCATTACCTCCTTCGGTTTGCCTTCTTCGCGGATCTGGATCTTGACCGAGCCACGATGGATGATGAACATCGAACTGCCTTCCTGGCCGCGGCGCACGATCGGTTCGTCCGGCGAGAAGATCTTCGAGACGACCTTTTCGGCAATGCGACGCGTTTCGTCGTCGGTCAGCGGCGCAAAAAGCGTCACTTCGTTAAGCCGCAGAAAGATCTCGCTGAACATTTCGGCGGAATCAGGCTCGAAGGGTTGTTTCTCAAAATGAAGCGTCCGCGTCGGAAACGCGAAATGGATACCCTCTCTCTGAAACGCGTACCAAATGCGCTGTCTGACAAGCGCGTCCGTATCGTTGAACTTCGAGTAGTCCTCGAGCCAGTATTTCACTTCGTAATCAATCCCGTTGTCGCCGAGATTCCTGATCCGCACGATCGGCCGGAACTTCGGCGAAACGTTCTCGGCACGGGACACGACATCCCTGATCAAATGGATGGTCTTTGTCGGCGATTTCGAATAAAGCGTGTTGAAGAAGACGAGCCGGGCGTTCAGATTGTCCTTCGGCGCGACCTCGATGAATTCACGACCGAGCACCGCGTTGCTGATGACGACGATCTTGTTCTGGAACGTTCGGATCTTCACGCCGCGCCACGAAACCTGCTCGACGACGCCCATCCAGCGGTTGTTCTGAAGGTTGATGACGTCGCCGACCTGAAACGGCTGGTCGGCCTGAAGCGCGATCCCGGCGAAGAGGTTGCCGAGCGTGTCCTGCAACGCGAGACCGACGACGATCCCAAGAATCGTCGATCCGGTAAACAGCGGCGCAAGTTCGACCTTCGGGTACTGCGATTGGAAGATGATGAAAAAGGCGACGATCGAAACGATGATCGAAACAACCGACTTTATCAGCGACGACACCTCGCTTTGCGTCGAGTTCCGAAGCAAAATGTTGAAAACAAAGAAGTTGACGTAGCGCACGAACATAATGACGAGCGCCATCCAGAAGAATATCTTGACGATATGGAGGACATTGAGAACCAGGCTGACGATCGTCTGACCGACCTGCGTCGCCATCGCGCCGCTGCTTTCCATTTCGGGGAACTGCGCGCCGAGATAACTTCGAGCCGTCTCGTCGGACGGTGTCAGGAGCAGCAGGATCGTGATGATCCCGGCGTAGAAGATCAGAACGAAGGTCTTTTTTCGGAGTTCGGAAATCGCCATAAAAATTTGAAAATTCGCGCCGGATTTTGGGTAAACGGATTAAAACATATCAACGATGACTTTTCCAATCAACATCAGCGACAAGGTGGAAACGACCGCCGTGATGAGCCAGGCGACGATCTTGAAGATGACTCCATTCGCGTGTTCGCCCATGATCTCACGATTCGACGAGAGCGAGACGATGGCGACCAGAATGAACGGCAGCAGTACGCCGTTGATGCTTTGGGTAAAAATAAGAAGTTTGATCTGCGGGATATGCGGAATCATCGCGACGACCATCCCGACGACGATCAGCGCGGTGAAAATCCCGAGAAATATCGGCGCCTCGCGAAACGAACGCGAGAGTCCCTTTTCAAATCCGAGTGCCTCGCTCAGGCTGTAGGCGGTCGCCAGCGGCAAGACTCCCATTGCGAGCATCGCCGCACCGAAAAGCCCGATTCCGAAGAGATATCGTGCATATTCGCCAGCGACCGGAGCGAGCGCGTTGGCGGCGGTCGCGGCGGAGTCGATCTCCGTCACCCCGCGGAGATGGAGCGTCGCGGCCGTGCAGATGACGATGAACGCCGCGATCAGGCAGGCGAAGATCGTTCCGACGACGACATCTGCGCGGGCGAGCGGCAGATCTTCTTCGTCGAGCGCTTTTTCGACCACCGACGACTGAACATAGACCTGCATAAACGGCGTGATCGTCGTGCCGATGAGCGCCATCACGGTGAACAGATAACCGGAATGCATTTCGAAATTCGGTTCAAGAAGCTGTGTGCCGACATCAGACCAGACGGGTCTTGCGAGAAAGGCGGAGATTACATAGCCGAGAAAGACCAGTGACATCGCGAGGAACACCTGTTCGACGCGTTTTTGGGTTCCCTTTACGACGAGCCACCAGATCAGTCCGGCGGTGAGCGGAATCGTCAGGTAGCGGGGAATTCCGAAAAGCTCCGAGGCTTGGGCGATGCCGACGAATTCCGAGATGATGACGCCCGTATTCGCGATCAATAGCGCAAGCATGATCAGCGCCGTCCAGCGAACGCCGAACTGCTCGCGAATGAGGTCGGCGAGCCCCTGGCCGGTGATCACACCCATCCGGACGCACATTTCCTGGACGATGATCAGCGAGATCATCATCGGAATGAAGACCCAAAGGAGCGTGTAACCGTAGCCGGCTCCGACCGTTGAATATGTGGCGATGCCGCTCGCGTCATTGCCGGCGTTGGCGGCGATGATTCCGGGGCCGAGAACGGCGATGTAGGCGACAAGCCTGTAATTGGAGAGATTACGACGGATGCGCGCCGGAATGCGCGCCAGGCGTTGGACAAATTTTCGCGGAGAAAACCTTGCCAGAAACATTCTTACTACTATCGCCGTCGTTCATTATGTTGAAGAAAAGTCCGCGGAACGACCGTGTTTCAGGTCGCCAGGCCAAAAGCCTTGAGTTTGTCAGTATTCCCGGACCGAACTTTGACTATAGCCTGTTTCAAACGATTCGCAAAGCCCGTCTCCGGCTTTGCGCGGGACGCCTTGGGTTTCGGATATCCGTGGATTCCCGGCCGCCGGCGAGGGCTTGCCGGGATATTAATTAGCCTGAGAAATCTGTCCGGTCGGTCAGATGAAAAAAATTACTAAAACTAATTAACGCTTGAGTTTTCGTTAAGTGAAATCTAGAATTGCAGTTTGACGAACGACAACTTTTTTCTCGGATTCAAACCTATGACACACAATCTCTTCAACACGCGGCGAACCTTCAAAACCGGATCAGGCGCCGACGGCATTTACTACTCGTTACCGCAGCTCGAAGCCGAGGGCGTCGGCCGAATCTCGCGGCTGCCGGTCTCAATTCGAATCGTCCTTGAATCGGTTCTTCGGAATTTTGACAACGGGCGAAAGGTCAGCGAAGAAAACGTCCGGGCGTTGGCGAACTGGGCGGCGAAGTCCGAGCGGACCGAGGAGATACCGTTCGTCGTCGCGCGCGTCGTGCTTCAGGATTTTACCGGCGTTCCGCTTCTCGTTGACCTCGCGGCGATGCGTTCGGCGGTTGCGAGAATGGGCCGGAATCCGGAATTGATCGAACCTCTCGTGCCGGTCGACCTCGTCGTCGATCACTCCGTCCAGGTTGACTTCACCGCGAGCGAGGACGCGTATCGCGTGAATCTTGAGATCGAATTCGATCGCAACGCCGAGCGCTACCGGTTTCTCAAATGGGGAACGCAGGCGTTCGATTCGTTCAAGGTCGTGCCGCCGGGAATCGGGATCGTCCATCAGGTCAATATGGAGTATCTCGCGCGCGGCGTTTTCGAACGCGACGGGGTTTTCTTTCCCGACACGCTCGTCGGAACCGACTCGCACACGACGATGATCAACGGGCTCGGGATCGTCGGCTGGGGTGTCGGCGGCATCGAAGCCGAAGCCGGAATGCTCGGGCAACCCGTGTATTTTCTGACGCCGGACGTCGTCGGCGTTAACCTTACGGGAAAGCTCAACGAAGGCGTGACGGCGACGGACCTCGTCCTGAGCATCACGGAAATGCTGCGCGCCGCGAAGGTGGTCGGGAAGTTCGTCGAGTTTCACGGCGAGGGTGCGCGAAATCTGGCGGCCACAGACCGGGCGACGATCGCCAATATGGCGCCTGAGTATGGGGCGACGATGGGCTTTTTCCCGTCGGACGAAAAGACGCTCGACTATTTTCGCGCGACCGGACGCACTGACGAACAGATCGCGACGATCAGGAATTACTACGAGGCGCAGGGGATCTTCGCGATCCCGCTCGCCGGCGACGTCGATTACTCGGCCGTGCTCGATCTCGATCTCGCGACGATCGTGCCTTCGGTTGCCGGACCGAAACGTCCGCAGGACAGGATCGATCTTTCGAACCTGAGTTCGAAGTTTGCCGAACTGTTCTCGAAACCGGTCGCCGAAAACGGCTACGCCAAACCCGCGGAAGAACTCAACAAACGGGTCAACGTGGATATGACCCGGGAGAATCACGACAACCGCATAATGCCGATGTACGGCAACAAGCAGATCCGGGCTACGGAGGTCGGGGTCGGCAACGGCGACGTGCTGATCGCCGCGATCACCTCCTGCACGAATACGTCGAACCCGAGCGTTATGCTCGCGGCCGGGATCGTCGCCAAAAAAGCCGCGATGCGCGGAATGCGCGTCGGGCCGGCGGTCAAGACATCGCTCGGACCCGGATCGCGCGCTGTCACCGAGTATCTCGAGAAGACCGGGCTTCAGCAGTATCTCGATGAGGTCGGATTCAATCTCGTCGGATACGGCTGCACGACCTGTATCGGCAACTCGGGACCGCTTCATCCGGCGATCGAGCGGGCGATCGTCGAAAACGACCTGATCGCGGCGTCGGTTCTGTCCGGAAACCGCAATTTCGAAGCGCGCGTTCACCAGAACATCAAGGCGAACTTCCTTGCATCGCCGCCGCTCGTGGTGGCGTATGCTCTCGCCGGAACGGTCAACAAAGATCTTACAAAGGAACCGGTCGGCAAGGACCGGGACGGCAACGACGTCTATTTGGCCGACATTTGGGCGACGTCCGAGGAGGTTGCCGAAGTAATGATGGCGGCGTTCGATGCCGAAACCTATCGCCGGCTCTACAGCGACTTTGCCGAGCAGAATCCGCTTTGGAATTCGATTCCTTCGTCGGTCGGGTTGATCTACGAATGGCAGAGAAACTCGACGTATATTCAGGAACCGCCGTTTTTCAAGAGATTCTCGATGGAGACCGGTCATTTTGCAGACGTACACGGGGCCCGGGCCCTGGCGGTTTTCGGCGATTCGGTAACAACCGATCATATTTCGCCGGCCGGAGCGATCAAGCCTGATTCGCCGGCGGGCCGTTATCTTCAGGAACGCGGGGTCCAGCCGCCCGACTTCAATTCCTACGGTTCGCGACGCGGCAACGACCATATTATGCTCCGCGGCACTTTCGCCAACGTCCGGATCAAGAATCTGATGGTCGCCCCGAAGGAAGGCGGCTACGCGATCCATCGGCCAAGCGGGCGAGTCGCGGCGTTTTTCGACATCGCGAAAAAGTACACCTCGGACAAGGTGCCGATGATCATTTTCGGAGGCCAGGAATACGGCACCGGAAGTTCGCGGGACTGGGCGGCGAAGGGAACCAGCCTCCTCGGCATTAAGGCCGTGATCACGCAGTCGTTTGAGCGCATCCACCGTTCGAATCTGGTTGGAATGGGCGTTTTGCCGCTGCAGTTCAAAGACGGCGAGAACGCCCAAACGCTCGGGATCGGCGGCGATGAGACGTTCGATCTCATTGGGCTCGAGGGAACCGATGTCAAGCCCCGCCAGGACGTGACACTGCGGATCCACAGGGAGGACGGGACGACGCAGGACGTTTCGTTGACGCTTCGCATCGACACGCCGATCGAGGTCGAATACTACAAGAACGGCGGGATCCTGCCGTATGTACTGCGCCAACTCCTGGCATAGGGCGGAAGGCCGGCGCCTCATTGCTCAACAAATCGTGGAAAACGCGGTATCATCCGAGAAGACTTTGCTTGGAGGGGCTATATGAAACGAACAGTTCTGATCATCGCGTTGCTGGCCGTCGGTTCGATCGCGGCGGGCGCCCAAACAACGGTTTCGGAGGACAAACGCGCCGACCTTGTAGAGCTTGTTAAAATCCTCAATTCGCACATAAATTCGAACGATTTTATTCAGGCCTTCCTTCGCCAGCAGGATGTGGCGGAAAACGAGATCATCAAATCCGTGGTTGCCGAACGAAAAGATCTTTCGGCGTCCGAACGGAAGAAACTGGAGCAAATACTCTTTGAAAAACTGAGCAGGGACCGCGAGACTTTCAGGAACCGCCTTATCGAACGAGTCAATTTCAACGAAATGGTCGACGAGATCACGATGCTCGCCTATGACAAGTTCTATACATTGGACGAGATTCGCGACCTGATTGCGTTTTACGGCACGCCGACCGGAATTAAGACCCTCAAAACGGCGCAACCACTGATGCTCGAGTCGATGGAGTTGGCGCAGAAGATAATACTCCCGAAGGTTCTTGAAGTAGTCAGTGAGCTAAACGAAGAGTGCGAAGAGTCTCTTAGGAAGACGGCTGAGCAGCTGAAACCGATGCGAAAGGACACGAGACGGCGAAAGTGACCGCCAAGAATAAGAAAAGGTCAGACGCACCGGGCAGTCTGACCTTTTTTGATTTGAAACGCGATCCGCGGCTAGGCCGCGACCGGGAGGTTCGGACGCGAGTCGAGTTCGAAAAACTTGACCGGAACCGCGCCGTTTACTCTTTCCTTTTCCTTTCTCATTTCATACCATTTGTCGCAATGCGAACAATAATAAAACTTGAACGAAAGATCGGTCGTCTGAAAATTCAATTCTAATTCGTGGTTGCAATGCCAGCAAAACATCAAGCTTGCCCTCCTTAACGTATTGTGTTCGTTCAGTATTTTAGCACAAAATATGGTGGCCAAGGCAAGACTTTTTTTTCGGCCGCGGGCAATTTAGGTAAACCATTGCAACTGCTTTGATTAGCAGAATTCGTTCGGTTATGATTGCCCGAATGGACGAACCGGAACAAGAAAAATGATTACTGCGATTGCCTTTGACGCCGACGACACGCTCTGGCACAACGAGCGGATCTTCATCTCAGCCAAGGAAAAATTCAAAACGCTTTTGGGGCGGTATCACACTCCTGATTGGATCGAGCAGCGCCTCGACGATACCGAGTCGCGCAACATCGCGCACTTCGGTTATGGGATCAAGGGCTTCACGCTGTCGATGATCGAAACTGCGATCGAACTGACCGAAGGCCGCGTCGCCGGATCCGAGATCACCGAGATCCTCGGGTTTGCACGGTCGATGATGGCCTCGCCGATCGACGTTCTCGAAGGCGTCCGCGAGACGGTCGAGGCTTTGGCCGGAAAGTATCGTTTGATGGTCATTACTAAGGGCGACCTTTTTGACCAGGAGACGAAGATCGCGCGCTCCGGACTCGGAGACTTTTTCGACGCCGTCGAGATCGTCTCCGAAAAACACCCGGCGGTCTACAGCGGGATTCTGGCGCGTCACCGGATCGCTCCGTCCGCCTTCCTGATGGTCGGAAATTCGCTCCGTTCCGATATTCTGCCGGTTGTCGAGATCGGCGGGCTTGCGGTTCACGTTCCTTATGAGACCGAGTGGTTTCACGACCGGGTCGCGGAGAATGATCTTCGCGGCAAGAATTTCGCGACGCTCGAACGGATCGCGCAATTGCCTGATTGGATAACCAGCCGAACCGGCTGATTTCGTTGGTCACTTCGGAAAGTTGGACGCGCGGCGAACATTTCTTCAATCATTCACGTATGAGCATCATCGTTCAATGAAATGTTAAAAGCCACAGATCTGACAAAAATCTATCACCAGGGACACGACGAGTTTCGCGCTCTTGACGGCGTTTCGGTCGAGATCGCGGACAACGACTGTCTCGCGATCGTCGGCAAATCCGGGAGCGGGAAATCGACCCTGATGCATTTGCTCGCGTGTCTCGATTCCCCGACAAGCGGATCCTTGACGTTCGACGGCGAGGAGATCTCGACGTTTTCGGAAAGGAAGCTCAATCGGTTTCGAAACGAGAAGTTCGGTTTCATATTCCAGCAGTTCTATCTCAACGGCCGCGATTCGGTCCTCGAAAATGTCGTGCTTCCCTTAAAGATACGCGGAATCGGGACGAACGCACGGCGAGCGAGCGGGATGGACTTTCTCCGGGCAGTCGGCCTCGAAGACAAGGCGAAGAAGCCCGCAAAAGATCTCTCCGGCGGTGAAAAACAGCGCGTCTGCATTGCCCGCGCGCTCGCTTCCGAACCGCGCGTGATCTTTGCGGACGAACCTACCGGCAATCTCGATTCGGCGACCGGCGAAATGGTCGAGAGCATTCTGTTTCGGCTCAACCGGGAAAACGGCATCGCCGTCGTGATCGTCACGCACGACGGGGAGTTGGCGGCGAAATGCTCGCGAAAGATCGAACTCAAAGACGGCAGGATAATGGCCGAGACGCGCTCGGGAGACGCCAAATGACACTCAAAGACCTCATAATCACGGCGAACCGCAATCTCTTGCGCAACAAACTGCGAACCATCCTGACGGTTCTTGCGATCTTCGTCGGGGCGTTCACTCTGACCTTGACGAACGGGCTCGGTGACGGACTCAAGGACTATATCGACAAACAGATCAAGAATTTTGAAGGGAACGACATTCTTTTCGTGCGGCGTAAGTTCGAAATGCCGAAGAACAAGGCGGAAGGCGATGTCAAAGAATACCGCGAACAGCAGCCGGAAAACGAGGAACTCGACCCGAATTCTGTGGTCGTCAGCGTCGATCAGATCGAAGCGCTCGCGAAGGAATTTCCCGAGATCCGTTCAGCGTCGCCGAATTTTGGCGTGCAGGCCGAATATCTTTCGCTTGACGGTTCGATGAAGTACGCGGCCAGCGTCAACGCGCTCGGTCGCGGGATCGTGCAAAAGATCGAGGCCGGCAGCCAGATCAGTGGCGACGACCAGATAATTCTTCAGTACGGGATCGCGAAAGCGATGTCGGCTGACCTTGGCAGTTTGATCGGCCGCGAGGTCACGCTCGGTTACAAGGCCGGGAATCCGGCGACGATGAAAACGAAGCAACTGAAGATAGTCGGCGTTGCCACCAAGGGAATGATGACATCGATGTTCTCGGCGATCGATTCGAAGACGGAAAAGGCGATCTACGACGAGCAGCAAAAGGATTCGGCGAACTACAACAGGATCTTCAATTTCACGCTCCAACTCAACACGTCCGACGCGCTCAAGATCGAAGAGATCAAGAAGAAACTCGACGCCAAAGGATATGAGGCAGAAACATTCGCGGATCAGAGCAAACGAACGAACGACGCCATCGGCATCTTTCAGATCGGAATGAACCTTTTTGCCTTCGTCGCGCTGCTTGCGGCTTCATTCGGAATCATCAACACGCTCGTCATCGCGGTGATGGAACGGACAAAGGAGATCGGTCTCCAGAAGGCGCTCGGGATGGGGCGCGCGAAGGTTTTCTTTCTTTTTTCGCTGGAATCGATCCTGATCGGATTCTGGGGCGCGGCGTCGGGAATCGTCGGGGCGATGATCGTCGGAACGGCCGGCAACGCATACGCGTCAAAGTATTTTCTGGAGTCATTCGAAGGATTCAATCTGGTCGCGTTCCGGCCGGTGTCGCTGCTCCTGATAATGCTTCTTATCGGTTTCATCGCCTTCATCGCGGGTGTCGTTCCGGCGTATCGCGCAAGCCGCCTGGATCCGATCGAAGCGTTGCGGTACGAATAGTTTCCGGGCTTGCCGCGACGGTCTGGAAGATGTAGATTCAGGATATGGATTGGAGGGCAAGACAATGATCATTACGACCGGAAATGAGATCGCGGGCCACGAGATCGTCGAATATCGCGGCGTCGTGCGCGGGATCGTCGTTCGCGCCACCGGAATCGGCCGCGGCATCGTCGGCGGCCTGAAATCGATCGTCGGCGGCAACATCGAGGAGTTCACGCATGTTTGCGAGAACGCGCGCCGCGAAGCGACGAGCCGGATGGTTCAGCACGCCCACGAGATCGAGGCCGACGCGATCATCGGAATGCGCTTTGACTCGACCGAGTTCTCGCAGGGATGCACCGAGGTCCTCGCCTACGGAACCGCCGTCAAGATCAAACCGGTATAGATTTGGGATTGGGGATTGGGGATTGGGGATTTGGGATTTGGGATTTGGGATTTGGGATTTGGGATTTGGGATTTGGGATTTGCGATTCCAGATATTCCAAATTCCAAATTCCAAATTCCAAATTCCAAATTCCAAATTCCAAAGCCCAAATTCCAAATTCCAAATTCCAAAGCCCAAATTCCAAAGCCCAAAGATCAAAGCCCAAAGATCAAAGCCCAGAAATCGCAAATCGCAAATCGCAAATCGCAAATCGCAAATCGCAAATCCCAATCCCTTCAGGCCATTTTCGCGCCTTTGCCTTCGCGGCCGATGCGCATATCGACGAGCCAGTCGAGCCAGCGGTACTTGAGGGTCTTCGGTGCCAGGAACTCCGTGATTCCGATCGTCTTGCGCGGCTTCCCGTCGCGCAGCGTGAGCGTCATTTCGGACAGGAACCGCAAATAGAAGAAGCTTGAGTCGATGGTTTTGATGTGCTTGACCCGCAAACGCACGCTGTCCTCGGTAACAAAGGTCATTCGCTGCGGGAACTTGATCCCGAAGATGTCGCGTTTTTGATGGAAGTCATTGAATTCGGCGTTTCGCTCGCGAAGTTCGCCGTCCCGGACCGTCAGGAGTTTTGTGACGCATCCGCCGTTGTGGCATTCGTTGTAGCGATAGAAGACTGCCGTCGCATCATTGAAATGCGCGCGACCCCATTGCCAGTCCGAAACGGTCGCCGGAAGCCAGCGGTCGTCGTAATTGTGGTCGTGGTAGCCGGTGCCGCGAAACTGGAGCGTGTCGGTCGGTGTTCCCGACCCGCTGATTATCGAAACCTTGCCTGAAACGTCTGCCCGCGGAGCGACGAGGTTCCAGTGATGGGCGCCGTCGACGCTGTCTGACTGGCGGAAATCTCCCTCGACGGTCAGCCACTCGAAGTTGGCCTCAAGCTTGAAGTTATTATAGAGTTGGGCGTTGATCGAGATCTGGTAACCGGTGCCGTAGGGGGCGGTTCTTAATTCGAAGAAACTTCCGCCGATCCGACAGCGAGGTTCGGTGTCGCCCGCTTCAAATTCGTGCGGCTCGAACTCATTGATGGCCCGGTAAAGGATCTTTCCGTCCCGATAATAAAAGAATGCGATCGCCGGAATCCGCGCCTGGTTCCCGTCGTTGTCCGAACGATTGTAGCGCGGTGAAAAAATGAAGTTGTCGAGGAAAATAATGACGACTGCATCGCGCCCGTCATCGCTCAACGCGTCGAAGTACCACCATTCATAAGCTTTGGCGTCAGTCTTTTTATGCCAGACGTCGTTGGTGATGCTTGACGAAAAGCGGAATTTTTCGAGCGCGATGTTATCGTCGGCGTGCATTTCGTCGTGATTGTCGGTTATTGGATCACCTCGGGCATCGGGGTCGAAAGCACCGCGCCGATGAATCCCGCGAGGCCTTTGTCGTCGCCTTTCCTGAATTTGTAGATTTGGGTCAAACGCTCCTTCCAGACTCCGAGGCTCGCATTGTTCTCGGCTTCCGCGAGTTTCACGGTTCGGGCGTAAGCATCGATCATCCGGTCGATCAAAACATCGATCGCCGCGCGTTCGGCCTTCATCGCCGCGTCCTCGGGTTTGCCGGCGAATTTCTTCTGAAAATCGGCCGCGGCCGCTTCATATAGCCGCTCGTAATAAAACGCGATGATGTAATACGGATACGACTTGCTTTTGACCTGTGACTCGAAGGTCGTCGCCTTTTGGAAGCTCTGGGCCGCCTGTTTCAGGTCCGACTCGACCGAAAACGTTCCGATCGCGTAATACATCAATGCCGTGACTTCGGCCTGATCCTTGAACGGTTTGAAGTCTTTCGGCAGTTTGCCGGCCTCGAACAAAGCGATCGTCTGTTTTGAATACGCGATCCCTTCCGCCGCAAAGGATCTGTCCTGCTTGTTCGTCAGCGTATCCAGTGCGCAATAACCGAGATTCATCGTGACGTAGCTGTTTTCCGGTTCGTCGGCGAGAATGTCCTTGCCGTATTTCAGCGCGTCTGCCATTTTGACGTCATCGACGGCCTTGTTGAACTCGCCGAGGCGATAATTCTCGACATACGCCTTGATCTTCTTGACCTTGTCATCCGCGTCCTTGCCGAATTGCGTCAGGAATTCCTTGCCCATCTGATACGCCTTTTCGCGGTCTTCGGGCTTTTTCGTATTTGATAGTTTCGCGATCTGCTGAAACGATTCGTCTTTTGAAAGCGGCTTCTGGGCCGCGACCGAAACCGCAAAGGATGCGGCGAGAATCGCCGTCAGCGCGAATCCGTAGAACTTCTTCATTATGTCGTTTAAATTCTCCTCGAAAGTCTAAATAAAACTGGAATATAGCAGAGCCCGCGATATTCTCAAAACGCGGGTTGAGATGCGGTGCATCGCAAAAATGTTGGCAAACTTTTGCGGCGATTGCGAATCTTTATCTTCGGGACAAAGCGATCCCGTGAACTGTTGAATTTTTGAGGGGAACGAGAGAGAAAAGATGAAAAAACTATTGATCGTCGGGTTGTTGTTTGCGGTCGGGTTGCTGACGGTTGCCTGTCCGGATCGAAAGAGCATTGCGGACATCGAGGCGAATCCGTCGAAGTACCAGAACAAGGAAGTGGTCGTCGCCGGTGTCGTCCGCGACGCGTACGGAATCAACATTCCTTTTACGAAGGTCCGTGGCGGCGTTTACAAGATCGACGACGGCACCGGTTCGATCTGGGTCTTCACCGAGAACGGTGTGCCGTCGAAGGGAACCGAGGTAGGCGTCAAGGGTAAACTCCAGAACGGTTTGAACTGGAACGGAAAGAACTACGGCCTCGGAATCATCGAGAGCGAGCGGCGCTTCAGGAAGCGATAACGCGCTGAACTCCAATGACAAACGAAGAACGGCAAGGTAGAATCTTGTCGTTCTTTCTTTTATGCGCGATTTTCTGGATACATTTGAACGGCGTTTCGGGGAACTGCACCTGCGGACTTGCGATCTGGTCTCGATGATTCCGGAAGGAAAACTCTATTGGCAGCCGCGGGCGACCGAAGCCTTGTTTCCCATCAATTCGTGCGGCGAATACGTCCTTCGTTCCGCGGCGGCGGTCGAATCGACGTTCGGCGGCATAACCGCGAAACTGTGGGACGACCCGTTCGAATGGACGCTGCCGGAGATGCTCGCGACAAACGGTCTGGTCCTGGAGTATCTCGCGGAGGTCGAATCGACGCGCGTCCGGGGCTTTGCTTTTCTCGGTGATGACGCCGACCTGCGGCGTTTGATCCCCGCACCCGAGAAACTCCGTTCGATATTCGACATCCTGCTCGACACGATCGCCCGTTCGGATCATTATCTTGGCCGCGCATACGGCGTTTTTCGCCTTTTTTCCGATGACAAACTGCCGCGGCGCTAGTGCTTTGCAGTCGAAACTTTTTCGTGCAAGAATGCGTTAAGCTTTTCTGCGATTCGGCAAGAGAAAACTATTCCCGGGAGAAAACAATGCATTGTCCACGATGTGGCCAACAACAGATTTCGGAAGACACGCGATTCTGCTCGCGCTGCGGAATGCCGCTTGATCTTGTCGCCGAAGTCGTCGCCAACGGCGGCACGCTCCCGCAACTGGGCGCCCTGAACGCGAACACGAAGTGGTTAAGCCGCAAGAACGGATTCAAGTTCTCCGCGATCTGGTTCGTCGTTCTGGTGATGATCCTGCTTCCTTTGGCGGGCGTCACGGGCGCGCCGGAAGAAGTTGCGGGTTCGCTGGCGATCCTCGGATTTTTCGGCTCGTTCCTGCTGATATTGCTTTCGTGGATGTTTTTGCCGAAGGAGATGAAACTGAACGTCGGAGTGCCGGCTTATCAACCGGATGCGACGTCCGCGCAGTTCCTCGGCGGCAAACGGGCGCCGAATGCTCTGCCGCCGCAGCAATCGATCCCGGTCAGCGCCTATGCTCCGCCGGCCCCCGGAAGCTGGCGCGATACGAACGAACTGCAGCCGACGAGTGTTACCGAAGGCACGACCAAGATCTTCAAGGAAACCAACTGACTCTGAACCAAAAGCACTATGTTCTGTCCCGTATGCGGCAAGAAACAGGCAAGCGATCTGATCCGGTTTTGTTCGGGTTGCGGATTCTCGCTGACAGGCGTCGCTGAGGTCGTCGCCGCGGGCGGCGCTTCGGTTCGCCACCTTGTCAAGACATCGAACAAGATCGATTCGCCACGGAAGAAAGGAATCAAGCAAGGGGCAATGTTGATGATCGTCGGTTGTCTGCTTGTCTTGCCCGTCGTCGCGATCCTGATACCGGCGTTCGGGCTTTCCCCGTACGTCATTCCGATCACCGCGATCTTGAGTTTTATGGGCGGCCTGATGCGGATCATTTACGCCGCAATGTTCGAATCCCCGATTTCTCAGGACTCGCTTGTGGAATCGGCGGACTTCGCGATGCCGGGACAGCTGAATGCTTCATTCGCGCGCGGTTCGCTGCCGCCGCAGTCATCGGTTCCGGTTTCGGAACTTGAACCGGCAGGACCGGGCCGATGGAAGGAAACCGCCGATCTGGTTACGAACCCCGTCACCGAAACCACGACCAAACTCCTCGAAAAAGAGATCAAAGACTAATAGCCGACAGCCTCGCCATCGCTTCGCGAGTCGATCGCACCGAGTCTGACACCGTCTTCATCGACCATTATTCCCGTCGCCGAAGCGATGTTGATCGGTTTCGCGGCGAACTTGTGCCCGAATCCCGAAAGCAGAGAGACGCTGTCCGGCGACATCCCGAAAGGCTCGTAGATGATCTCGTCCGGAAACCATTGGTGATGGATCCGCGGGGTATCGATCGCCGCCTGTATGTTCATCCCGTAGTCGATGACGTTGATCACCGTCTGCGTTACCGCCGAGATGATCCGCGGTCCGCCGCGCGCACCGAGGGCGAACCAGAACGAACCGTCCTTTCGTAACACCATCGTCGGCGTCATCGACGACAACGGACGCTTTTTCGGCTGAACCGAATTGTTCTCACCCTGTATCAAACCGAACATATTCGGTTTTCCCGGACGCGCCGCGAAGTCGTCCATTTCGTCGTTCATCAAAACCCCGGTCCCCTTGATCGTTACCGCCGAACCGTAAAGATCGTTGATGGTATAGGTGTTCGTGACGACGTTGCCGCCGGCGTCGACGACCGTGAAATGCGTCGTGTCCATTCCTTCGGAAAAGGTCACCTCGCCGGCCCCGATCTCCGAACTTTTGGATGCTTGCGTGAGATTGATGGTTTCTCCGCGCTTCAGCGCGTAATTCTTGTCGATGAGCTGCGCCGTCGGAACCTTCGCGAAGTCCGGATCGCCCATATGCACGGCGCGGTCGGCGAAGGCCCGCCTCGAGGCTTCCGCGTACACGTGATACTTCTGCGCCGAGTTATGGCCGAATTTAGCGAGATCATAGCGTTCGAGCGTGTTCAGGATCTGGAGCATCACGATGCCGCCGGAACTTGGCGGCGGCATCGAAATGATCTCGTGGCCGCGATATGTGCCGCGCAGCGGTTCGCGCTCGACGGCACGGTAATTCTTCAGATCGTCGGCGGTGATGAGCCCGTTGTGGCGCTTCATATCCGCGGCGATCAGCTTTGCCGTCTGGCCCGTATAAAACTCTCTGGCGCCGAACCGCTGCATACGGGCGAGCGTCGCGGCCAGTTCCGGCTGGCGCAGGATATCTCCCTCGTTGAAGTATTTTCCGCCATTCAGGAATATTTTTCGGCTGTCCTCATACTTGGAGAGGCTTTCACTGTACGCTTCGAAAAGCTCGGCAAGCCGATGGCTCAGGACGTAGCCGTCGAGCGCCAACCGTCGGGCCGGTTCGACGAGTTCACGCCAGGCAAGTTTCTTCGACGAGAATTTCTGAAACGCCATATCGAGTCCGGCGGGCGTTCCCGGAACACCCGAGGCGCGGTATCCGATCTCGGATCCGCCCTCGCCGTCGATCAGTTCTCCTTTTTCGTTCAAGAAGATGTTTCGATCGGCCGCCTGCGGGGCCATCTCGCGGTAGTCGATCGCACGCGTCTTGCCGTCCTTGAATCGAATCAGCATAAAGCCCCCGCCGCCGATGTTCCCGGCTTCCGGATAAACGACGGCCAGTGTCAATGCCACGGCGATCGCGGCGTCGACGGCGTTGCCGCCCTTTTTCAAGATCTCGACCCCGACCCTTGAAGCGAGCTGATGCTGTGACGCGACGATCCCGTGCTTCGCCCGAACCGGCTCGCGGAATGCGGCGACGGCTTTCTGCGGAAGAATGACGAGGTTAGCCAAAAGCAAACCGATCAACAGTGCGGCGACGGGGAAACGCAAATTCAAAAAACGGCTGACGGGACTTGGTTTCATAATGCTAATACCTTAAAGGAAACTGCCGGGACTTTCAAAAAACACGGAGGTTTTTGAAGTATTCGTTGGATTGATCATTTCTTTCGGGAACAAAAATCTTGCGTAATGGATGCTAATTAAGTAAATTGGAATTGAATTGTTAAACACTTGTATCGAACATTTTGGGGGTTGGCATTTTAGTGCCGGGAATTGAGGTTATGAAAAAGGTAATTTTTCCGATGTGTCTGGTTCTTGTTCTGGCGGTTTCGTCGGGCGTGGTTTTCGGTCAGAAAGCCCTGCGTCCGGCACCCAAAACAGTGCGGCCTGAAACAGCTTTGAAATTCAACAATGTCGTCGCGGTTTCCGATGGCGACGGGGTTTTTCTGCGTTGGTCAACCGAAGGTGAACGGGGCGTCATCGGGTTTTATGTTTACCGAAATGGCGAGAACGGTTCGGAGTTGGTCGAATCCGAGATCATACCGGGCGGCTACCTCCGCACGCGGCTGGCCGATAACTACATCGGCGACTATACGTTTTTTGACCCGAACGGCGGGCTCTCAAATTCTTACATCGTCGAAACGGTCGAGCTCAACGGCAAACGCACGCGTTATGGAAAGATAACCCCGCAGGTGGTCCCTGACATCGCTCCGATCGCCGGGCGTTCGGAAGCGGAACTGCGAGAGACCATCGGTAAGCGTCGGTCGGTAGAATTGCGGGAGAATCTGGTTCCGGGCGACCTTCAAAAACAGTTTTCCGAAAATATCTTCCCGCCCGATCTGCCGACGCAACGCTGGGTCGCTTCACAGCCCGGAGTCAAGATCGTAACCAAGCAAAACGGACTTTACCGCGTCACGCGTGCCCAACTCCAGAACGCGGGTTTTGACGTAAATTCACAGGGCGGCAACTGGCAGCTTTTCCTTGAGGGCCGCGAGCAGGCGATAACGGTCGGCGCGGGCGACTCTTTCATCGAATTTTATGGCGTCGGAATGGACACGCTGGAAAGCGATACGCAGACGTATTATCTGATCGTCGGTGCAAGCGGCGGAAAGAGAATGGGAACACGCGTAATGCGTCCGATCAGTTCACCGGTCGCATCAAGCGGATTTGGGCAGACCCTGACGCGGCGGGAGCGCGCCTCGTACTTCAACGGTATCCTGAACGGCGATGCCGAGAATTTTTTTAGCGCCCAACTGGTCGGCAATACGTCCGCGCTTTCGTACAGCCTTCCGATCTCGGCGATCGATTACAGCGTTCTGAGGAGCACGGTTCGTATCAGCCTTCAGGGATTGACGGTCAATCCGCACAACGTCGAGATCACGATCAACGGCCAGTTGATGCCGTCGACGATAAGTTTCAATGGCCAGGACGCCGGAAACGGGCAGTTTGAGATCGATACCGCCTTGCTTGTTCAAGGTACGAACACCATTCAGATGAAAGGTCTCGCGGGCGTCAACGATTATTCGGTGATCAACACGGTCGCCGTGGACTATTCCCGTCGGTTCGAGGCCGACCAGAACCAGCTTTCATTTTATACGGCGAACTACCGGACGAGCAGACTCACGGGATTTGCCTCAGCCAACGTCCGCGTCTTCGATCTGACCGCGCCGGACAGCCCGGACGCGGTGCTCGGCCTCAGCGTGGTCGGCAACGGGCCGACGTTCGACGTGGCGATCCCCTCGAATCGCGGCCGCGTTTTGTACGCTGTTGAAGAATCCGCCGTTCGTGCGCCGCTTTCCGTCGTTCAGAACTTCCCGTCACAACTTGCAAGTCCGTCGGGCAGCGCGGATATGATCATCGTGACGCATCGGGACTGGATGGCGGAGGCGCAGAACTGGGCGACCTATCGGGCGTCCTCAGGGCTGAATGTCGTGGTCGTCGACGTGGCCGACATCTTTGACGAATTCAGTTACGGCGCTCAAAGTTCAGGCGCGATGACGGAGTTTTTTCAGTACGCCGAAGACAACTGGGCAGCTGCGCCGCAGTACATCATGCTTCTCGGGGACGCGACCTACGATCCGAAGAACTACGGCAACGCCGCGTTCAACAGCTACGTGCCGACGAAACTCGTCGAAACGCTTTATGAGGAAACCGGTAGCGACGAAGCCCTCTGCGACTTCAACAACGACGGTCTGAGTGAAATCTCGGTCGGCCGTATCCCGGCGCGCAGTTCGGCCGACGTGGCGCTGATGCTTGCCAAGGTGACGCAGTTCGAAGGGAGCGTGACGAATGCGTATAACCGCGGCGCTTTGTTCGTTTCGGACCTGCCGATCGGTTACGACTTCGAAGGGGTCAACAACCGCGTTTCGCAGCAACTGCCGCCGTCGTGGCCGAAGAACTTCATCCCTCGATCGGACCCGAATGCGCGGAATATGTTGCTCGCCGACCTGAATCTTGGCCGTTATCTCGTAAATTACTCGGGCCACGGCTCGACCATTTTCTGGGCGGCATCAAATTTCTACCATCGCAACGACATCCCTTTGTTGACGAATCAGAACAATCTGACGATCTTCACGCTGCTGACCTGTCTCAACGGTTATTTTACCGCTCCGGGATTCGATTCGTTCGCTGAAACGGCGATCAGGGCGCCGAACGGCGGCGCGGTGGTGGCGTGGGCGTCTTCGGGCAAAACAACTCCGGATATTCAGGAGATCATGGCGACGCGCTTCTATAATCAGATCGGCGTCGGCGCGATTCCGCGTGTCGGCGATCTCGTCAAGGACGCGAAACAAAGCCTTGTCGGCGGACGCGACGTTCGGCTTTCGTGGACGTTGTTCGGCGATCCGGCGATGCGGGTCAGATAACCGTTCGCTTCGAACTCGAAAAGCGCTGATCGCCAGGCCGATCGGCGCTTTTTTATTTTCGGGGCTCACTTGCTTTACGGCGTTTCTCTTTCTATCATCAACATAATTTATCGAGGAGATTTCAAGTATGCAGACACAACGTGTTTTGGATGAATTCAAGAATGAGCCGTTCACTGATTTTTCGGTTCCGGCCAATGCCGAAGCGATGCGCGCGGCGATCGATCAGGTGCGGGCCGAACTCGGCCGCGAATATCAGTTCCGGATCAATGGCGAGAAGATCACGCTCAGCGAGAAATTCCGGAGCGTCAACCCCGCGAACAAGACGGAGGTCGTCGGAGTGTTCTCGGTGGTCGATGTCGATGCCGAAAACTTGGTTGGGCGCGCGATCGAATCCGCTGCCGAAGCCTTCAATTCCTGGCGTCACGTTCCGGCCGCCGAGCGTGCCGAGTATCTCTTCCGCGCGGCCGCGATTCTGCGCGAACGGAAGCATTATTTTTCAGCCTGGATGTCCTTCGAGACCAGCAAGACGTGGGCCGAGGCCGACGGCGATACTGCCGAAGCGATCGACTTCCTTGAGTTTTACGGACGTGAAATGATCCGCTGGGCCGAACCGCAGCCGATCACGCCGTCGCCATTGCCCGAGACGAACTCGTTCGAGTATATTCCGCTCGGCGTCGGTGCGGTCATTCCGCCGTGGAATTTCCCGCTCGCGATCATGGTCGGGATGACGTCGGCAGCGATCGTCGCCGGCAACACCGTCGTCCTCAAGCCGTCCTCCGATTCGCCGACGATTGCCGCCAAATTCATCGAGGTCCTCGAGGAGATCGGTTTGCCGGCGGGCGTCGTGAATTTCGTTACGGGCAGCGCCGCCACCGGCAACGCGATGGTGGCCCACCCGAAGACGCGGTTCATTTCCTTTACGGGTTCGAAACAGGTCGGTCTGCACATCAACGAACTGGCCGCCAAGACACAGCCGGGGCAGATCTGGATCAAGCGCGTCATCGCCGAGATGGGGGGAAAAGACGC
Source organism: Acidobacteriota bacterium (assembly GCA_016715115.1). Lineage (NCBI taxonomy): Bacteria > Pseudomonadati > Acidobacteriota > Acidobacteriota bacterium. Next base: position 626,717 of record JADKBM010000011.1, read on the forward strand.
GATTGTCGTGGCGGATGACGCTGACATCGATGCGGCGGCGACCGGCGCCGTTCAGGCGGCCTTCGGTTACCAGGGACAAAAATGTTCGGCTTGCTCGCGTCTGATCGTCGATGAAAAGGTCCACGACGAATTGGTCGCCAAGGTCGTCGCACAGACAAAATTGCTGAAGGTCGGGCAGCCGACCGACGGCGCCTCGAATATGGCCGCGGTCATCAACAAGAAATCGTTCGACGCGACGCTCAAGTACATTGATATCGGAGTCGAAGAAGGCGGCGTGATCCTCGCCGGCGGAAACGGCAACGATGAGACAGGTTTCTTTATCGAGCCGACCGTCATCGACAACGTCGAAGCGGGATCGACCATCGAACAGGAGGAGATTTTCGCGCCGGTGCTGGCGATCATCAAGGCGCGTGATTTCGATCACGCGCTCGAGATCGCGAACGACACGGAGTTTGGCCTGACCGGCTCGGTTTATTCGGCCGACGAGGCGCGCCTCGAGCGCGCGAAACGCGAGTTTCACGTCGGCAATCTGTATCTCAACCGAAAGTGTACGGGCGCCCTCGTCGGGGTTCATCCGTTCGGCGGCTTCAATATGTCGGGAACCGATTCGAAGGCTGGCGGACGAGAGTATTTGCTCCAGTTTATGCAGGGCAAATCGATCGCAAAAAAGATATGAAACGAACATTTATCATCGCCGCTTTAATCGGATTACTGATCGTGCCGGCGACGGCACAGAGAAAGAAACCGGTTCCAAAACCGGCACCGGCGATCTTTGCCATCCTGAATGACGGTAAATCGCTCGAACCGATCGCCAAGATCGAACGCGGAACGCTTCTACCCCTATCGGACGGCGGCGACGATGCGCCGACGATCAAGAAGTTCGTCGGCGCATACTATAAACTGAATACCAAGTACAAGCTGGTTTTCGGCGCCGCGGATGCCGGTATCGTAACGGTCAGGAGTTCAAGTCCGGAGGCCGAATGCTCCAGGAACTTCGCTGAGGTCACGGTCGCGTCGACGCGGGCAAAACTCAAGGGAATGGTGATGGGCCTCGCGACGAACGCCATCGTCAAAGGATCCGGAGTTCGCCGGCTTCCGACGGCCGCCGAGCGAGCGGAGGCCGAAACCCTGGTGCGCGCCGAGTTTGCGAAGAACGAAATTCCCGCCGCCGTTGCGAAGAATCTGAGATATCACAACCTCACCGCGCTTGATCTTGACTCGGACGGGAAGGCCGAACTGGTCGGTTCGTTTTGGGTCGAGAAGGCCGCCAAGGAGCGTGCATTGCTCTTCTTCATCGCTGAAAAGAACGCCGAAGGGAAGTATGAATTCGGCTACAGTGAATTCAGGGCGATCAAAGAATCCGAGGTGATGAGCGAAGACATTACCGCCCTCGATAGCGGCGTCTATAACGAACTGTTGCTTGATGCGTTTGATTACAACGCCGACGGATTCGCGGAGGTGTTCACGTATATTCAGTCGTTCGAAGGCGCCGGCTTCAGCGCGTATGCGAAGAAGAACGGCAAATGGGAACGGGTCTTCGAAGGCTCGAACTATCATTGCGGGTATTGAGCGATTCACGAACAACCGACCGTCAGAGAATGTAGCCGACGCATTCTCTGACGGTTTGGTCTTTTTGCGAAGAAAATAATGAAGATCGTTTTTATGGGAACGCCGCACGCGGCGGTGCCGTGTCTCGAGCGCCTGATCGCTGACGGACACGAGCTGGTCGCGGTTTATACTCAGCCCGACCGGCCGTCGGGACGCGGCAACCGGCTCACCGCGCCGCCTGTCAAGGATGTCGCGATCGCTCACGGACTCGACGTGCGTCAACCGACGAAGATCCGCACGCCGGAAGCCGTTGCGGCCTTTTGCGCGCTCGACGCGGACATCGCGGTCGTCGTCGCGTACGGGCGCATCCTGCCGGCGGCGTACCTCGGCGCCTTTCCGCTGGGCGCGGTCAATGTTCATTTTTCGCTCCTGCCGAAGTATCGCGGCGCGGCGCCGGTGAATTGGGCGATCGTCAACGGCGAGACGGTCACCGGCGTGACGACGATGCTGATGGACGAGGGGCTCGACACCGGCGATATCCTGCTTCAACGCGAGACAGAGATCGGCGCGCGTGAGAATTCCGTTAGCCTGATGAACCGTTTGGCGATCGACGGCGCCGATCTGCTTTCGGAAACGCTGCGCCGGTTCGGGGACATCCAGCCGCGTCCGCAGGATGCCGCTCAGGCGACGCTGGCTCCGATTATGACGAAGGACGACGGCCGGATCGACTGGCAACGTCCGGCGGTCGAGATCGCCGATCGAATTCGCGGTTTTCAGCCCTTTCCGTCCAGTTTTACTGGGCTTGCAGGAAAGAAACTGACGATCTGGTCGGCGGAAGCTGTCGCCGAAACCGACGGTTCTGACCCAGGGACGATAGTGCTCGCGAAAGCCGGCGATCTGGTTGTCCAATGCGGCGGCGGGTCGCAGCTCAAGATCGGCGAACTTCAGATCGAGGGCAAGAAACGGATGGACGTGCGGGACTTTCTGAACGGCATTCGGCTCGCCGCGGGGGAAAAGCTCGGATGACGGACGTTCAGATCATTGCTTTTTACGAGTTTCGCCGGCTCTCGGGACTGCCCGAGATCAAAGTTCGATTGATGGAGGCGATGCGCGGTCATTCGATCCTCGGAACGATCATCATCGCCGAAGAAGGCTTCAATGCGACGGTTTCGGGGCCCGCCGATCAGATTCCGCAATTTGTCGAGCGTGTCGGCGAGGTCTTCGGAACCTCGATCATTTACAAGAGTTCGTTCTTTTCCGATAATCCATTCCGCCGCCGATTGGTGAAGATCAAGCCCGAGATCGTGACGCTGAGGAAAGAGGTCGACTTCGCGCTCGGAAACGGAACACATATCAGTCCGCGCGACTGGAACGAACTGATTCGCCGCGACGACGTGTACTTGCTTGATACGCGGAATGATTACGAATTTCAGGTCGGTTCATTCGCCGGCGCGGTGAACCCGGCGACCGGGAGATTCAGCGATCTTCCGGCGTTCGTCGAATCGAATCTCGATCCTCAAAAACAAAAGCTGGTCGCAATGTTCTGCACGGGCGGAATCAGGTGCGAGAAATTCGCGCCGTATCTTAAAGGGCTCGGTTTCGAGAACGTTTTTCAACTGGAAGGAGGAATACTCAGGTATCTTGAGGAGATCCCGGCCGCGGAAAGCCTTTGGAACGGCGAGTGTTTCGTGTTCGACGAGCGGATTTCGGTCGACGAGAAACTAAGAAAAGGAAAAGCCGAGGACCATTCCGCGGCGATGAAATCAAAATGAAGATCGCTCCGGCAAGGTCCGCCGCTTTTGAAATTCTATTGCAGATCGAACTCGGCACGGCACATTCGTCGGCGCTATTGCCGATCTACGAGGAGACCCTCGGGCCGGAAGACCGAGGGCTTTGTCACGAACTTGTGCTCGGGGTTCTGCGCAAGCAGATTATGCTCGACCGCCAGATCGATGCGTTGACAGGTGCGAGAAAGATCGATATCGAGGTCAGGTTGATCTTGCGGCTCGCGCTCTATCAGCTTTCATTTCTCGACCGCGTTCCCGACCATGCCGCGGTCAATGACGCCGTGAATCTGGCGGTGAAAGCCAAGAAGACGTCGGCCAAGGGTTTTGTCAACGCGATTCTGAGGAAGTTCCGGAAAGAACCGCCGGAGTTGGCGTACGCTGACGAACTCGATCGGTTGAGTGTCGAAACGTCTCATCCGCGCTGGCTGCTCGAGCGTTGGATCGGAGAATTCGGCGAAGGCGTTGCCGGGCAGTTTGCCCGATTCAATAACGAAACGCCGGATGTCGAGTTCCGTTGGACCTTGAAATCGACGGACGCCGTTCGAACATCGTTGGAGCGGCCCGATGTTCCCAACCGTTCAGAGTATCTGCGCGAGTTGGCGGCGAACGGCAAGATCTACTTTCAGGAACGCGGTTCGCAGTTCGTCGCCGGCGCCGTTCAATTGAACGATGGCGAACGGTTTCTCGATGTCTGCGCAGCGCCCGGCGGTAAGACGACTCTTGTCGCGCTAAACTCGAAAGGAAAACGGAACCAAATCGCGGCCGGCGATCTCAGCGCAAAGCGAATCGCGACGCTCGCCGAGAACTGTCGCAATCAGGGCGCGGGGTTCGTTGACATCGTTCGCTTCGACGCCGCCGCTGCGCTGCCCTTTGCGGACGGCGCATTTGACGTCGTGCTGGTTGACGCGCCTTGCTCGGGCACCGGAACGATCAGGCACAACCCGGAGATCCGTTATCTCATCAACGCGGCGGAAATCTCCGCGCTCGCGGCCAAACAACTCGCGATAATGGAATCCGCATCCAAAGTAGTCAAGAGCGACGGTCGACTGGTCTATTCGACCTGTTCGATGGAGAGGGAAGAGAACGAGGCGGTTTGCGGAGAATTTGAGATGCGCAACACCGATTTCGAGCGTGTCGCCCCGGACGTTCCCGAAGAGTTCATTACCGCCGAGGGCTATGCGCGCACCTTTCCGGTTCGAGACAGGATCGACGGTTTTTTCGTTGCGATGTTCAGAAAGAAGTGATTGGCGGCGGTGTTTGGTCTGATTCGGATTCGTCTGTCCGATCAAAAAATGTTAGACTTTCGTTTTGATTTTGGGAGTAAAACGCGGTGGGTTTAATCAAAAAAGGCGCTTCGGCGATAGGAAAACTGATCACTGTGATCGTGCTCGGCGTGGCTTTTGTCGCCGGCCTGTCGGGCGTCGTCTATATGTCGCTTCAGGGGTCTGAGGTCCGGGTGCCGGAGATCGTCGGCAAGAATTTCGCCGACAGCGAACGCGAGCTTGAAAGTCTCGGCCTGAAGATCAAGAAGCGCGCAGACCGTTATTCCCAGGAGGCGCCGAACACGGTTCTCGAGCAGATCCCGCGTCCCGGCGACACCGTCAAGACCGGCCAGCTGATCCTCGTCGTGACCAGCAAGCCGAACGCCGAGGGCGAGGAAAAACCGGCGACGATCCAAAAGGGCAATCAGACTCAGGATGATTCGGAAACGATCGAGGAACTGATATCGGACAAGCCGAAGAAGCGCGATTCGAATTCGAACAGCAATACGGGCAAGAAGAAGGGTTCGTCGACTCGCGACGTCATCAAGGGCTCGAATACCTCTTCAAACTCCTCAACCGATGGCGGCGGGGGCGGCAATCAGAATAACTCGAACAAGGACAAGAGCGAGCCGAATCCGGCCGGGAACAAACAGGGAAGCCCTTCAGCTTCCCCGAAACCGACCACCCCGAAGAATCCCGGCGGCGGTGACACGCGTGATCGGAGGAGTCCCAACAACTAATTGGGCAACCGTTGGTTTTTTTAGCGCAACAAAGGTAGGTAGTTAAATCGATGATCGCCACGAAATCGCTGGAATCGGCTTTCGAACTCGCGCCATCGCTGCTTTCGGCGGATTTTGCCCGCCTGGCGGAAGAAATATCGGCGATCGAGGCCGGCGGCGCGACCGTTTTGCACGTCGATGTAATGGACGGCCGATTCGTTCCGAACATCACGATCGGACTTCCCGTCGTGAAGTCCATCCGGCGGATCACAAAGATGACGATCGATTGTCACTTGATGATCGTCGAACCGAATCGTTACGCGGTCGAGTTCGTCAAGGCCGGCGCGAATATGGTTTCGGTGCACGTTGAAGCGGATGTCCATTTGCAACGGACGTTGGTGGCGATTCGCGAGGCCGGCGGCAAATCGGGAATAGCAATCAATCCCGCAACGCCGTTGGTTTCGATCGAAGAAGCGCTGCCCTACGCGGACTTCGTCCTTCTGATGTCGGTCAACCCGGGATTTGGCGGGCAGAAATTCATCGAAACGTCGATCGACAAGCTTCGCCGGCTGAAGGCGATGATATTGGAGCGCGATCTGGACGTCCGGATCGAGATAGACGGCGGCGTTGATACCGGTAATATCCGGAGGATAGTCGATGCGGGAGCTGAAATAATTGTCGCCGGCTCGGCCGTTTTCGGTGCCGGCGATCCGACCGCTTCGGCGCGGGAGTTGATCGGGATCGGTACGGATTGGATTTGATATCGACGTGCGTTGTCACGTCTTCTTAATTCTTATGGTTTCAAAAGTTAGCAAAGTGATTTTGATCGGATTGCTTTTTTGTCTGTCGATGTCGGCGTTCGCGCAGGACAATCTGACGCCGACGCAGCGACTCGACCTGATGCGTCAGAAGCTCGAAACGATGCGGCGTTCGCTGAGCAGCGCGGCCAATGCATTGAAGGACGGCAGCAAGGACGACAAGACGAAAAAGGACGACAAAGCGAAACTCGATACGCCCTTCGGACGCCTGGTCGGGCTCGAAAAAGAAGCCGCGTCGGTCCAGTCCGAAGCCAACAGCCTTAAGGGAAAGATCGACCGCGCTGAAAAGTATGAGATCAGCGACGTCGACCAGCTCGAAGAACGTGTCAAAGAACTGCAAGCCAGATCTGACGCCGCACTTGTTGAGACCGCGGCGTTGCGCTCGACGACGCAATCGACGGTCGGTCAGACGCGCGAGGTAAAGCGAAAGACCAAGAAACTGCTGTGGCTGATTCCGATCGGGAAGGAACGTGACGAATACGAAGAACTGATCGGTTCGGTCCAGCCGGGTCGCGATCGCGAGTTGTTCATCGTCGCGACGCGCGAGATCCGCAAAAGCAATTTCGAGGTCGGCCGGCTGCTTTTCCAGACGATCATCACGACCTATCCGGACTCGCCATATCTGGCAATGTCGAAGCTTGCCGTCGCCGACTCGTTCTATCTTGAAGGAACGACGAGCGCGTTGGTCCAGGCGGCGGCCGGCTACCAGGATTGGCTGACGTTCTTCCCGACCCATCCGCTCGCCGACCGCGTTCTGCTGAAGATCGCCGAATCCGAGATGCGCCGCATCGGATTGCCCGACCGCGAGATTCCGAACGCGCGCCGCGCAGAACAGAAACTTAAGGCGTTCATTCAGAATTATCCGAATTCACCGCTCAGGCCGCTTGTCGAGCTGCGTCTCGCCGAGGTTCAGGACAATTTAGGTCTGCATAACCTGTATATCGCCAACTACTATTACAAGATGTCGGTCGACCAGAAGAAAGGCGGACTGAAGGGCGCGCAGTCGCGATATCGCGAAATCCTGGACAAGTATCCGAGTTTCAGTTTTATGGATGAGGCGCTGTTCAAGATCGCGGTCACCTATCTCGTCGAGGAAGAAACAGATCAGGCGGCAAGGTATTTTCAGCGGCTGGTCAGCGACTTTCCGAACAGTGAATTTGTTGACAAGGCAAAGGAGCAGCTCAACCTGATCGGCGCGACGATTCCCGAAGCCAACCCGAACAGAAAAGACGTTCTGCCGCCCGAAAAGGTCTCCTTTTTTGCAAATTTCCGAAATCAGCTTTTCGGAGTTTACCCCTTGACGATCGACAAGGACGGAGTGCTGATGACCCGCGACTTCGACAAGTGCAAGTTCGAAGTGATCGACCGGGTGATCGAGAATCTCGGTCAGATCGCTTCGAGTGAAGTTCCGAAGACGCTCACTGCGGTCGTCGTACCGTGTGAAACACAGGCGAAATCGGAAGACAAGAAGCCGGCGGAAACACCGAAACAGAAGTAAGTCAATCGATGAACGGGATCTCGCCTGAGAATCAGATCGAACTCGAAAAGCGATTTCGGATCGCGGCCTTCATCGGATTGGCACAGATCGCAATGACGATCGTTCTCGCCGTTATCGCGTGGTTTGTGGTTTCGCGGACGGAGATCGTCGAAACGAACGAGTCCGTGACCGCCCTTTGGGTCGCGGTTTTGTTCATCGCGATCGGGAGCATCCTCCTCAGGCGACTGTTTTTCGGTTGGGAACGACTCAAGGACGCGGCATTGCTCGGCGGGATTCCGGGAGTTTTGAAAAAGCTTCAGACAAACAGTTTGATGCTCGGGATGTTCGCCGAAGCGATCGCCGTCATCGGATTTGTGATCGCGATGTTTACCGGCAGCAGTTTCGATATGTTCCGGGCCGCCGCGATCGCGCTGATCGTGTTCTTCATAACCTTTCCCCGCAAGCGAGTCTGGAAGACCGTTGTCGCAAATCTACAGGAAACTTAAGCAGTATGTCGATAAATAAGACAGTCTTGTCGTTCATCGTTCTCGCCGTCTTGGTGCCGATGGGATACTCGCAGGGAACCGGAATTGCCAGACCGACACCCGCGGCGACACCCCGGCCAGTTCCCAAATTGTCGTCGATTTTGGCGAAGAATCTCGAAACGATCGGACCGAATATTGAAGTTTCGCGGGAAAATCGCGAACAGGCGTTCGCGAAGCTGCTCGAAGGGCAGCGATACGTCTGGAGTTTGAGTCGAACGCGTTCGGCAAACGCTCTCGAGATCGTCCGGATGGCGAAACAGGCCTTCCAGAAGGCGGTCGAACTCGACCCGTCGCTCGCGGAGGGATACACCGCGCTCGCGGAACTGTCCCTCTCGGCACCGCCGAACGATGTCGAGGAATCACTCGCGCTCGCGCTGATCGCGGTCAAGGTCGACAAGAACAACTTCGGCAGCAACCGAATTCTGGCTCGGCTTTACACGATCAAGAGTCGCCTGAACACCGGCAATCCTGACGCCGCCAACGCCGAAAAGGCGAAGTCGTACTGGAAGGAAATCTCAAGGCTCGATCCGCGAAATGCAGAGGCCTGGGCATTCCTGAGCGAGTTCTACAGGGACGACCCGGAGAATCGAATTGCGGCACTGAAAAGCTGGATCGGTTCGGCGCAAACTCAGGAGACGAGGTTCTACCGGTCAGTGATGGGCGGTCAGGCCGATCTTTCGCCTGAATCCGCGACGATTCTCCTCGGTGCGGCACTGGTCGACGCCAAGCGTTTTTCCGAAGCGGTCGATGTTCTCAATCAGGCAGTCGCCGACGACCCGGAGAATCCGGAAGCCGTCGAGTATCTCAGCCGCGCGATCGATAACGTCGATGCGAAAACGGCGGCAACGTCGGTTCAGGCGATTCAGGCGGCAATTTACGCGAATCCCGGAAACACCCAATTGATCCTGTTGCTCGCAAAGATCCAGACACGGGCCGGAAACGCTGCCGAGACGTCGAAATTCCTCAACGACACGATCGCCCGGCTTGCCGAACAGGACAAAGCCGCTGCCGCCGGACTGCAGATCGGTCTTGGCGAGATATACGGCAATGCCGAGCGCTACGACGAGGCGGTCGCGGAGTTCAGGAAAGCGCTGACGACGCGGGGCATCGCGACGGACAAGGCGGCGACGGATGAAGAGCGCGATTTTGCGATCGTCGTTTTCGAACGGATCATCCAGACATATAAGGCGGCTGGCCGTTTCAACGACGCCAAGACCGCGATTCTCGAGTCCCAGAAGGTCCTCGGCGACGAAGATTCGTTTACGGATCGCCAGTTGATCGCGCTCTATCGCGAGAACGGCAAGAAGGCCGAGGCTCTTCAAGCCGTGAAATACGCCCGCGTCAGATTTCCCGACGACTACGGATTTCTGCGCACGGAAGCGATGGTCCTGACTGAACTGGGCAGGGTTGATGAAGGGGTGGCGATCGTCAAATCGCTGCTCGGCAAACAGAATCCGGCGTCGCCGTCGATTATGTACGATGATTTTTCGAATCATCTTTTTATCGCGATCCTCTTCGGTGAAGCGAAGCGCGGAAAAGATTCGGTGGCGGCAGCCAATCAGGCGATAGCCCTCGCGACCGATGACGAACGACTCCAGATAGCGCAACTGACGCTGGCAACGGGCCAACAGGTCGCGGGTGATTTCGTCGGGGCTGAAACGACCTTGCGCGGAATTCTGAAGAGATCGCCGCAGAATCCGATCGCGCTCAACAACCTTGGTTATTTTCTGGTCGAGCGCGGACAGAAACTCGAAGAAGCTTTGAAATTCATCCAGCAGGCCCTTGCGGTTGACCCTGAGAACTCCGCGTTCCTCGACAGCCTCGGTTGGGCATATTTCAAGCTCGGCAAACTTGAACTTGCGGAAGAGAATCTCAAAAAGGCGCTCAAACTCGATCCCGCTTCGGCAACGTTGCACGATCATCTCGGCGACGTTTATGAGAAGCAGGGCAAAAGCGATCTTGCGCGGCAAATGTGGCAGCGCGCGCTTGGATTTTCGAGCGACCCCGAACAGACGGCCGGACTCAAGCAGAAGATCTTGGGTAAGAAGTCGAAATAGCCGACGATTTGAACTACTGGAAAGCGCTCTCATCCGAGGGCGCTTTTTTCTTGGAAACCCAGGTCAATTAGTGGTTTTCTTTATCTGCGGAGATTGTTCCGACAAGGAAGAAACTCCGATCCTTAACCGAAAAGGGCAACCGCGCCTCGCGCGGACGCAAAGCCTTGATGCCGCCAAGCCGGCAAGTCAGGCTACCGAAGTGAGGGTTGATGAAGAAAAAAACACACCTTTCCGTAGCATTTCTATCCGCAATCGTACTCGCCGCAACGCTTTCGATCGACGCGCAAAACCTGAAGGCCGACCCGTCGGAAGCCGTTTCGACCGGGTCGAAGAACTCAAGACTCGACCGTCAGCGCGTTGTGGCCGCGCCCCGTCGCGATTCATCCAAGTTCGAATTCAGCGAATCGGAGATCCGCGCGTTTGAAAAACAAGCGTTCGCGCTGATCAACCGCCGCCGCGCCGAGGCCGGCCTGACGGAGATGGCGTGGAGCGACGACGTGGCGAAGGTCGCCCGGCTCCATTCGGAGAATATGGCGACTTTGAACTTCTTCGGACACCGGGGCGCCGACGGCAAGATGGTCGATGAACGGGCCGATCAACTCGGGGTCAAACGCTGGAGGGCAATCGGTGAGAATATCGCGTACAGCCGGGGGTACGACGACCCGATGACGTTGTCGGTCGAGAAGTGGATGCTCTCGAACGGGCATCGCGAGAACTTGCTCAATCCGCGCTGGAAGGAATCGGGAATCGGCATTTCGGTCACCGCCGACGGCACGTTTTATGTGACTCAGGTCTTCCTCGAGCGCCGCTGAACCCTCAGCCGATCGACCGTTTGAAGCAACCGCCGGGTTGCCTCATCCTATTTCATTTCTTATGCTTACGGAATGACTGCCGACGCATTTGAACTCCCGAGTTTTGCGAAGATCAACTGGCAACTCCAGGTGCTCGGAAAGCGTGAGAATGGGTTTCACGACCTTTGCACGGTCTTTCAGACGGTTTCATTGAACGATGCTCTGGCGTTTGAACCTTATGAAACGCTCGCGTTTGAATGCGATTCGGCCGACATTCCCGCGGACGATTCGAATCTGGTGGTCCGCGCCGCTCACCTTTTGAGGTCGGAATTCGGAGTTCGAGAGGGCGCGCGGATCTTTCTTCGCAAGCGAATTCCGGCACCGGGCGGACTTGGCGGCGGTTCGTCGAACGCCGCGACGGCGCTCCTCGGACTCGCAGGGCTTTGGGATCTGAAGATAAGTTCCGAGCGCTTGGCGACGATCGGCGCGCAGCTAGGATCGGACGTTCCGTTCTTTCTTACGGGCGGGACGGCGCTTGGAACCGGTCGCGGTACCGAGATCGAAGCGCTGCCGGATGTCATTGAAAGATATATGATTATCGTGACGCCGGAGATCGGCGTTTCAACCGCGGAAGCGTTCCGGCGGCTCGATGCATCCCGCTTGACAAAGGTTGAGTCAAAACGTATTCTCAAAATTTGCCGAAAAGGCGCCCTGATGTTCAACCAACGGCGTCCGGCATTGAAAAACGATTTCGAAGCAAGCGTTTTCATATCGCATCCTGAGATCAAACGAGTGAAAGACAAGTTGTTGGAACTCGGCGCGGCCGACGCGTTGATGTCGGGGAGCGGAGCGAGCGTTTTTGCGGTTTTTGACAAAGAAGAGACACGGCAAGCGACACTTAAAGCCCTTGAAGCATTCAAGAATTGGCGAAAGTTTGCCGTAGCAACCGTCTCGCGGAACGAGTTCCGCGAAGCGCTCGGCAGAGTGCGGAGGTTGTTTCCGATTAGTTTCTGAAATTGATACTGGGGCGTAGCCAAGTGGTAAGGCACCGGATTTTGGTTCCGGCATTCGCAGGTTCGAGTCCTTCCGCCCCAGCCATTTTTCTGATCGGAACGAGCAATTAAGGCAATTGCTCGTTTTTCTTTTGAAGATGAGCGTCACTGGCAGCATAAAAATTTTCTCGGGTAATGCGCACCGCGTCCTGGCGGAAGAGATCTGCCGTCACCTGAGTTGTGATCTCGGCCGCGCGAGCACGGATCGTTTTTCGGACGGCGAGTTTAACTTTCAGATCGGCGAGAACGTTCGCGGGACGGATGTTTTCATTATCCAGCCGACATGTCCGCCGGTCGATCAAAACCTGATGGAACTGCTCGTGATGATCGACACGTTTCGTCGGGCTTCGGCAGCCAGCGTCACTGCCGTGATCCCGTATTTCGGTTATGCGCGCTCTGACAAGAAAGACCGTCCGCGCGTGCCGATCGCCGCGAAGCTCGTCGCCAATCTGTTGACGACCGCCGGCGCTGAAAGGATTCTGACGGTCGATCTGCACGCGTCGCAGATCCAGGGGTTTTTTGACATTCCGGTCGATCACCTTTTCGCGGCGCCGGTCATCGTCGAGTATTTTCAGGAGAACGCGATCGACAATCTGATCGTTGTCGCGCCCGACACCGGCGGCGCCGAACGCGCCCGGGCTTATGCAAAACGGCTAAATGCCGGGCTGGCGCTTTGCGACAAGCGCCGCGAAAAGGCGAACGTCGCCGATGTTATGAACATCGTCGGAGACGTCCGCGGCAAGAATTGCCTGATCATCGACGATATGTGCGACACTGGCGGAACCATCTGTAAGGTCGCGCAGGCGCTCCACGAGAACGGCGCCAATGAGATCTACGCGTGTTTTTCGCACGCTGTCTTGTCGGGCAATGCGGCCGACAACATTTCGGCTTCGCACATCAAGAAGGTGATCGTGACCAACACCATCCCGCTTCGTGAAGATGCCGACAAACTCCGCGCCGAAGGCCGCATCGAGCTGCTTAGCATCGGCAGGCTTCTCGCGACCGGGATCAAATCAATACACGATGAAACGAGCGTTTCGTCATTGTTTATTTAGGGAGCCACGCTTCGGGTTTTTGAATCGGGGCGGGACTTGAGAGGAATTATGGCAGACAAAATTGTTGTAAAAGCAGAAAAAAGGGAAGGACGCGGCAAAAACGATTCGCGCAGATTGCGTCGTGACGGCAAGATCCCGGTTTCGATCTACGGCGGCGGCGGCGAAACGTTGGCGCTGACGGCGAACCTCAGCGATCTCGCGGCGGTCCTGCGTACGGAAAGCGGAGTCAACACGGTCTTTGCGGTCGACATCGACGGCGTCGGCGTCAGCGACGTGATCTTTCACGATCGTCAGATCGACAGCATCAAAGGTCGTTTGATGCACGCCGATCTGCGGCGAATGGTCGGTGGTGACGTGGCCGAGTTTAACAAACGCGTCGAGGCCGAAGCGCAGGTTGCGGCAGACGCCGCCGAGGCGAGAGCCGTAGCGGCAGCCGAAGCCGAAGCGATTGCCGTCGCCGCGGATGATGCCGCGGCCGAAGTCGCCGAAACCGAAAGCAAGGCCTGATAGTCTCTCCGGTGTATCCGGGCGACCGTATGGAATCGTCGATGGCGAAAAAGTGGCTGATCGTTGGTCTCGGAAATCCCGGAACGCGCTACGAAAAGAGCCGTCACAACCTCGGTTTCATGCTCGTCGACAGGCTCGCGCAGCGGCTTCAGACGTCGGTTAGGCGCGAGGAGTGCCGTGCGCTGGTCGGTCGCGGCGAGATTGACAATCAAACGGTCGAACTGGTCAAGCCGCAGACGTTTATGAATCTCAGCGGCGAGGCCGTCAGTTGCCTTTTGAAAAAGGATGATCGAGCGGTTGAAAAACTGATCGTGATCTCCGATGACCTCGCGCTCCCGTTCGGCAAGATTCGCATCCGGCCGAAGGGAAGTCACGGCGGACAGAATGGCTTGAGGTCGATCATCGATTGTCTCCGGACACAGGAATTCGCCCGCCTGCGAATCGGCATCGAGCCGGTGCACCCGTTGGGCGACGCGCGAAGTTTCGTGCTTGAGAATTTTTCGAAGAACGACCTCTCGGAGGTTGATTCGATATTGGACAGAGGCGCCGACGCCGTTTTTTCGATGATCGGGAACGGGATCGAAAAGGCAATGGCGCAATTTAATTGATTTTCGGAATCGTGATTTCGGATTTGAGACGGCGGAGATTGGACAAGGATCCAAAATCCCAAATCCCAAATCCCAAATCCAAACGCCCTTCTTGCTTTGCCGCCTGGCGGTAAAGCTGGAAAGCCAAAAGGAGGAAAATGGCAAACAGAACATATGAAGTAATGTATATCGCGACGCCCGAGGCAAGTGACGACACGATCGTCAAACTCAACGACGCGATCGTTAAGTTGATCGAAAAGGAAGGCGGAAGCGTCGTCAAAACCGACGACTGGGGCCGTCGTAAACTCGCCTATCCGATCAAAAAGAAAACCGAAGGCTACTACGTCTTGTTTGAAGTCGAAGGTTCAGGGCAGGAAATTGCCGAACTCGAACGCCGTATGCGCGTCAATGACCTGATTATGCGCTATATCACGGTTCGCGTCGATGAAGATCGAAAAGCGGCCGACAAGAAGCAGGCGAAGCGAGATCGCCGCCGCAACCGCGGAGGCGAAAGCGAAACGGCTGAGACCGACGCAAACCAGTAAACGAGGAGTCTTGAAATGGAAAAGGAAAGAGAATTGAACGACACTGAAGCACCTGAACTCGAAGTCGGGCTTGAACAGGATCTCGAAAAAATGCCGCGCCGTTTTCAGCGCCGCCGCCCGCGCGCGACCGTCCCGGATTACGTCGATTGGAAGGACGTCGATTATCTCCGACGCTTCATTCCAGAGCGCGGAAAGATCATGCCGCGCCGTATTTCAGGAATTACCGCTAAAGATCAGCGCCGCGTCGCCAAAGCGATCAAGCGCGCGCGTTCGATGGCTTTGATCCCGTTCGTCGCGGACTAAGCAAGGAGATTTCATACTATGGCAAACACAAACATTCTTTTGCGTGAAGATATCGATACGTTGGGCGGCCGCGGCGAGATCGTTAAGGTCAAGGCGGGATATGCCCGCAACTATTTGCTGCCGCAGGGGCTCGCGACGCTCGCAACGAAAGGAAACGTCAAGCAGATCGAACTCGAACGTGCGGCACTTTTGAAAAAGGCGGCGCAGGAACGCGCTACGGCCGAACTTCAGGCGGATCAGATGAGCAGCATCGCGCTTGAATTCGTTCGCAAGTCGGGCGAAACCGGAACGCTTTTCGGTTCCGTGACGTCGATGGATATCGCTGAAGCGCTCGCCGCCAAAGGCTACGAGATCGACCGTCGGAAAGTGAATTTGAAGGACGCGATCAAGGAAACCGGCGAGTACACGGTGGGCGTCAAACTGCACCGCGAAGTCGTGCTCAACGTGCCCGTGACGGTGCGCGGCGAGGGCGAAATTGCGGCGGTTCCGGCGGCGGCTGAAGTGCCTGCCGAGCCGGCTGCCGAAGCAACCGAAGACACCCAAAACTAACCCGAAAAAAACGTCCCGGTTTTTGGACGTTTTTTTCGACAGGTAGTATCATCAAAGACTGCGCCAAAAGGTCGCGGTCTTTTTTGTTTTGGTCTTCAGAACCTTGTATTCGTATCTAAAAAATGGCTTCAAATTCCGATTATACCCGCGATCAATTTCTCGAAAAACCGCTCCCGAGCAGCCCGGACAGCGAGCGCGTGATCCTCGGCGCGATCCTGCTCGACAATCAGCTGATCTCCCAGGCGATCGAACATTTGCGGGCCGACGATTTCTATTCGCCTCTTCACCGGCGGATCTTCAAGGCGATGACGTCGCTTTTTGAGCGCAGCGAGCGAATCGATCCGATTCTGATCGGCGAAGAACTGAAGAGGGACGGCGCGATCGATTCGATCGGCGGGATCGCGACGATCACGAACCTGACTTATGGACTGCCGCATTTCTCGGATATCCTGACGTACACCAAGGTCGTCAAGGACAAGTCGATCATCCGCAATCTGATCAAGGTCTGCAATCAGATCACGAGCGAAGCGCTGGCCGAAGAGGACGATGCCGCCGACATTCTCGACCACGCCGAGCAGCAGATCTTCGCGCTCGCCGACGAAAAGACGCGCGAAGGGCTTTCGCACGTCCGTCCGATCGCCGAAACAGTGCTCGCCAAGGTCCAGGAGTTCGCGAAACGCGAAACCCACGCTTTGACAGGACTCTCGACCGGTTTTCGCGATTTTGACGAAAAGACGTCGGGGCTTCAAAAGACCGATCTGATCATCGTCGCGGCGAGGCCGTCAATGGGCAAATGTCTTGAAGCGAACAGTCTGATCGCATTGTCCGACGGTCGTGTCCGAACGATCGAGCAGATCTACAAAGAGCGCGGCGCCGAACTTCTGACTCTCGGGGACGATTTCAAATTTCGGGGAACTTCCGCGTCGGATTTTATTGACGACGGCATCAAACCCGTCTACAAGGTCCGGACACGGCTCGGCCGGGAGATCGAAACCACGCTCACGCACCCGTTTCTGACGATCAACGGCTGGAAACCGCTTTCCGAGATAAAACCCGGTTCCAAGATCGCCGTTCCGCGCATTGTCGAGATTTTAGGCAAGCGCGAGATGCGGGACTGTGAAATCAAGATACTTGCATACCTGATCGGCGACGGATGTCTGACCAAATCGTCTCCGGAGTTCATTGCGGCCAAACCACATATCCGCGAGGATTTCCGAGCGGCGGTTGCGGACTTCGGCGGGGTCGAAGCGGTGCCCAATAATTCGGCGGACCGGACTTTTTCGTTTCGTGTAAGGAAGACGCCCGACGTCCAAGGTCGGGACAATCCGATGACCGGTTGGCTGCGCTCGCTCGGAGTATTCGGTTGCGGCGCGCATCGGAAGTTCGTTCCAGATCCGATCTTTGAACTCGGTCGCGCGTCTCTTGCGCTCTTCCTGAATCGGCTATTCGCGACCGACGGCTGGGCCTGCGTGCTCGCGAGCGGTCAGGTCCAGTTGGGTTACGCATCGGTCAGCGAACGAATGATCCGGCAGATCCAGCATCTTCTGTTGCGCTTTGGCGTTGTTGGCCGGCTAAAGGAACGAAGCGTAAGATATGCGGGCGTGCGTCGCCGCGCCTGGCAAATCGACATCACCGACGCGCTTTCGATCGCGACGTTCGCAACCGAAATTGGGATCATTGGCAGAGAATCCGAGTTCGAAGCGATTGTTTCGCGTCTTGAGTCGAAGAACTACCAAACGAACCGGGATCTCGTTCCGATTGAAGTTTGGGAGCATCTCACAGCCGTTAAGGGGACAGAATCCTGGGGTTCGTTGGCGAAACGCGCGGGCTTCAAGGGTTATTCGAATATTCATGTCGGCAAACGCGCGCCAACGCGCCAACGGATCGGACAATTCGCCGCCGCGCTCTCCGACAAGTATCTTGAGAATCTCTCGAATAGCGACGTTTACTGGGACACCATTGTTTCGATCGAATACGCCGGTGACAAACAGGTTTACGACCTGACGATTCCCGGGACGCATAATTTCGTAGCCAACGACATATGCGTTCACAACACGGCGCTGTGCCTGACCCTTGCACAAAATGCGGCGATTCTCGAAAACGCGTGCGTCGCCGTGTTCTCGCTTGAGATGTCGAAGGAACAGCTCGTGATGCGTATGCTGTCGAGTGAGGCGAAGGTTGACGCGCACCGCTTTCGAACCGGCTATC
Source organism: Acidobacteriota bacterium (assembly GCA_016715115.1). Classification (NCBI taxonomy): domain Bacteria; kingdom Pseudomonadati; phylum Acidobacteriota; species Acidobacteriota bacterium. Next base: position 644,527 of record JADKBM010000011.1, read on the forward strand.
TGACGCGGGACGAATGGGCGCGGCTCGCGGAGGCGATCGGGACCCTGTCCGAAGCGAACATCTTTATCGACGATATGCCCGGAATCTCGGTACTCGAGATGCGCGCCAAGCTGCGCCGTCTCGCCGCCGAGCAGAAGCGGCTCGATCTCGTCGTCGTCGACTATATGCAACTGATGTCGGGTTCGAAGCGCTCGGAATCGCGCCAGCAGGAAGTTTCGCAGATTTCGCGCGAACTCAAAGCATTGGCCAAGGAAATGCAGGTTCCGGTCGTCGCACTCTCGCAGCTTTCACGAGCGCCGGAAGCGAGAAATCCGCCGAAACCGATGATGTCGGATCTCAGGGAAAGCGGTTGCCTCGCTGGCGAGAGTCTGGTCACGATGGCGGACTCGGGCGAACGTGTTCCGATTCGGGATCTCGTCGGAAAGTCAGGATTTCGCGTCTGGGCGCTTAACGAATCAAGTTGGAGATTCGAGAAAGCGGTCGTCACCAATGCGTTTTCTACCGGTCGCAGAAGTGTTTACAAAATGACGACGCGGCTCGGGCGACAGATTCGTGCGACCGGAAATCACAAGTTCCTCGGGTTCGACGGATGGAGGCGACTTGATGAGTTTCGTCCCGGAGAGCGGATCGCGTTGCCACGGGCGATCCGCAACGATGTTTCGCAAACAATGTCCGACGATGAGTTGGCATTGCTCGGGCACCTGATCGGCGATGGCTGCACGCTGCCGCGTCGCGCGATCCAGTACACGACCCGCGAAGAAGATCTGGCGTGGCTCGTCGCGGAGATTTCGACTCGGGTTTTCGGCGCTGACGTGCAGCCGCGAATAAAGCGCGAAAGAAAGTGGTATCAGGTTTATCTCACTTCGTCCCGACGTCACACGCATGGTGTCCGTAGCGCGATAGCCGAGTGGCTCGATGACCTCGGCGCTTGGGGGCTGAGGTCGCACGAAAAACGCGTCCCCGAGAGGGTGTTTGCCCAACCAAGCGCTGCGATCGCATTGTTCATACGGCACCTTTGGGCAACCGATGGGTGTCTCTGGATCGGGCAACGTCATCCTGCGATTTATTACGCGACGAGTAGTGAACGTCTCGCCCTCGATGTTCAGTCTCTATTGTCGCGCCTGGAGATAAATTCGCGTTTGCGTAGAACCGCTCAGGGCTCGAAAGGGCGGGACCAATACCACGTCATTGTCAGCGGCAAATCGGACATCGAATCATTCATGACGAAGGTGGGGGCGGTTGGCGAGCGTCGCCGTTCGATCCTTGATCGTATTCGAGTGTTCATTTCCGCGATCAAAGAGAATACCAACAGAGACATCATTCCGTCGGACGTCTGGCGGACCTACATCGTCCCGGAAGCAAAAAAGCGTTCGATCAGCTCGCGTGCGCTGCTTGCAGGAATTGAAACCGCATACTGCGGCACGAAGATCTATAGTCAGAATGTCAGTCGCGCGCGGGCGCTGCGCCTCGCGAAGTTCCTTGAGTCCGAAACGCTCTTTCAATTGGCGCAGAGCGATGTTTACTGGGACGAGGTCGTTTCGGTTGAAGCGGATGGGGAAACCGAGGTATTCGATTTGACGGTTGAGGCGCACCACTGTTTCATTGCGGAGGATATTCTCGTCCACAACAGCATCGAGCAGGACGCCGACGTCGTGGCGTTCATTTACCGCGAAGATTATTACAAGCCGTCGGAAGAAAATGCCGGCATTGCGGACATATTGATCGCGAAACAGCGCAACGGCCCGACGGGAACCGTGCGGCTCGCGTTTTTGAAAGAGTTTACGAGGTTCGAGAATTATTATGGAGAATACAACAGCAACGAGTAACGATCTTCGGTATCCGATCGGAAAATTCGACCCGTCAAGAGTCATCACGCCCGAGATTCGCGCAGCAAACGTCGCGGCGATCAGGGATCTTCCGGGAAAAATCGAAGCCGCCATCGCCGGACTTTCGGACGGGCAACTTGACACCGAATATCGCCCGGAAGGTTGGACGGTGAGGCAGACGGTGCATCACGTCGCTGACTCGCATATCAACTCGTTCTGCCGTTTCAAACTGGCGCTGACCGAGGACGTTCCGACGATCCGGCCTTACGCCGAGGAGCGCTGGGCGGAACTCGCCGACAGCCTCTTGCCGCTCGATTCGAGCCTCGCGATCATCCGCGGCGTTCATCACCGGCTGCACATTCTGCTCGAATCACTGTCCGACGCGGATTTCGAACGCGAGTTGATACATCCCGATTCCGGTCAGTTCTCGGTCGACCGTCTCCTTGCGCTCTATGCCTGGCACGGCGCGCACCACGTCGCACATATCGCCGGACTTCGCGAAAGAAACGGCTGGTGAGGGGATTGGGGATTTGCGATTTGCGATTTGCGGATTCCAGAGATTCCGGATTATTGGGATTCCAGTATTCCAGGGATTCCAGATTCCAGGGATTCCACGGATTCCAGGGATTCCAGATTCCAGATTCCAGGGATTCCAGATTCCAGGGATTCCAGATTCCAGAAATTCCAGATTCCAGAAATTCCAGATTCCAGAAATTCCAGATTCCAGATTCCAGAAATTCCAGATTCCGAAATCGTAGATAATCCGAATTCCGAATTCCCAAATCCGAAATCTCAAATATCTGGAATATCTGGAAATTGGAATCTCTAAAATCTGGAATCTCTGGAATCTCTGGAATCCCTGGAATCTCTGGAATCTCTGGAATCCCCTGGAATCTCTGGAATCCCTGGAATCTCTGGAATCTCTGGAATCTCTGGAATCTCTGGAATCTCTGGAATCCCTGGTATCTGGAATCTGGAATTTCTGGAATCTGGAATCCCTGGAATCCCTGGAATCTCTGGAATCTCTGGAATCTGGAATCTGGAATCCCTGGAATCCCTGGAATCCCTGGAATCCCTGGAATCCCTGGAATCCCTGGAATCTGGAATATCTGGAATCTGGAATCTCCGTAATCCGCAATCGCAAATCGCAAATCGCAAATCGAAAATGAGACGGTCATCTGACGGCAATCCCAATTGCAATCAACGCGTTGCGGATCTTCGTCGCGAATTCGACGGCGTGTGGGCTGTCGCCGTGGATGCAGACTGTTTCGGCGCAGATCGGGACCGGGACGCCTTCGACGCTTCTAACCGTCGAGTTCGTGATCATCCCGATCACCTGCCGGATGGCCGCATCCGCATCCGTGATGAGCGCATCGGGGCGTGTTCGCGGCGTCAAACTTCCGTCGGTTTGATAGGTTCGGTCGGCGAAAACCTCAGACGCGGTCCTGAGTCCGGCCGATTCGGCTTCGGCGATCAGGAAACTCCCCGAGAGACCGTACAAAACGAGATTTCCGTCGATCTTTTTCACGGCTTCCGCGATCGCGCGCGCGATCTCGCGATCCTTCGCCGCCTGATTGTAGAGCGCGCCGTGAGGCTTGACGTGATTGAGCCTTGCGCCGAACGCCTCACAAATTCCTTTGACCGTCGCGACCTGAAAGAGAACGATATCGAAGATCTCGGCCGGCGACAATTTCATCTCACGACGTCCGAAGCCCTGCAGGTCGGGAAAGGAAGGATGCGCGCCGATCTTGACGCCTTTGCCTATCGCCGTCTCGACCGTTTGCCTCAGAACCGTCGCATCGCCGGCGTGAAATCCGCAGGCGACGTTGATCGACGAGACAAGATCCATCAGTTCGGCGTCACGTCCCATTTGCCAGGCGCCGAAACTCTCGCCCATATCCGCGTTGAGATCAATCGATTGCATCGAGTCTAAATCTACAGCCAGCGCGCAGCAAACTCAAATCCTTTTCGAATTCGAGGCAGAGTCTTTCCGATTCATCCTCTGAGACCGAATGAAATCCGACCTTGTCGCCGGCGACAAGTTGCGCGACCAGCGGCAGGTCCGTGGGGATGACATTGGCCAGACGCGGATAACCGCCGGACGTCTGATGGTCGGCCATCAGGATGATCAACTGCCCGTCCGGAAGCAGTTGGATCGTTCCGAAGTTCACGGCCGACGAGACGAGCTCAAACGGTTCGGCAAGCGCGACGGTTGGGCCTTCGAGCCGGAAACCCATCCGGTCCGACCGCGGCGAGATCGAAAACAGACGTTCGTTGAAGATTCGCCGGGAATCTTCCGGCAGGAGTTCAAATTCGGCGCCGGCGACATAGCGGACGGTCGGGATCGGCCGGTATATCGGGAGGAGCCGCGACGAAGCGCGGAGCGGCGGAGCCGGCGAGCGGTTTGCCGTTCTTCCGAAGCCGACGCGGTCGCCGGCAATCAATGCACGGCCGCGAAATCCGCCGATCGCGGCCTTGATGTTGGTCGAACCGCTCCCGAGCCATCGCTCGATCTCGAATCCGCCACTCACCGCGAGATACGCGCGGGCACCGGAGACACGTCGCGAAAACGCCAGTGAATCGCCCGCCGACGCCGCGTAAAGCCGCCACGGTTCGATCTCCGAATCGTTAAGCCGTCCACCGAAATCGGCTCCGCATAAGGAAAAAAGCACCGGCTCGGTAAACTCGATCTCGGGCGCCGGAAAATGCATTTCGAGAACCGCCTCGCCGTCGGGATTTCCGCAGAGGATATTTGAGATCCGCGCCGCAGCCGTATCCATCACGCCGCCGGGATTGATCCCGAAACGCGCGAAACCGTTGCGCCCAAGATCTTGAAACGAAGCGAGCATTCCGGGTTTTCGAATCAGAATTCCCATCAGGCGGCAATGAATCTGACACGGTCGCCGGCCCGAAGCGAGGTCGGCGAAGCGCAGTCGGGCGTGAACATCTCAAAGTCGGTCCGGCCGATTATCTGCCAGCCGCCGGGCGACGCCATCGGATAGATGCCGGTTTGGCGGCCGGCGATGCCGACGCTGCCTTTTTCGACACGCGTCCGCGGCGAAAGCTTGCGCGGCGAGGCGATGCGCTCGTCGATCTCGCCCATATACGGGAATCCGGGAAGGAATCCGAGCATAAAAACGCGATAGGTCCGCGATGTGAAAATGCCGACGGTCTCGGCTGTTGAGAGTTTCCCCGAATCGGCGACGAACTGAAGGTCGGGACCCGAGCCTGGAGAAAAATCCACGGGGACCTCGATCAGCCTCGACGTTTCCGTTTCGCGAATCGTCAGTTCGTCAACCGTTTTCGCAAGGTATCGGGAAACGAACGCGAAAACCGTCGATCCGGAAGGGATCGTTCGCCGCAGCTCCATAAAGTCAAAAAAAACGGTGCACGACGAAAACGCCGGCACTGCTTCAATAAGGCCGGGAAACGCGGTTTCCCCGATCCTGGCCGCAAGCGCCAGAACGCGACGGTTGAGTTGTTCGGAGATCACATTGCCGAAGTCAATCGTCACGGCGTCGAGGCCTTGCGGGAAGATTCTGTAATCGTTGCCGGTCATCAGCGTTTAACGTCTGCGTTGTTTGGGATCGAGATACTCGCGCAGTCCGTCACCGATGAAGTTGAAAGCGAGAACCGTCAGGGCGATCGCCAACCCGGGAACGAAAAGCGTGTGCGGCGCGATCGTATAGGTCGTCCGCGCGTCCTCGATCATCGTCCCCCAGGAAGGCGTCGGCGGCGGAATTCCGAGTCCGAGAAACGAGAGCGACGCCTCCGAAAGCACCGCACCGGCCATTCCGAGCGAGGCCTGAACGATCAGCGGTTGGATCGCGTTCGGCAGGATGTGCGTGAACAAGATCCTCATATTGCTCGCGCCGAGCGCCCGTGCCGCCTGCACGAAATCGTATTCGCGAACCTTCAGGACCTGGCCGCGCATCACGCGCGCATAGCCGACCCAGCCGATGATGCACAGCGCGAGGATCATCTTTCCGAGTCCGGCGCCGAGAAACGCGACGAGCGCGATCGCCAGCAGCAATCCGGGAAACGCCAGAAAGACGTTGAACAGATAGCCGGAAAGCAATTTGTCGGTATATCCTCCGTAAAATCCGGCGATCGCGCCGATGAACATACCGATCAGAGCGGAAATGACGGTCACCGTTACGCCGACCTGAAGCGAGATCCGGGCGCCGTAAACGACGCGCGCGAAGACGTCATATCCGAGCGCATCGGTGCCGAACCAGTGCTGGGAAGAAGGCGCGGCGAGCCGCGTTGCGGTTGCCGGAACGGTCGCGGCGTCAAAGGACGCCAAAAACGGCGCGAAGACCGCCATCAGGACGATGACGGAGATGATCGCGAAGCCGATGTAGGTCAGACGGTTCATAAACTCACGAAAGTCTGATCCGCGGATCGAGCAAACGGTAGATCCAGTCCGTCAGAGTGTTGGCGAAAATGTATGTCACGCTGATGACAAGAACGCAGCCCTGGACGAGTCGATAGTCGCGCTTGGCGATGCCGTCGTCGAGCAGCAAAAGACCCAGCCCTTGCCAGGCGAAGATCTTCTCGGTGATGATCGAACCGGCGAGCAGGACGCCGAGCTGCAATCCGAGGATCGTCACGACCGGGATCAGCCCGTTTTTCAAAACGTGTTTGTAGATCACCTTGCGCTCGCTCAGGCCTTTGGCGCGGGCCGTGCGGACGTAGTCCTCGCCCAGTTCTTCGATAACGGAACTTCTGACCATACGCGTCAGGATCGCCGAGAGCGCCGCGCCGAGCGTCACGGCGGGCAAGACGATGTCTTCGGGGTACAGACTCCCGGTGGCGCTGAAGATCCGGAATTTGACGGCGAAAAAGTAAACCAGGAACGGTCCGATGACGAACGTCGGAAGCGAGATGCCGAGCAACGCGAAGAACGATGAGAAGTTGTCGATCAGCGAACCTTTTCGGGTTCCGGCAAGCACGCCGAGCGGGATCGCGATCAGGATCGCGATAAACATCGCGGCGATCGCCAGTTTGATGGTGTTCGGATAGCGTTCCAGAATCAGTCCGAGCACCGGCGTATCGGTTCGGAACGAATTGCCGAGGTCTCCGGTCACAACTCCGCGCCAGTAATTGAGATAACGATTGTCTGGGCCGTGCCATTTCAGTTGGCGGACCTTCGCTTCGGTAGCGAGATCCTCAAAGAAACTCGCCAGAAAATTCTGTTCGGCGCGCCGCTCCGATTCTTTCGGCAAGCGTTGAAACTCTTCGACTCCCTTGTAGAGTTCCTTGTCGCGGCTGTAGGTAAAGAAGAAAGCGGGTTTGTCGAGTCCGTGTTTCGCCCGGAAACTGTCGATCTGCTCAGGGGTCGCGTTCTCTCCGAGGATCGCGACCGCCGGATCTCCGGGAACGAGTTCGATCAGCAGCGTCACAAGCGAGACGACGGTCCAGACAACGAGCAGCAAAAGCCCGAGCTGGCGCAGAAAATTTAGGATCTTGTACTTCATCGCGAGCGGCGGAAATGATGCGTGATTTTATAATTTTTTCGTTCCCAAATGCAAAGCGGCGATCCCGCCGGTGAGGTTCTTGTAACTGACGTCCGAAAAGCCGACCTCGTCGAGCATTTTCGCGAGTTGCTTCTGGTCGGGGAACTTCGAGACCGAGTTCGGAAGATACTCATACGCTCCGCGCGAGCCGCTGACCGCCCCGCCGATTCTGGGCAAGACCCTCGTGAAATAGAACTGAAAAGCCTGCCGGAAACCGGGGACGACGGGAGACGAAAACTCAAGGATCGCGAGCCTTCCGCCGGGCTTCAGCAAACGGTGGAACTCGACCAACCCGGCCTTCCAGTTAGAGAAATTCCGGAGTCCGAAGGCGATCGTGATCGCATCGAAGGTCGAATCGGCGAAGGATAGGTTCATCCCATCGGCTTCGAGGTATGGAATTGAAAGTCCGGTCTTTCCGTTCTTTTCGGCGGCGACGGCAAGCATCGGGCGGCAAAAATCGGTGCCGACGACCTTTGCTTTGCCGGATCGCTGCAGTTCAACGGCGAGATCGCCCGTGCCGCAGGCGACATCGAGAACAAGGGCGTTCGCGTCGTCGAGCACATCCTTGAGTGAACGCGAAACCAGTCGCCGCCAGCGTTTGTCGATGTTGACGGAAAGGAAGTGATTGAGGAAATCATATTTGCCGGCGATACCGGAGAACATCTCCCGCACGGCGCGCGCATGTTCGAGTTCGCCGTCGGTTCTTTGGTCAGACATAAATTTCTAATTCGCGACGGTCGAACCCGACGTTGAGACGAGCAGGACGGAGGCGACCGATTCCTTGCGCAGTCTCCCCAGGACGCGCTGGACGTCCGCGACCGAAACCGTCTGCAGATTCGTCTGGTCGTCCTTGACCGAGACGAAGCGGTACGTTTGCGAATCGAGCCAATAGTTCAGCGGATCGGCGGTCGCGCCGGCGGCCAAAACGGCGCGCTTCGCGGCCTCGAATTCCGCCGGCGTCACGTCCGCCCCAAGGAAATGGTTTTGATAACTCGCGATATCCGTCGGCAAAGCGATCGTGTTGCCGACCTTCTTGACGATCGCCGTGTTCCAGGAAGAAACCCCGAGGATCACGATTCCGGGAAGAACGTTGGCGTTGCTGCGCGCGAATGAACGCTCGCCCTCGCGACTGCGGATTCGCGAATGAAGGACGTTTTCGAGAATCTGCGCGGCGTAAAAGTCCTTTTCACTTCTTGCGACTCCGCGCATCGCAAAACGAAGTTCGCTCGTGTTCTCAAGCGTTGTGTCGAGAATCTGGATGTTAGCGATCGGCGGCGCGGGCTGGGCAAAAGTCGCCGGGATCTTCTTATCCGCCTTCAGCCAGCCGCCGAACAAACGCCTCGAAGCACGAAGCGCAAGATCGGCCTTGACGTTTCCGGAGATCGCGAGCGTCGCGTTGTCCGCCGTCAGGAAACGCTGTTTGGCAAACAAAATGTCCGCAAAATCGATCTTGGCGGCGCTTTCGGGCGTTCCCAACAACGGCCGGCCGTAAGGGAAACTGCCGAGCAGTCGTTTCGCGACCGCGCGGTCTGCCAGATAAGCCGGGTCTTTCTCGATCTCCGCGAGTCTTGCAAGATGCGGGATCTTTACACGTTCGGTCGTTTCCTTGTTTATCTGCGGGTTGGTGAGCGCCGAAGAAAGAGTTTCGAGCAAAGTCAAAAACTTGTCGGCATCGCCCGTCGCATCGATCTGGATATAATCATATCCGCACGTCACATCGAGGCTTCCACCAAGGTCGTCGCGAAAATACTCTTTCGCCGACTCGTTCGGAAAGATAATTTCCGACAGAAGCTTCATCACCCCTTCTTTCCCGAGCGGATCGAAGGCAGCGCCGCTGTGAATTCTGGTTTTGACGGTGACTTTCGCGGCTTTTGAATCGCTCCAGACGATCAGGCGCAGTCCGTTGAGGAGTTTTTCCTCGCGCGGCGCCGACACATTCGAAGCTTGCGCGCTGACAAGCGAGGCGCAGAGCGAAATAACGGCGAGCAAGATCGCCGGTTTGATAAGACGGTTAAAGTGATTCTTCATAATTAGTGACGCTTTCCGAGATTCTGGATTCAAGATCTTAGTTGCCGGAAATGCGTCGAAGCGTTGTCAGGCCGGAATCGGATCAAGGCGAAATTTTAAATCCCGGCAGGCAAAGTTTCAAGCGGTCAAAGCATCTAGATGATTGTAATTCGCGGAGACCGAAAACGAAAATTTCATCGGTGAAACTTAACTTCTGTCGAATTCGTGTTAAAATTACGTGTTTTTTTCATGGACGGCGAAACCGCCGCGGACTAAGAAAGAGGCTGGAGAATGGGAAAGATAGTAAAATATTGTAACGCTTGCGAGGAAGGATTTGCCGAGAAGTTCGGTTTTTGCCCGAACTGCGGTGCGCATCTGACGGCATTCGAGATGAATCCGGTGGCTTCCGAAACGAAACCGGAACCGATTCAGAGCATTGAGGAGATCCCGGTACCGGAGATCATTTCGGTCGCCCCGATCAATGAAACGGTGGTCGAGAGTGCGCCGGAAGAGATCGTGGTTGAAGAGCCGGCGATCGAAGCAGCCGAAGCGTTCGAGTTTGATGATGACGTTCTTGATGAAGAGGTTATGGTGACGCCGGAACCGGCGCCGACGGCCGCTTTTGTCGTCCCGGCGGCGACGCAAAGCGCCTACGAAGCGACCTTTCAGCCGAAAGCTAGTCCGAAGATTGACGATGCGTTTCACATCACGATCGTCGAGGAAAAGAACGTCAAACAGCGCAATCTCCTGCTTCTGGGCGTTTTTGCATTGTTTTTCGGCGCTTTCACTATCGGTTTGCTCTACTCCTTGTTCAATAAGTTTCTCGATGTCGCAGCGATCGACAGTCCCGATCTGATCTCCTATGTCGGAGAGGTCGAACCGATCCCGTTCGAAGAAGAGCAGATAATTAAGAAGGACAAGGAAAAGGGCGGCGGCGGCGGCGGCGGCGGTAAGGAAGAAGAAACTCCCGCGTCAAAGGGACGCGAAGCCGCGCAGGTTGAAAATCCGCAGTTCGCGCCATCTTCAAGGGCAGTTCCGCTGACGAATCCCGACATTGAGATACTGCTTGCGACCAAGAACAAGAACCCGCGTGCGGCCGAGAACACGGATGAACCGTACGGTCTTCGCAACGGGGCCGACGGGCTTTCCGACGGAACGGGCAGCGGCGGTGGACTTGGTAACGGTCGCGGCCGCGGACAGGGAAATGGCAACGGCGACGGACTCGGCAACGGTAACGGGTCGGGGCGCGGCAATGGTGACGGAGATGGCAACGGAGACGGATCCGGCGACGGAGACGGTTTATTCAAAGACGCGAAGGTGAAAGTCGGTCCGACGGTCGGCGTCAAGATCATCTCGAAACCCCGTCCGGGATACACGGATTCGGCGCGCGTCAACAACATTCAGGGAACGGTCATTCTCAAAGTGACGTTTTTGGCGAGTGGTCAGGTCGGCGGCGTCTCGGTTGTCAAAGGACTTCCGAACGGTTTGACCGAACAAGCGATCGCGGCCGCGAAGGGCATTCGATTCGAACCCGCCAAAAAGGGCGGCAGTCCATACTCGGTCAACAAGAACGTCGAGTACAGTTTTACGATTTTTTAAGTTGCCTGATGTTTCCTCTGTTGGGTGGGCCGAACGGTTTCGGCCTGCCTTTTTTTTGCCCGCCGTCCGGTTTTGTGTTACAAAATTGAAGGCGGAAAAAACTATGAAAATTCTTGTGTGTGCAGCTGTCTTACTTATGGCATCAATTTCGTTCGGTCAAAATGCGGATCCCGGTTACCGGATCTTCGATCGATCCGGCAACCCGGCGACGATCGAGCAGATCATCGCCGAAGCGGGCAACGTCAATGTCGTTTTTCTCGGTGAGAACCACGACGATGCGACGGCGCACGCGATGCAGCTCCGGATCTTCAAAGCGATCGTCGAAAAGTACTCGAAAGAACGCCCGACGGCACTCTCGATGGAAATGTTCGAACGCGACGTGCAGACCGTTGTCAATGAATACTTGAGCGGACTGATCACCGAGAACCATTTCCTGCTGAGTTCGCGTCCGTGGAAGAATTATTCGACCGATTACAAACCGCTCGTCGAGCTCGCGAAGGCGGAACGGCTTCCGGTGATCGCCGCCAATGCGCCGCGCCGTTACATAAATATGGTCTCGCGCAAAGGGCGCACCGCGCTCGATCCGCTCTCGCGCGAGGCTAAGGAGTGGCTTCCGCCGCTGCCCTACAATCAGGCTTCCGAAGCCTATTCAACCAAGTTCAAGGCGCTCATGGGGCCATCGCCTGAGGCTCAGATGGGACTTGCGAACATACTTGATTCGCAGTCTCTCTGGGACGCGTCGATGGCGTTTTCGATCTCGGAGTTCCTCAAGAAAAAGAAGAACCCGCTGGTAATTCACCTTAACGGCGCGTTTCACACCGAAAGCCGGCTGGGAACTGCCGAGCATCTGATGAAGTACTCGAAAAAGTCGAAGTTCCTGGTCGTGACGATGCGTTATGAGGACTCATTCACGACGTTCGACAAAGCGAAGCACGAGAACCTCGGTGACTTCGTCATCCTTACCGACGCCAAGCTGCCCCGCAGTTTCAAGCAGTAACAGAGCATAGTGCATAGGATAGTGCAGAGTGCATAGAGATAGTGCAGAGTGCGAGATAGTGCAGAGTGCATAGAGCATAGAGCAGAGTGCAGAATGCTCTCAACACTATGCACTATGCACTCTGCACTTTGCACTCGGCTCTCTGCTATCTGCACTCGGCTCTCTGCTCTCTGCACTCTGCACTATCTCGCACTCTGCACTCTGCACTGAATTGTTAAAACTTGTTGACCCCCGTTTCACCATTGCGTTAGAATAGTACAGCGACGCTCGTCGCTCCTGCATCTCGATCCTCAAGATGAAGACGAAAATAAGTCTAATTTACTTCGTTGTACTGACGCTTCTGGCCGTCGGTCTATTGCCGCTGCTGTTGACGAGCTGGACCCTGTCCGACCGCAGCGCAAAGGAACTCCGGGCTCTCGAAGGCCGTTACCAGACTCAGTTAGTGCAGGACAAAGCGCGTCAGATCGAGCTTTTCGGCCAGCGTTATGCCGACCTCGTCGGGAGCTATGCAAAGGCGCTCGAGCTCTCAAATGATTTTTCCGTCCTCTCATCACCTCAAACGGAAGTGAAGCTGAGTTCGACGCTTGAGGAAAATCCGTATCTTATCGCCCTGTTCATCAAGCCGGTCGGCGGCGAGTCGATCGCCGTCCGGCGGGCGAAATTTGCCGCGACTGAAGAGCTGGAAGGCATCGCATCGGGTCTATCGGCGGGATTCGAAAACAAGAAGCTCGTCTTTGGGAAGCCTCAAAAGATCATGTCGAGTGGCGAGATCGTGCTTCCGATCGGCTCACCCGTCGTAATCAACAACACGGTTGCGGCGACCGTGATGGCCGTCGTTTCGCTGCGCGAAATATCGAGAATAATGGCCGAGACGCGGCCGATGTCTGAGGACGAATTGTGGAAGTCCGGTCTGCCGATGATCCTTGTGGTCGATGAACGCGGCAACGCGGTTTTTCATCCGGACGCGAGCGTCGTCACGAATCAGAAGTCGTTCGGCTCGTTGAAAATTGTACAGGAATGGATGGAAGCGAGCGCCCAGGTCCAATCGGCCCTCGTGCCCTTTTCGACCGAGTACGACGGAAAGGAACACGAGATGATCGGCGCCTATTCAACGGCGAATCTCCGAAATGAACTAAAACTCGGTGTCGTCGCGATGCAGGATGAGAGCCGCGCTCTCGCATCGGTCGCCGAAATGCGTCGCAGCGTCTGGTTCATTTGCCTCGGCTTCGGGTTCGTCGCGCTGGTCGTCGGTTTGATCCTCGCGCGAATGATGACGGTTCCGATCCTCGACCTCGTCGGGGTCGCGCAGAAGATCGCGGTCGGCGATTACACGACGCGCGTCGAAACGAAGAATTTCTCCGAGATCGGCACGCTCGGAGAAGCGTTCAATCTGATGAGCGACAAGGTCCAGGAACAGATCGAAAAACTCGCACGGGCCGCCGAGGAGAATCGCGAATTGTTCGTCGGAACGGTCAAAGCTCTTGCCGCCGCCATCGACGGCAAGGACCGCTACACGCGTGGCCATTCGGAACGCGTTGCGCGGTTCTCGATCGCCATCGGCAAACGTATGCGGATGTCGGAGGATGAACTCGAAGCTCTTCGCATCAGCGCGTTGCTGCACGATGTCGGGAAGATCGCGATCGATGACGCGATCCTGAAGAAACCATCGGCATTGACGGACGAAGAGTTCGAAGTGATGAAGACCCATCCGCAACGCGGGTTCAAGATAATGTCGCAGATTCCCAGAATGCGGGATTTCTTGCCGGGTATGTATATGCATCACGAGATGATCAACGGTCAAGGCTATCCGCAAGGACTCAAAGGCGATGAAATTCCTCTTCAAGCGAAAATCGTTTCCGTGGCCGACACGTTCGACGCGATGACCACCGATCGGCCGTATTCCAAGGGAATGGAACTCGGGGCGGCGCTCGATCGCATACGCAGTTTTATCGGCACGCGGTACGACGGTGCGGTCGTCGAAGCCCTGATCCACGCTTGTGAGACCGGTGAGGTCCGGCCCGTCGGCGGATTGGTCAAGCCCAAGCCGCAAACGGAAGCGGACGATCCGGAGTGTATGAAGTTGTTCGAAAGACGTGTCGCGTAGAGTCAAACGTCAAGTTCAGATCACCGGCGGAATCGTCGGCCCGCAAACCAACTTCCAATTATGAACGTAACCGACTTTCAGGAAATATGGCAGATCGACATCGGCGATCAGGTTTATGAGGCCACCTTCGAGGTTCTGACGCAATGGATCGGTGAAGGCTCGCTTCTGCCCCAGGACAAAGTCCGGCGCGGGAATCTGCGCTGGATCGAAGCGCGCCGCGTGCCGGCTCTCGTGCCGTTTTTCAACGCCAAAGAGAGCGGCGCACCGCCGCCCGTCACGACCTCGACCGTCAGCGGCGAGACCAATGGTCTTCCGGCGACGGTTCAAACGACGAATTTTCCGGTCACGCCGCACCGTGCCGAGCCGGTCCCGAACACGGCGGATCCGTACCGGACGAACATCGTTGAAGCTATTCCTGCCCGGTCTGCGCCGCCGACGAACGCTTTCGTGAGCCCGGCGACGTCGGGTTTCAGCGTCAATCGCATCGAACCGCAAACATCGCCCTTTAACCAATCACCGGCCGCGGCCGAGCCCTTTGCCTCTCCGGTCTTCTCCGATCTGCCGCAGGCTTGCTCGATGCATCCGGAATCACAGGCATTTTTTGTTTGCGAAACCTGTGCCAACGTCTTCTGCAAGCTCTGCCCGAAGTCGTACGGCGGCACCGTCCGGATCTGCCCGTTTTGCGGCGCGATGTGCCAACGCATCGAGCAAGCAAGATCGAAAGGCGAACAGGCCGCAATGTATCGTGCGGCCGTCGACGGGGGCTTCGGATTCGGCGATTTTGCCAGCGCACTGGCCTATCCGTTCAAGTTCAAGGCCAGTCTTTTCTTCGGCGCGGTTCTGTTTATGATCTTCACGATCGGTCAGGGCGCATCGTCTTTCGGCGGGTTTTTCCTGATGGCGGCATCGCTGATGTGCTATATGCTCAGCAATATGCTCTATTTCGGGATTCTGACGAATGTTCTGGAGAACTTCTCGCAAGGGTTTACGACCCGAAATTTCATGCCGAGCTGGGACGACTTCTCGCTCTGGGACGACGTCGTCCATCCGTTCTTTCTGAGCGTTGCGGTCTATCTCGTTTCGTTCGGCCTCTTTATCGTGATCGGGGTCGGATCGGCGGTTTACGCTGTGAAGTCCGTCTCGAATCTGAATAACAAGGAAACGGCCGCCCAGCAGAATCCGTTCGCGAACGATTCAGAGATCAAGAAGTTCAATGAAGCGTTCGGCGACGGCGATATGAACTCCTCAGAAAACGAAGAGGAGCGTTTCCGCAAGATGGACGAGTTCATCCGCGAGCAGCGCAAGAAACAGCTTGAATCCGGGATCGGAAAAACGCCGGAGACGCTCGAGAAGGAAAGGAACGAAATGGTTTCCGGATTCCTGAAGATGGCGTTGCCGTTGCTTTTGCTGATGGGGGCGGCATTGCTCTGGGGCTTTTTCTATCTGCCGGCGGCGTGCCTCGTGGCCGGCTACACCCGCTCGTTCGTGGCGACCCTGAATCCGAAGATCGGACTTGAAACGATCCGGATACTCGGTGTCGACTATGTCAAGATACTCTTTATGGGACTGATCGTCGCGATCGCGTCGGGCGTCGTCGGTTTCGTTCTGGCATTGATCTTTCTTCCGTTCAATTTGCCGAGCGTCGGAAATCTTCCCGCGAAGGCGATCGCCGCGTTGGCCTCGTTCTATTTCTCGGTTGTCTTCTCGGTCGTTCTCGGATTCGCGCTTTATAAGAACTCCGAGAAACTTAATCTGTTCAGGAGTTAGCGCGGCGATCGGTCGACTCGGGGCGGGAAGCGGTTCAAACCGATTCCCGCCTTTCTCTTTGCCCGCGTTCTTTTCTATAATCAATGGTTCGGGATAGGCGCGGGAGTTTGGACGGTCTGACCTTGGACCCGAGAAGCGCAAATAGAACTCCGAAAAGGGAATTATGGGATTTTTTTGGCGAAGAAAAAAAGACGAAGACAAGTTTTCAACCTCAGTTCTAGGACTCGACAAATCGATCGAGCAACTTCAGAAACAGGAAGAAGAAGCGGAAAAGGCGATCGGCGTCAGGTTCTACAACGCGATCGAGAAGACCCGTTTTTCGATCAACAACAAACTTGACACCATCTTCGAGGGCCGCAAGAGGATCGACGACGAGTTTCTCGACGAACTCGAAGAGATGCTGATCTCGACCGACATCGGCGTTTCGACGACGATGCAGATCCTCGACGCGGTCCGCCGCGGCGTTTCGCGTCAGGAGATCAACGACCTCGACGCGCTGAAACGCATAATGAAACAGGAATTGCTGACGATCCTTCAGCATTCGACCGAACGCGGGATCGTTGACGAGACGAAGTACGATCTTGACATCAAACCGTACGTCCTGATGGTCGTCGGCGTCAACGGGGTCGGCAAAACGACGACGATCGGCAAACTCGCCCAGCGGATCAAGGACGAAGGCAACGGGGTTCTGATCTGCGCCGCCGACACGTTCCGCGCTGCGGCGAGCGACCAACTCGAGATCTGGGCCGAGCGCGCCGGAGTCGAGATCATCCAGCAGAAGCAGGGAACCGATCCGGCGGCGGTCTTGTTTGACTCGCTCCGCGCCGCTCAGGCGCGCAATGCCGACGTTTTGATCGTCGATACGGCGGGACGGCTCCACAATAAATCCAATCTGATGGCGGAGCTCGAAAAGATGAAGCGCATCGCCGCCCGCGAGGTCGAAGGCGCGCCGCACGAAACGCTGCTCGTAATCGACGCCGTGACCGGACAGAACGGACTCGAACAAGCGCGGCAGTTTATGAAAACGGCCGATGTCACGGGAATCGTGCTCACGAAACTCGACGGCACGGCAAAGGGCGGAATCGCGGTCGCGATCGCGAAGGAACTCGGCCTTCCGATCCGCTACGTCGGAGTCGGCGAACAGGTCGCCGATCTGATGGTCTTCGATGCCGAGCAATACGTCAACGGACTGTTCAATTAACCTCGATTTGGAAAGCAATCATTCAGAGTTCGACGTTGAAATGACGCGCCGCGCGCTTGAATTGGCCGCGCGCGGCGTCGGCCTCGTCAGTCCGAGCCCTTTGGTCGGATGCGTTGTCGTGTCGAAGTCCGGCGAGATCGTCGGCGAGGGAAGCTACGAATTCGAGAAAGTGACGCACGCCGAGGTGCTCGCGCTTGAACAGGCCGGCGAACGAGCCCGTGGCGGAACGGCATACGTTTCGCTTGAACCCCATTCGCATCACGGGCGGACTTCGCCGTGCACCGACGCGCTGATCGGTGCCGGCATCCGGCGCGTCGTGTGTCCGATCGAAGATCCCAATCCGCTTGTTTCAGGCGAAGGGTTCGAGCGCTTGCGGGTCGCCGGGATCGAGGTCGTTACGGGGCTTCTGCGCGACGAGGCGGAGCGCCTGAACGAGAAGTTCTGCGTCTGGCACAACAAACGTCGCCCGTTCGTTCATTTGAAGCTCGCGATGAGCCTCGATGCGAGGATCTCCTTGCGAAGTTCGATTTCGACCGCGATCTCGGGTCCGGAATCGTCCAAACGTGTGCACGAAATCCGCCACGAACACGATGCGATCCTCGTCGGCGGCAATACGGTCGCAGTCGACGATCCGTCGCTCACCGACCGCAGTGGCAAACCTCGCCGGCGTCGGCTCGTCCGCGTTGTGCTCGACAACCGTTTGCAGATTCCGGTTACTTCAAACGTCGTGGCCGACGCCCGCGAAACGCCGACGATCGTGATATCGAATTCTGAAGATTCCGTGAAGATCGCGCTGATTGAAAGCAAAGGCGTCGATCTCGTCCGCGTCGATGCGCGCGATCTCTCCGCGGTGCTGGATGAATTGCGGAAGCGCGAGATCCAGAGCGTTCTGGTTGAAGGCGGGACCGCGATCGCCGGGGCATTCTGCGACGCCCGGTTAATCGACAAGGCAACGTTTATCGTCGCGCCGATCATCATCGGCGGAGAGGCTCCGCTCGCCGTTGGCGGACGCGGGGCCGGGTCGTTCGACGAGGTCATCAAACTCGATGACGTCGAGATCCGCCGTCTGGGCATCGATCACGAGATCACCGGCTATCCTAAGGCAGCATAAATCCGAGATTCTGGGTCGGGAAATTGATCAGATTCGGGAAAACGTATCCAACATCGACCGGTTCGAGTCCGAACCACGAAGCGAGCGTCGCCGCGTACTGTTCGACCGACGTCGTCGGGATCCAGCGGCCGCGGGCCGTCGATCCCGAATCCGCGTCGTCCGGCCCGTTTTGAACCAGCGTCGGGAACGGCGTCCCGTTTGAAGTGTTGACACCGTAGAAGTTACCGCCGATAACGGAGCCGCCGAGGACGAACGAATGATTTGCCCACGCGTGGTCGCTGCCGACATTGACTCCTGAACCCGCAGGGTTGAAGGTTCGGCTGAAATCCGACATCGTGAATTGGGTCACCTTATCGCTCAAGCCCAGAACGAGCATTTCCTCGTAAAACGCGCGCATCGCCTGGCTCAACTGCGTGAACAGCCCACCCTGGCCGCCATTTTGTCCGTTATGCGTATCGAAACCGTCGAGCCGGCAATAGAACACCTGTCGGTTGATCGTCAGGGTTCCGCGGGATTTGATCATCCGCGCGACCTGCTTGAGTTGGTTTCCGATCTCGGTGTTCGGAAACGCGGTCGTCGCTTCGGGGGTGTTGCTCAGTGCCTGGCTGATCTCCAGCGCCTGGCGGTGAAAACTGCTCGAAGCGGTGATCAATTCCTGTCCCGGGTCGAGGGCCATCGCCTCATTCAGTGCCGCCAGTCTCGCGTTCGCGATCGGCGTGTTGTTGTATCCGACAAGCGAGAGCACGTTGCTGAGAGGCGTCGGGGCGGGCGACAGCGTCAGCGGTTGCGTCGTGTCGCCGATGGTAAAAAGAACGTTTCCGCCTAGTGAACTGATCGTCGGAACGAGAGCCGACGGATTCGCCGGCGTCGTCAGCCGATCCGAGACGCGGCCGCCCCAGCCCGTCAGGGTAACCCTGTCGGACCGGCAGGTGTGATGTTGATTGACTTGATCGGTGTGCGAAAACAACTGCATCGGCCGCGGCACCGAACCGTTTTGATATTGCGCCCGGGACATCGGCGCGACGAGAGTTCCGACATTCGTCACCGCCGCCAGTTTTCCCTGCGCCCAGAGTTCGTGGATGCCGTTGTTGATGCCGCCGGAAACGGTTCCGAAATTCGGGTGCAGCCCGTATGTCAGGTTTCCGATTCGCGGAACGGAAATCGGCAAGAGCGCAGTCTGTGCGATCGCGAGTCCCTGCGCTCCGCGCGCCGCGGAATATGCGGCGTAATTGCTGACGTTTTGATCGTTATGGTTCGGAACGATGGTGTTGTTGCCGTCGTTGCCGCCCGACAGGAAGATGCAAACGAGCGCCCGGTAATCTGCCGGAACGGACGCATCCGATCTCCGGGCCGAGCGCTGGGCAAAGGTGTTGAGCGTTGCGAAATGCTCGATTTGTGTGGCGAGCGCCGCCATCGTGAGCGCGCCGCCTGACTTCTTAATGAACTCTCGTCTGTTTGACTTCATTGGTTTCTCCTGTTTCTACGCTCAACGCTGGATCTGATACTGGGACGACGCCGATACAAGATAGATCGCCTGCTTTACTCGCAACGCCGAGCTTGTCGGAGGAATCACGCTGATCGCACCCAGCAGAGATGCCCGATGTTCCGCCGACATCGCGCCGTGGAGCATCTTGTTGTTGAGATGATCAAGCAGACCGTTTCCGGTCGGATCGGCGTCGGCGGCGCCGATCGCTTCGCTCAGGTCGAGCGAAATCCCGCGCAGGGAATCGGTGGCGTTCGGCGCGTAGCCGTCGAACACGAGCACGTAGAGAAAGTTCGTCCGATTGGTCGCGAGGCTCGAATTCAACAGTCCGAACTCGGGCGCGTTGAGCGTCGTCCCGGGCACGACGTATTCGGGTTGAAAGTAATTGAAAACGGACGGCGAGTAGAACGGACTCTGGGCGAGCTTCGTCATTTGCGAATTCAGGCCGCCGTCGGTGATCGACTCTCCGTTCCACGATCGCGCGGGGAAGATCCGGCCGAGATTCGTCACTAATTGAACCGGTTCGCGAAGCTTGCCGTAACGCGGCGCCGTTTTCAAGTTGCCGCGCGCTTCCGGATCGAGAAGGATCGCACGCAGCAACGCTTTCAGGTCGCCGCGCACGTTCTGGCCGTTATTGGCGAAAACGTTCGCCACGCGTTCGACATACGCCGGAGACGGGTCGCTGGTGACAAAATGCTGAATCAGGACGCGGCTGACGTACGGCGCCGTGTTCGGATGATAAAAAATGTTGTCGAGCGCCTGATTGAGCGAAGCGTTCGCGTACGCAGCTATCTGCTCGGGCGTCGAGCAATCGGCACAGGCCGCCACCGTCCGGTTTACGACGTTCGGATAGTCGAGAAGCGTTTTCTCGGTCGTGTCGTGACCGGCGGGATTGAGCGCCATCGAATCCTTGAAATTCAGAGTCCCGGGAATCGCGTTCGGACACTGGGCGGAGTTGCAGTGGCTCCATCCCGTAAAGACTTTCGCAAAATTGTTGACTGTCGCCTGATCATAGGTCGGAAGCGTGTTGTTCTGGGCGTCGCGAATCGGCGTCCCGTCGGGATTCAAACGGAACAAACCGATCGAGAACAACTGAAGAATCTCGCGTGCATAGTTTTCGTTCGGATTGTTTTTCGTGCTTCGGATCATATCGAGATACTCGCCCATCGCCGGATTGAGCGTCATCTCATACATAAGGTCGCGGTAATTGCCGAACGCATTGTCCGAAAGAACCTTGTGATACGCGATCATATGGCTCGACTGCTGGATCGTCAGGCCCGAAGTGACCCAGATCTGGCCGAGTGCCCACGCCATACGGTGCCGGAGCTGCGCGTCTCCGTAAAATGCTTCCTTGAAAAACCACTGCTGCAGAGGCATCTGGGTATAGCGTTCCCTATAACAGGACGGTGCCGTCGTTTGTGAGCAGGATGAAGGCGGCGCGGTCGGCATCAGAGGGATTTCGGGATACGGAAGCGTCGGATACGGCATTTCGAACTGTTCGGCGAGCCACGTGCGAAGTCCGATCCTCCGAATTCGATTGTCGGTCTCGGTCGTCGGACCGAACGTCGCCTGTTCGAGGAATCGCGTGCGGTCGCCTGACCACCGATAGCCGACAAGATCCGCTGTCGGTTCCGCTTTCACGATCTCGGGCCGTTTCAAGAACGCCGGAATGTCGATCGCTCCGCCGGATCTTCCGACCAAGATCTTGAGCGGATTTGTCGCGAGCCCGCGCCAGGTGACGTAAACGACCGATTCACCGTCGCCGACAGGCTGCCCGCGAAAGCCGTTCGGGTCGAACAAGCGGAACGTGAGCGAATAGTCCCGTTTTCCGATCTGCCGCAGGTCCTCGGATTGAAGTTCGAATACCCGTCCGCTTTTCTGAATCAGAAAGACCCGAAACGCGTTTGCGCCCTCGCCGTTGATTAACTCGACGTTGGACAGGATCGCAACCGCGCGCGTTTCGGCGCCGGGCCGTAAAACTTCGGGCTTTGACTCCAAAACACGCTTCGTCGGTTTCGCATCGGAAATCGCTGAGATACTCTTTAATATCGGCAACGGAGAATCAGGGTCCGGGTCGACTTCCGCAAAGGCGCTTATTGCAGCCAAAAGGAGCAATGGCAGGATCAGCTTGGAACACTTTTGGAACATACTAACTTCTCCAGGTCCGGTTCGCTTTCGAGTTTCTTGACGTTTGACTTTCCGCAAACGGCATACGCCCCGATCGCAAAACGAATTTTTGAAATAATACTACAAATTTTGCCGAAATCGCCGTGCGTGCGGGAGAGAAAATTCCAGCCAATGAAAAATCACACACGTTCAAAACCGTTTGCCAAGCGCTCGTTCGGTCAGAACTTCCTTTCGGACGGCAACTGCATCGACAAGATCATCCGGGCGCTCGATCCGCGGCCGGACGAAACGGTCGTCGAGATCGGTCCGGGACGCGGCGCTCTGACGGGAAAACTGGTTGAAAAGGGATCAAACGTCGTTGCCATCGAACTCGACACCGACTTGATCCCGCTCCTTCGTCAAAAGTTCGGCGATCGCGCGAACTTTCGGTTGATCGAGGACGACGCGCTGCGGGTAGATTTCGGAATCTTGATTCGAGCGTTCGACGCGGAACCCGCGCGCGCCAAACTCGTCGCGAATCTCCCGTACAACATTTCGACAGCGATCCTCCAGTATCTGATCGATTATCGCGGGTGTTTTTCAGAAATGGTGCTGATGCTTCAAAAAGAGGTCGTCGAACGGATAACGGCCGATCCGGGCCACAAGGAACGCGGTTACCTGACGGTTTTGATCGAGGCATATTTCGAGTCTCGGAAGTTGTTCGAGGTTCCGCCGAACGCGTTCCGTCCGGCGCCGAAGGTTCAGAGTGCCGTCGTCCGCTTGATCCCCAAACCGGCACTGGAAATCGTTGACCCGAAGCGATTTTCGATGATCGTGAGCCTTGGATTCAGGCAGAAGAGAAAGACGATCCTCAACAACTTAAAGAACGAGAAGCTGTTTGGGGAACGAACCGCGTTGGAGCATCTTGCGGCGAATGGCATCGATCCAAAGCTCCGCCCCGAGGATCTGACGCTCGAACAATGGGTGCTGCTCTCTGAACCCGTTCTCGACTGATCATCTTTTGAGACGAAAACTGGTGCGGAACCTGACCGAAACATCGCTTCGGTTGACCCGTACCTTGATCTGGCGCGCGACGGTCTTGTCAGCGGTTTCATCAGGATAGAAGCCGAGCCGATACTGGCGCCGGAGTTCATCGGCGATCGCGAGGAACATTTCGTTCAGATCGTTGTCCTTCTTTTCGTAGAACCTTCCGGCGGTCAGCTGCGACATCTTTTCGAGATACTCGCGGGCCCGCTCATTCGCGATCTCTTCCCGACGGCGGACTCGTTCCTCGTTGCGCGGCCGCCTTGGGAAGTTCCGGTCGCCGATCCGGCCGTTGCGCCGCATCGGGAACCGTTGCATCATCATCGTCGTTTCGTAGAAGATGGGAAAGATCATCACATCCGATTCCTCGAGCGTCCGCAGAAGTTCGCTTTCGTAGGCATAGCTCCCGAAATCCTTGCCGTCGGTTAGCAAGATGATCGCTTTGCGCCCGGTCGCCGCCGAAAGCCGTTTCGTAACGGAATCGAAGACGGCGTCGCGCATCACCGTTCCGGGGATCTCGCCGATCTCGACCTCCTTGATCGCGTTTTCGAGTTGTCTCTTGTCCGACGTGAGCGGGGAATTGATGTGCACGTCGTAATCGAATGAAACGATCATCGCGCTGTCGGCCGGGCCCAGGACCCTGACGAATTCCTTCGCCGCCTTTTTGATCTTGCCGAGAATTCCCTCGGTGCTGCGGCTTGTGTCGAGCAGGATCGCGACCCGCAAAGGCTCTTCCTCCGAGGCGAAAAAAGCGGTTTCCTGCGGTTTCCCGTCGACTGAGATCGCGAAGTCCGCTTTTGTCAATCCGACGATGTATCGTCCCTGGCGATCACTGACGACAACGGGCACGCTGACGAGGCTCGTTTCGACCCGGATCGTCTCTTCCTTTTCGGTCTGCGCGACGGCTGAAACGAATCCCAGGACGATCCCCAAAAACGTGCCGGCGATGATCTTTCGGAACAATCGGTTATTCATTCAAACCGTTAGACTCGCCGCGCGCGTCGAAAGTCGAAAAAAAAGGCGGACGCGCGCGCGTCCGCCCGAGGCGTTGTTTCAGCCAGGAGGAGACATTCAGCCCGCGTTCTCCGGTTCGAGAACGGGTTTTTCTTCTTTTGGGAAAAGCAGCGACGCGATGATCGAAATCGCGATCGTCGAAAGGATGAACCCGAGACTGTACGAGATCGGGAACTTCCCGCCGAAAGCGTCGTTGAGATAGACCATTTTCAGTCCGACAAAGACAAGCACGATCGCCAGTCCGAATTTCAACAGATGGAATTTGTTGATGACGCCGGCGAGCATAAAGTACATCGACCGCAGTCCGAGGATCGCGAAAATGTTCGACGTGAACACGATCAGCGGTTCGTTCGTGACGGCGAAGATCGCGGGGACGCTGTCGACCGCGAAGATGATATCGGTCGCTTCGAGAAACAGCAGCGCGATAAAGAGCGGCGTCGCGTAAAGCGTCTTGTCCTTGCGGATAAAGAAACTCTTGCCGTCGATCTCGTGCGTGACCGGGATGAACTTTTTGACGAACCGGATCAGAAGGTTCTTTTCGGGTTCGATCTCGTCGTGATTGGTAAAGAACATCTTGATCCCGGTTATGATCAGGAAGCCGCCGAAGAGGTAGATCACCCAGTGGAATTGCATCAGCGCCGAGCCGATCCCGATAAAGATCGCCCGGAAGACAAGCGCTCCGAGAATTCCGTAAAAGAGCACGCGGTGTTTGTATTTCGCCGGGATCCCGAAATAGCTGAAGACGAGCACGAAAACGAAGATGTTGTCGATCGACAGCGAATACTCGAGAATGTAACCCGTAAGAAACTCCAGCCCGAGCCGCGTTCCGACGTCGGCACCGAACTTGGACGATGCATACGAATAAAAGATGAAGTTGAAAACCAGTGCGAGCGTTACCCAAACGATGCTCCAGATAGACGCTTCTTTGAACGAAACGACGTGCGACTTGCGATTGAAGACCCCGAGGTCAAGCGCAAGCATAAACAGAACGAAGACTAAAAAGATGCTGTAAAACCACCAATACTCCGCAAATGGAAATAACATTTCCTAAGATTCCTCCAATAGATTAACCAGCCAGTTTCTTTAAAATATAAAATAAACCCTTGTTTTTCCTAGGGTTATAAGACGCCTTGCGAGCCGAAGATTCGAATCGCCGCGCGAAAAAAGATGTCAAAAGCTTTTGATAAAACTCTTCATTGAAAAACAGCGAAGTTGACCGACCTGCCCTTGTTCGTTACCTTCCCTTGTTCGATATCTCGGCCAACTCCGCCGTCGGCCAACCTTAGCTCGCCGACTCCAGACCGTACCCGCGCAAGAACGCGGTTTATGGAATTCGGTTTCAACCTTGCCGGCAAAAGGAAAAGACCCAGTGCCGACGTTAAACTCAACAGTTTAGGTCGCACAAGGTCTTGATATTCACTCCGATGAACCGAACCGCGCTTCCAGCTGCGATTGTATTGACGATTTCACCGAACCGTTTAGGGCTATCTACTCCCCTTGGCCGAATTGTTAAACGTATCCTACGCAAACATTATTTTTTTGTCAAGTTTGAAAACGAAGAAACGGCGAGTTCGTTGAAAATTGTCATTGATGCCGAAAAAGAATAAACTCAGACTTTCACGATAAAGGGCAAAAGAGGAAATTAATTTTGGACAAAATTGAAATAATTCCATTGGGCGGCATCGGCGAATTCGGGATGAACTCGATGGGAATTCGATGCGGCGACGAAATGATCGTCGTCGACGCGGGAATGGGCTTCCCGGAAGAAACACCTTACGGGGTCGATATCTCGATTCCGAACTTCGACTTCCTCGAAGACTATCGCGGCGATCTGACGGCTTTGATACTCACCCACGGACACGAGGATCACATCGGCGCGCTGCCATATTTTCTGCGCAAATTCAACGTTCCGGTCTATGCTTCGCGCTTCACGCTCGGACTGGCGGAAAAAAAACTGGACGAGCACAAGATGCTCGACGACGTGCTTCTCCACCGGGTTCATCCAAACGACGTCGCCGAAGTCGGCAGCTTCAAGATCGAGTTCATCCACGCTTCGCACTCGCTCGTCGATTGTTTTTCGCTGGCGATCAAAACGCCGCTCGGCACGATCATCCATACCGGCGATTACAAGATCGACGACACGCCCGTGATCGGAAAGCCGTATGACCTCAAGACTCTCAAGAAATACGGCGACGAAGGTGTTCTCGCGCTCCTCGGAGATTCGACCAACGCCACCGTCGAGGGACGGACGCCATCAGAAACCGCCGTTATTCCGGCGTTCGAGGAGATCTTCGAGCACACTCCGGGACGGATCTTCGTTTCGACCTTCGCGTCGTCCATACACCGTCTGCAGATCGTTTTCGACGTCGCCGACAAATTCGGCAAGAAGGTCTGCATTCTCGGCCGCTCGATGCAGAAGAACGTCGAGCTCGCGTCCGAGTTTTCACTCCTGCACATTCCGGAAGAACTGCTCGTCGGGATTGGCGAATCGCGGTCGTTGAACGACGACGAGATCGTCTATCTCGTCACCGGATCGCAGGCCGAGTCGCGCGCCGTGCTCTGGAATCTGGCGACGACCGGCTATAAGGGACTCGAAGTAGGGAAGGGCGACACGATCGTTCTTTCGGCGCGCATCATTCCCGGCAACGAAAAAAGCATTTCACGGATGATCGGGCATCTTTACAAACGCGGCGCGAACATCATCGAGGAAAAACGGCGTCTGATCCACGTTTCGGGGCACGCTTCGCAGGAAGACATACGGATTATGATCGAAACGGCACGTCCCAAGTATCTGATCCCGATCCACGGCGAGTACCGTATGCTTTTCCGGCACAAGGAATTCGCCAAGAATCATATCGAAGGCTACTCGGACGAGAACGTGATCCTGATCGAGAACGGGGATCATCTTGAGATCGACGAGTCGGGAGCGCGCGTCGTCGAGAACCATCAACTCGGACGTTCGTTCATCGACGAGGAATCGCTCAACGAGATCGAGTACGAAACGATCCGCGAGCGCAAGAAACTTGCTTCCGGCGGCGCCGTGTCGATGGTGGTGACCATCGACAAGGACACGATGAAGCTTTCTTCCGAACCGCGGATCTCGTTCCAGGGGGTCGCCGGAATCGAACTCGCGAAAAATGGTGTCCTTTTGGGTGCGAAAGAGGCGATCGCCGCAGCCGTCGCGGGAATGACCCCGCAGGAAATGGCGGACAAAAGCTGGCTTCAGGAAACGCTCCGAATCCACCTCAAGCGCTTCATTCAAAAGGCGATCGGGACGAAACCTGTGATCGTGACGACGATCGTCGAGGTATGAGGCCGTATGCGAAAGGCGGTGCCGGCAGCGGCGTTTGTATTGGCATTGATCCTGACGGCGTTTCCCCAAGGCCTGAAACGTGTTCCGGATCCTGATACCGTTCGGCAGTTTGGCCGGTACGCCGATCAGTTGATCAAGGACGGAAAATACGCTGAAGCCGTCACGGCGCTCTCCGACGGAATTGCCGCATACCCGAAAGAAGCCGCACTGATCGAACTCCGGGCGTGGTGTTACTCAAAACTCTCGAAGTATGAAGAATCGGCGGCGGATTACACGACTTTGATCGGACTCAGGCCGCGGGAATATCGTTTTCTTCTTTCAAGAGGCGCCGTTTATTCGCTGCTCAAAAGGTATGAGGCGGCCTTTGAGGACTTGGAACGTTTTGTTGCTTTCGAGCCGAAGAACGTCGTCGGGCATTACCACTTGTCGCGCGTCTGCGTTTTTCTGCGAAGATTTGAAGACGCAGTCAGATACGCGACCAAGGCAATCGAACTCGACCCGTCGAGCGCCAAAGGCTACATCGCTCGCTCGGTTGCCCATTCAAAGATCTACAATTACGAAGCCGTGGTCGCCGATGCCGGAAGGGCGGTCGAACTTCAGCCGAATGATACATTTGCGTTGAACAATCGCGGATTCGGTCTGCTCAAATTGGGCAAACTGCAGGAAGCGATCAGCGATTTCAACCAGTCGATACGATTCGATCCGCGGCATTCATACCCTTACAATAATCGCGGGCTGGCTTACCTGAAACTTGGCAAACTAAAGGCGGCAAAGCTCGACATCGAAAAGTCGATCGCTCTTTCTCCGAACTTCGCCGAAGCGTACGAGAATTTGGGATTGCTTTATCTTTCCGAGAAATCTTACGAAGAATCGATCAGGAATTTTGACAGGGCGATCGAGCTTTCGCCAGATCTGGCGACGGCTTATGTGAACAGAGCCGCCGCATTCGTGAAGATCGGACAGGAGGACCGGGCGTTTCGCGATTTCACGAAGGCGCTCGATATCGACGGCCTGCTGTGGGCGGCGTTCCTAGGGCGGGCCGAGATCTTTCGGAATCGAAAAGAGCCGTCCAAGGCGCTGGACGACCTTCGCCGCGCGGAAGAACTCCGCAGCCGTTACCCTTTTCAGTGATCATCCCCCAGTCGACAAAAAGGTCGCGCGGATCTGATTCGGGGGGCAACACCTTTTGACTTCATCGTTCGCGACATTTCCGGTAATCGAAGGCACGGATTCATAACTTCCAAGATGCATTCCTCCGACTTCGCCCGGCGATCGATCGGCGCGCCCCTTCTCGCCGCCACCGGAGAGATCGCGTGCTTCCTGACCAAACGCAAATTCGCCTGCTACTTCGGGATCACGAGAGCGGATCAAGCAGACGGGCGGAGACGCGCCGCGCATCGGGCGCAACTCGAAACAGGGCAACGCCTACGCCCGCCCTATGCTGGCCCACCCATTTCGGATTTTGGATTTTAGATTTTGGAAATGTTGGATTTTGGATTGCCGGGGTTCGACGATCCGTCCGGCGAACGCGAATCGCGTAGCGATGCCTTGAATTAAGATACTGTCTTGAATATCAAGTTCAAAACGCCGGATTTGGGGTAAAAGGGGTTCGGTGTTTGAGAATGTCCCCGTTGAGTGAAACAAATCCGATCCATCCCGCCAATCTGTGTTAATCCGTGAAAGAAAGACGATCTGTCTCGCTCAACCCGGTTCTTCAAAGCTCCCGAAGCAGGACCTGCATTCCGGGTTTAACACAAAACGGGTCCAAGCCATTCGCTTGGACCCGCATCATTTTGTTGACCACCACGTCCGGGTTCGGGGGCAGCCGCTTCAGGGAATTCGTACGGTTCCAAGTCCCCAGTCGACGAAAAGGTCGCGCGGATCGGATTCGCGGAGCCAGGTGACGAGGCGCTTGAAATCGGAGACCGACGCGACGCCGATGCAACCGGCGGTCCCGGGCGCGTTCGAGCGGTTCCAGTCGATGTGTATCTGGATCAGGTCGCGCCTTGTGCCGGTTTTCGGAACGAAGTCCACCGGGATCTTTGCCGGGCCGATGCCTTCTTTGTGCACTCTCTTGTCGTAAACGTCTTTCGCGCCCGCCCAGATCACGTCGCGGACGATCCATTTGCCTTCCGGAAGCGGTTCGTACGACCCGCGCACGCTTTCGCGCCCGGTTCTGAAGAACTGCCGTTTGGGTTGCCCGGAAACGACAAAAAGCGAATCCCTGAGCTGCCCGTCTTTGAAATAATCGAGCTTCAAACGAAAGCAACCCGACGAATCCTTGGTCATCGTCCGCGTCAAAAGCAAATAGTGCTTGCCGCCAACCGCCGTTTGCGACGGCGCGATCGGCGTCGGCAGCGGAGCGCCCCATAGTTTTCCCCACGTTTTGGGCCCGACCTTTCCGTCTGCGTCAGCGAGTCCGAAAACGTCAGATTGAAAGGCGCGGACGGCGGCGTCGGTGACCTTTCCGAACGCGCCGTCAACGTCGTCCTTGTAGTAACCGAGTTCCTTGAGCCGACTTTGAAGCGTTGCTATCCCGATTTCGGCCGCGTCGTCAGACATACCGCTGACCAGAAGCCGTCCTGCAAACGGCGGCGCTTCGCCGATCGAACGGATCTCCGCCGATCTTGCGACGATCTCGATCCGCGTTCCTTTTGGAATCGTCGAACCGGCGGGCGCAAAATCGAACGACATCGCGT
This sequence comes from Acidobacteriota bacterium, assembly GCA_016715115.1. Taxonomy (NCBI): domain Bacteria; kingdom Pseudomonadati; phylum Acidobacteriota; species Acidobacteriota bacterium. Next base: position 674,317 of record JADKBM010000011.1, read on the forward strand.
TTTTGTACTGCCGGAGCGTCGATATCAGTTCTTCCTTGAGCGAGCTTTCCAAGCTGAGGATCTCAACGACTTCGCTGTCGCGGTAGGCGACGATGACATTCTTCGCGCCTTCACGAAAGCCCTCAAGGCGCGTCACCGTATCCTGGGCGGACGCTTCGACGACGATCGGTTTTCCGGCGGCGCCCGCGCGTTCGAACAAGGCGCGCTCGTCTGCCCGCCGTTTCGTCAGACCGGGAAGGACTTTCTTGACGCCTTTCACCGTGCCTTTGTTCCACAACATAAACGCGGCCGCGGCAGCAGGGAAGTTGCCGGACTTGATCTCCCTGAGGATCGTGCTTTCGCGAAATCCGCCGACGCCGATGTTGTAGCAAAGCGAGACGAGCGCGTCGAACTGATTCTGGTTGACCTTTGAGTCTTTCAGGATGATGTTCAGCGATTCGACCGTTTCGTCCGTTTCGAACTTGAGATACGCTTCCGCCTGCGCCTCCGAAATCCGCTCGCCGAGTTTGACCCGAAGACCCGTCGGATAGCGCGTCGTACCGTAGCCGACGGTCGGAATACCGACCGGATCGAGGTAGGCTTCCGCTTTGAAGCCTTCCCACTTCTTGATGATGTCCAAACAGCTTTGGGAGATGTTCATTTTCTGCTCCTTTTTGGTATTGATTAAAGTTCGGCCGGCTTGTCGCCAGCCGTGTTGAATTCGGCATATAATATAATGGTTTTTGCGAAGAAAATCTTACAAAAGGAATTTTCGGCGCGTTTTTCTGCAAGCTTCGATCGAACTTGGCGACCAATGACAAATTCTATAACCGAGATCTTGAAGACGGCGAAGATCAACGTCGCGCCGGAAACCTTCGCGATCGTTTCGCTGACCGGCGAGGACTGGAACACGGTCCTTGCCGATCCGGAGGCGTCGCCGCGGATGAGCGTTCCGTTTATGATCTTCAAGGATCGCTTCGAAACGACGCTCGTGCTCGACGAGATCGATCTCGCGTCGCTGCGGTCGGCGGCCGGTTCGGCGCGGATCGAAAACGGTTTCCGGCTTCTGACCTTCGACGTCGAACTCGATTTCTCGGTCACCGGCTTCATCGCCGAGATCTCGCGTGTGCTGGCGGAAGCGAAGATCCCGATCGTTGCCGTATCCTCGTTTTCGAGGGACCATCTGCTGATCAGACAAAACGATCTCGCGAGCGCGTTGCGAGCGCTCCGGCCGGTCGTTGACGAGGTGTGTTGAATATGGACTGGAAGGACAAAGTCGTTTTTTTGACGGGCGCTTCGAGCGGAATCGGCGAGGCGCTGGCCGTCGCGCTTGCAAAAAAGGGCGCGACCCTTGGACTGCTCGCGCGCCGCGAGGATCTGCTTCGGGAGATTGCGAAATCGTGCGAGGCAAAGGGCGGACTGGCGCGCGTGTTTGCGTGCGATGTGATCGACGAAGCCGGCGTCGCTGACGCGGCGCAAGCCTTGCGGGACGAGTTTGGCCGGATCGACATTCTCATTTGCAACGCCGGGATCGGCGGCCCGCGACACGCCCGCGATCTGACGACGACCGACGTCAAGAAGGTGTTTGAGGTCAATTTTATGGGCGCCGTCAACGCCGTCACGGCGACGCTCCCGGCGATGATCAAACACGGATCGGGCCAGCTCGTCGCGATCTCGAGCCTCGCCGGAATCCGCGGACTTCCGCGCTCGGCGTCCTATTCGGCGAGCAAAGGCGCGCTGACGAATTTCTTCGAGAGTCTGCGGCTCGATCTGATCGGCTCGGGAGTCAGCGTCACCGTGATCGAGCCGGGGTTCATACTTACGCCGCTTACGGCCAATCGCAAGCATAAACTGCCTTTCCTGATGCAACTCGACAATGCGATCCCGCTTTTTATCCGCGCGATCGAACGCCGGAAGCGCTTTGCCGCGTTTCCATGGCAACTCGCGAGCGTTGTCCGGCTTGGCCGGTTCTTTCCGGGTTGGCTTTACGACAGGATCGCCGGCGGCGCGAACTACCGCGAGGACAGCGATTGAAACGTCTTCACTTTTTGACGAAACGGTTCAAAAGTAAGACAATTCTTAAAGTTTTACATTAACTTGCCCGACATATGAATCTTTTACAGGCGATCATCCTTGGAATCGTTCAGGGATTGACCGAGTTCATCCCTATCTCGTCGACCGCCCACTTGGTTTTTGCAAGCCGCGTAACGGACGTCTACGGCGGAAATCCGGAGCAGATCACGGCGACGATGGCCGTTATCCAACTCGGCACTCTGGCCGCGGTTTTCGTCTATTTCGCATCCGACATTTGGGAGATCTCGAGCGCGTTCGTGCGCGACCACGTCGCCCTTCTCACGAATCGGCGCGGTCTGACCTTTTCGGGAACCAACGGCGTCCGCCCGATGTGGCTCTCGGAAGAGGCTTGGCTCGGCTGGCTGATCATAATCGGTTCGATTCCCATCGGGACCGTCGGACTCGCGTTCAAGAAGGTCATCGAGGGCCCCGCGACAAAGAACCTCTGGGTCATCGCGACGATGATGATCGTCATTGCGGTTGGTTTGTTTTTCGCCGAGTCGGTCGGAAAACAGGAACGCGACCTGAAACAATTCGGGCTCATCGACGCGCTTGCAGTCGGATTTGCACAAGTCCTGTCTTTGATACCGGGCGCCAGCCGTTCGGGGTCGACGATCATGGGCGGGCTTTTCGCGGGACAGATGCGTGAGGCGGCGGCCCGCTTTTCGTTTCTGCTGATGATCCCTGCGATCACGGCCAGCGGACTGCTTGAACTCAAGGAAGCGATCGACAAACGGCTCCTGTCGAGCGATGAAATGGTCGCGCTCGCGGTCGGAACCCTGGCCGCGGCAGTCGTCGGATACCTGTCGATATGGTTTCTGCTGGCGTTTTTGCGCAAGCGTTCGACCGGGGTTTTCGTTGTTTACCGGTTGATCGTCGGCGTCGTAATCCTCGTGCTCCTCTGGAAAGGCGTCATTAGTCCGCAGGTTTGAACAGACATCTCACTGATGAAGAAACGCTGGAATATCCAAAAACACGACCGCGAAGTCGTCTCGAATCTCGCCTCGGCCCTGAACATCCCGCCGCTGATCGCCGCGATGCTGATCTCGCGCGGCTTCGACACCCCGGAGACGGCGTACGCCTTTATGAATCCGACGCGCGACGATCTCCACGAACCGACGCTTCTTAAAGACCTGCCGAAAGCCGTAACGCGGATCCTGAAGGCGATCGAAGCCGGAGAGAAGATACTGATCTGGGGCGATTACGACGTTGACGGGACGACCGGAACCGTCGTCCTGCGGCGCGCGCTCCAAATGATCGGCGCCGAAACGGGTTATCACGTTCCGAACCGTTTTACGGAAGGTTACGGACTCAACATTCCGGCGCTTGAAAAGGCAAAGGAAGAAGGCTACACGCTCGTCATCACCGTAGATTGCGGCAGCACCGCGTTCGAACCAATCGCGTGGGCGGCCGAAAACGGGATGGACGTTATCGTCACCGACCATCACCTGACAAAAGACCACGGATTGCCGGCGGCCTACGCGATCGTCAATCCGAACCAGCCCGGCTGCGAATATCCCGACAAGCATCTCGCCGGAGTCGGCGTCGCCTTCAAACTTGCGCACGCTCTGCTGCGTGAGAAAGGGCGCGAAAACGTTGTCGACGGATTCCTGAAGGTCGTCGCGATCGGGACGATTGCGGACATAATGCAGCTTACCGGCGAGAATCGCGCGATCGTCAAGATCGGGCTTCAGGATCTGCCGTCGGCCAGAAATTTCGGACTGAAAGCGCTGATGGAGGTTTCGGACTGCAGGTCCGAAATGACGAGTTTTCATATCGGTTTCCGGATCGCGCCGCGCATCAACGCCGCGGGCCGGATGGATGTCGCGCGTCAGGTCGTCGAACTTTTTGAGGCCGAATCGTTCGGCAGGGCGCGCGAACTCGCCGAGATTCTCGACAGCCGAAATCGCGAGCGCCAGAAGATCCAGCTTGAGATCACGCAACTCGCGCTCGCAGAGTACGTCGAAAAGGGCGGCGCGGCGAATCAGTTCCACGTCGCGGTCGTCGCCGGCGAAAATTGGCATCGAGGGGTGATCGGGCTGGCCGCTTCGAAGATCACCGACAAATTGCACCGGCCGTCGATCGTGATCTCGCTCGAAGACGGCGTCGGGCACGGCTCGGCGCGTTCGATCGGCGGCTATCACCTGCTCCACGGACTCGATTCGTGCGGCGATCTGTTCGAACAGTACGGCGGTCACGCCGCCGCCGCCGGGATGAAGATCCACGCCGGGAACATCGACGAACTCCGGCGCCGCGTCAACGAACATGCGGCCGCGAACATCGCGCCCGAGGAACTGATACCTGAGATCAACATCGACGCGCAGGTCTCGACCCAAACACTCGACCTGAAACTCGTCGAAATGCTGAAACTGCTCGAACCATACGGCGCCGGCAATCCAAAGCCGGTCTTTGCCACCAAAGACCTGATCCTGCGCGAGGAACCTTTTGTAATGAAAGAGAAACACCTCAAACTCAAACTTGCGGACGACGGCGGCAAACAGTTCGAAGCGGTCTGGTGGGACGGCGTCGAAAAATCAAAAGGGCAAACGCTGACCCCGCGTTCACGCATCGAAATAGCCTACACCCCGGAAGCGAATTCGTGGCAGGGGAATACGCGTTTGCAACTTGTTGTAGAGGATCTGAGAACGGATAATTAGCAAAGTGTCGGAAAGCCATCGCAAGAACCTGAAGAATCTTGAACTTCGCACTCGGCTGCCGCGGATAATCCGGGCGGTCGCGGTCTTTGCGTTGATCCTTGCGCTGCTCGTGCTCGTCATCGGATTCTATCGTGCGCGAACCACGAAGGAGTTTCGTATGAAAGGATTTCCGACAACGCTTTCGAAGGATGTTGTCGCCGAGATCAACGATTACGAGCGAACCGAGACCGAGGGCGATCTCAGGAAATACTACATCAAGGCATCGAAAGCGACGACATACTCCGACAACCATCAGGAACTCGAGAACGTCTATTTCGAAGTTTTCGACGAGACGGGTCTCCTGGCCGACAAAATCAACGCCGGGAAAGGAATCTACGTCCCCGGCGAAAACAAGAATTTCACGGCGTATCTTGCCGGACAGGTGTCTATCGAAACCCGCGACGCTCTGAAGATCCGTACCGAACAGATCACCTACAAAAAAGAGTCCGAGACGGCGGAGGCCGAGGAACTGGTCGAATTCGAACGTGAGAACATATCGGGCAAATCGGTCGGCGCTTTCGTCAACATACGTGAAAAGCGGCTCGAACTGAAAACGCAGGTCGAGATCGACGCTTTCGCGCTCGACCCGGCTGACAAGCTTGCGAAAAGCAATGTCAAGAGTGCGCGGATTACGTCAAACTACGCGATGGTCGACCAGTTGGCGGAGAAGATCGAGTTGTCGGATAACGTTTTCATCGGGATAATCCCGTACGGCGCGAACAGCGAAATGTCGCAGCCGACCGATATCACGGCGGCGCGCGCGAGCGTCGGGTTCGTCGAGAGGGAAGTTCGGACCATAGAATTTTCGGGCGGTGTGAACATTCATCAAAAGCCGACGGCCGCGAACGCGAAATGGTCGAAGACAAAAGCCGAAAAGGCATTTGCGGCCGTCGACCGCGAACTCAAGCGCGTCGAACTGACGGATAATGTCGAGATCGAATCGGCGTCCGGCGATGCGCAACCGACGAAGATCAATTGCGGCCACGCGGTTTATGAAAAGGACGCGGACCGCTTCGATCTTCGCGAAGCGGTTCACATTGTTACGGTCCAGGACGGACGGCTGACGAATATCCGCTCGTCCGAAGCGATCTATGAACAGTCGAACGGCAGGATAGCGCTCACCGGCGGCGCCGAGATCGATAACGGCCGCGAACTCGTCAGGGGCGACCGCGTCAATGCCGAATTGTTCCCGAACCGCGCGGTGAAGTCCGCAAATTCAAAGGGATCGGCGTACTTGCGCCAAACGACGCCGGAGCGCACGACCGAGGTTTCGGCGGACGAACTCAACGCCTTTTTCGGCGAGGACAGCCAACTCCGCTCCGCGAACGCCGTCGGCGGCAGCACCGCCGTGCTTGTTCCGACGAATTCTCGCGAGTATTCGCGGGTCACGCTCACGGCTCCGCGTGCCATCCGACTCGGGTTCAAAAATGCCGGATTGCTCGACCAGTTGAGCACGGAAGGCCGCACGACGATCGTTATGAAAGCTCCGGACGGCGCGCCCGACGCGGCCGACAAAACGCTGACGGCGGATGTCGTGAAGACCTTTTTCAATCAGAACGGCAAGGATATCCGGCTTGCCGAGGCGGTCGGAAACGCCGAACTGCTGGTCGATCCGTTATCGGCGACCGAAGAAAACTATCGGACGACCGTCAAGGCGCCGCGTTTCGATTGCGAATTCTTTCCGACCGGCAACAATGCCAGGATTTGTGTCGCGCAGACCAAGACGCAGACTGTCCGCGTACCGACCGTCAAGCGCGACGGGCGCGGCGTTCAGACGTTGACGGCCGACAAGCTGACGACGACGTTTGACTCGAAAACGCAGGATGTCGAACAGTTCGAGGCGATCGGAAGCGCGAAGTTCGTCGAACTCGAGCGGAACGGCATCGCGAGTCAGATGACGTTCGCCGCCCGCGAGAAACTCGTTCGGCTACGCGGCGGCGAGCCGACCGTCTGGGATTCCCAGGCGCGCGCGAAGGCCAATGAGATCGACTGGGACACACGGAATCAAAGATCGTTTCTGCGCGGAAATGTCGCGACGACGTATTACAATCAAAAGCAGACCGGCGGCGCGACGCCGTTTTCGCAGTCGAACAAGCCGGTCTTTCTGACATCGGCGAACGCCGAATTCGATCACACCGCGGAAACCGGACTCTACACCGGGAACGCGCGCGCCTGGCAGGAAAACAATTTTATCCGTGCCGAAAAGATCTTCGTCAGGCAGAAAGAAGGACAGCTTTTCGCCGACGGAGCCGTTCAGAGTCTTCTCTACGACGCGAAAACGAGCGACCGCAAGAGCGTTCCGGTCTACGCTTCGTCGCAGAAAATGACATTCAGCCGCGAGACTCGGATTCTGCGCTATGAGGATTCGGTCGACATTCGCCAGGGGAGCGATCGCGCGACGGCCGGCATCGCAACGATTCTGTTGAATGAGAAAAACGAGATGTCGCAGACGACGCTGGAGAAGAACGTCATCATCACGCAGCCGAAACGGCGCGCGACCGGAACGTGGGCCCAGTATACCAACGACAGCGAGGTCGCCATCCTGAGGGGCGATCCGGCGACCGTCGAAGACGCCGAAAGCGGATCGACGCAGGGTGCGCAGCTCACGGTAAACAGCCGCGAGAACCGCGTCGTCAACGAAGCGAAGACGAGTCCGAACAGCACCGGTCGGATCAGATCGGTTTACAAGGTCAAAAAGAACTAATTCGATGCACGAAGGGAACGAAAGCGAATCATTTGACGGGAACGGGCAGTCCGCGGGCGAGTCGTTCACCGCGATTCATCTGCAGAAATCGTACGGACGCCGGCGCGTCGTGGACGATGTCAGTCTGCACGTCCAGCAAGGCGAGATCGTCGGCCTCCTCGGCGCGAACGGGGCGGGCAAAACGACGACTTTCTATATGATGGTCGGACTCGAAAGCTCGGAGGCGGGAAGCATCTTCCTCAACGGAAGGGACGTGACGTCGCTTCCGATGTATCTCAGAGCCCGTCTCGGCGTCGGATATCTGCCGCAGGAACCGTCGATCTTTCGAAGGCTATCGGCCGAGCAAAATGTTCTGGCGGTGCTCGAAACAATGAAAATGCCGCGCCACGACAGGTTTGCGCGGCTCGAAGAACTGCTTGAGGAATTTGGCGTGGCGCACGTCCGCAAGACGCGCGGGGACGCGCTGTCGGGTGGCGAGCGGCGACGCGTCGAGATCGCGCGATGTCTCGCGACCGAGCCGCTTTATATTTTGCTCGACGAGCCTTTCGCCGGCATCGATCCGATCGCCATCGACGATATTCGCGAGATCATCCTGTACCTGAAAGGACAGGGGATCGGCATTTTGATAACCGATCACAATGTCCGCGAAACGCTCGGGATCACGGACCGGGCCTACATTATGGCCGAAGGGCGAATCCTCAAAAGCGGCAATCCGTCGGAACTCGTTGAAGACGAGGATGTCCGCCGATTGTATCTTGGCGAGCGGTTCAGTCTGTAGCGGATTCTTTTTTTGAACTTTTTTCACATTTGGATAATAAGAGGTTATAATTGAGACACTTAGGCCGATCGTCCACGGCTCCGAAGATCTGACCAGATATGTCTTCTCTGCGACTGCAAACATCTCTTCGCCAAAGTCTCGTGCTGACGCCCCAGTTGCGGCAGCGCATCGAGATGCTGCAAATGACGTCGCTCGAACTTACCGATCTCATTCAGCAGGAAATGGAGTCGAATCCGATGCTCGAAGAGGTTCAGGGCGACGAGGAGCTTCAGGAGATTTCCGAAAAGATCCTCGATCAGAATGCCGACGGACACGAAGAATCTTTCATCAACGGAGCGGACAACCGGGCGGAGAACGAGTTCGGAACGTCCGCTGCGGCGGAGACCGGCGACGCTTTTTCGTCTGAATCGAAGGGCGAGTTCGGAGACGAATCGCCGACCGGTGAATATGAGAACGAGAATGAGGGCGACGATTTTCGCGAAGAGAGATCGGACTCGTTTGAGGAGATAGACTTCGGCCGTGAGTTTCAGGATTATCTGGACCCCGGATACAAGACCCAGGAGATCGAGTATAAAGAAGACGCGCCGAGCTTTGAACAGTTCTTGACGCGGTCGGAATCGCTCACCGAACATCTCGAATGGCAGCTTCATCTGACGCAGATCGATGACATCACCGAAGATGCCGCGGTTACGATAATCGGCAACCTTGACGGCGACGGCCGGCTGAACGCGACTCTCGAAGAGATCGCGGAAATGAACAAATGTTCGGTCGACGTGGTCGAGCGCGCCCGTCAGGTCGTCCTCAAACTCGAACCGGTCGGTTGCGGCGCCCGCGACGTCAAAGAGTGCCTCCTCGCCCAACTGGAAGCGAACGGAGAAGGAGAGACGCTCGCCGCCTCGCTCGTGCGCGATCACCTTGAAGATCTGCAGCCGCACCGGCTGCAGCATCTTGCAAAACTTACGGGAGTCGAGATTCACGAACTCAACGACGAGATCAACAAGATCCGTGCGCTCGATCCGTATCCCGGCCGGCGTTACTCGTCAGGCGATCCGATATACGTTTCACCGGAGGTTTACGTCGAGAAGATCGAGGGTGAATATGTGATCTACTTTTCGGACGAAGGAAATCCGCGTCTGCGCATAAGCCAGACCTACCAGCAGCTTCTCGCCGAGGGCGATGTTTCGAAGGAGACAAAGGATTTCATAAAGGATAAGTTTCGGTCGGCGATCGATCTTCTGAGGAACATCGAGCACCGGCGACTGACGATCTATCGGGTGGTCGAATGCATCGTCGCCAAGCAACGCGAGTTTCTCGACCACGGAGTCGATCGCCTGAAGCCGATGATGCTGAAGGATGTGGCCGAGGATATCGGGATGCATCTTTCGACGATCTCGCGCGTCGTCAACCGCAAATACGCGCACACGCCGCAGGGCGTGATCGAATTGCGCCGATTCTTCAGCGAGGGAATGCTCAATGAAGACGGCGAAGAGGTTTCGACGCGAATTTTGAAGTTAAGGATCAAAAAGTTGATCGAGGAGGAAGATTCCAAAAAACCATTGACGGACGATCAGATCGCCAAGGTTTTGAGCAAGGAAGGCGTGAAGCTTTCGCGCCGGACCGTTGCAAAGTATCGTGACCAGTTGCAGATCGCCGGGTCGCGAGAACGGAAAACAGTAATTTGACGGAGAAGTTCAAATCTCAACCGAACTTTCTCCGGGTTTCCAGAATTCAAGTTCACCAAAAGAGGGCAAATCTATGAAATTCGAATACACGGGACGACATATTGAAGTTACTCCGGCATTGCGTTCTCACGTTGAGGAGCATTTTGAAAGGCTCGATCACTTATTCGAGGACCAGGCCATTAGCGCTCACGTAATTATCGAGGTTGAGAAAGGACGCCACCGATCTGAAGTGATCGTGAAATGGCGCAACGAGGTGCTCGCTGCCGATACGGTCCTCGACGATATGTACCAGTCGCTTTCGAAGACGATCGCCAAGATCGAGAAGCAGGCGTTGAGGATAAAGACGAAGGTCACTGATAAGCATCACAAAGCCCAGAAGGTCAGTACGATTCCCGCGAAAGCCAAGAAGGCCGAATAATTACGGCCGCAAGAACCCGCGTTCGGGCCGCCGAGACATTTTGCAGTCCGGCGGCCTGAGCGAATGCAGATGCAAAACGCCGCCCCGACAATCAGTATCCGAGAATTGCTCGAAAAGGCGCCGGCAGAAATGGCGCTTGAGGTTCTCGCGGGCGAGAACGGGCTCTCGAACCGCGTCATCGATTCGTCCCGGATCCAGAAACTCGGCCTTGCGCTCGCTGGGTTCGCCCACTACATACACTCCGGCCGCGTTCAGATCGTCGGCCAGAGCGAAATCAGCTATCTTGAACAACTCGATGCTCAGAGAATGGCAAAGGCGCTTTCCTTTCTCGACGTCACCAAGATCAGCTGCATCCTGATCACAAAAAACCTCGACGCGCCGGCGGAACTGCGGGAACTTGCGATCGCGAACGATCTGCCTCTGCTGCGGACGTCGCTCGTCAGTTCGAGCGCGATCCTCCATTTGACGAACTACCTTCAGGTTATTCTGGCGCCGCAAATGACGCTTCACGGCGTACTGCTCGATATGTTCGGGATCGGCGTCCTGATCGTCGGGGATTCGGGAATCGGAAAATCGGAATGCGCGCTCGATCTGATCAGTCGCGGCCATCGTCTGATTTCCGACGATTCGGTCGTGATCAAAAAGGTCGGCACGGAGTTGGAAGGTTCGGCGCCCGAACTGATACGTGATTATCTTGAGATCCACGGATTGGGAATCGTCAATGTTCGGGAGATCTTCGGTATTTCGGCGCTCGGGAAGCCGAAAAAGGTCGAGCTTTGCATCAATCTCAAGAAATGGGACGACTTCGACGCGATCGACCGTCTTGGGATCGAAACCCAGGAGGAAGAGATATTTGGTTTGAAGCTTCCAAAATTCGCTCTGCCGGTCAGTCCGGGAAGGACGATCTCGACGCTCGTCGAAACGGCGGTGCGAATCTATCTGCTCAAGCTTTCGGGATACAACGCCGCGCAAACCCTTATCGAAAAGCATCAGACGATGGTCGGCGGCCAGGGATAGAGAACAAATATGATCACGGAGAAAAACCACAGGGCGATCCCGCCGAGATTCGTGATGATCACCGGGCTGAGCGGTTCGGGGATGTCGTCGGCGACGAATGCGTTCGAAGATCTCGGCTATTTTTGCGTCGACAATCTGCCGGTGACGATGCTTTCGACGTTCGCCAGACTGCTCCTGCCGAACGACGAAGAGATCGTCTCGATCGAGAAGGCCGCGCTCGTCATAGACATTCGCGAGCGGCAGTTCCTGAGCGACTTTCCGGACGAACTAAAACGGTTGAGGAAGAAGAAACTCGAGCCGTCCGTCCTGTTTTTCGAGGCGTCGGACGAGGTTTTGCAGCGCCGGTTTTCCGAAACGCGCCGACCGCATCCGGCCGATCGCGGAAACGGTCTGCTGGCCGCGGTTCGTGAGGAGCGTGACGCGATGGACATCGTCCGCAAGAACGCCGATCTGATCATCGATACATCGACGCACACGGTTCACACGCTGCGTCATTTCCTCGTACAGCGCTTCGGTCTGCGCGAAGACGGCAACGCGCTGCACGTCCAGATCGTCTCCTTCGGACATAAATTCGGCGTTCCGGGACAGGTCGACCTTCTTTTCGATGTGCGCCATCTCCCGAATCCGTATTTTGTGAAAGGCCTCCGCGAACTTCCGGGGACGAATCCGAAAGTTTCTGATTATCTTGAGGAGCAGTCCGAGGTCGGGGAGACGATCCGCAGGTTCACGGAACTTTTGGAGTACCTGATACCGCTTTACAGGCGCGAGGGAAAGTCGTATCTGACGATCGGCGTCGGTTGTACGGGCGGTCGTCATCGGTCGGTGATGGTCGCCGAACGTCTCGGCAAGGCGCTGGCAAATGATGGGGTCGAAATGTCCGTGATGCACCGGGATATTCAGAAATAGAACATCACGAACTGAGGAGTTTGTTATGAAGAAAATCGGAGGCGTGGTCGTGTCGCACGGTCAGGTGGCCAACGAACTTGTCGCGGCGGCGGAAACCGTGGTCGGCGATCTCGGACATATCGCCGCAGTCTCGATCGGCTGGCACGACGATGTCGAGTCGGCGAAGAACGAGATCGCGCGGGCCATCAAGCGGGTGTCGCAGGGGAAAGGTGTTCTGCTCCTGACGGATATGTTCGGCGGCACACCGACGAATATTTCCGCGATGTTTATGGAAGACAACGATATCGAAATGGTCACGGGCGTGAACCTGCCGATGGTCATCAAACTCGCCGCGCAGAACAAGGAGATGACGCTCGCCGAGATGGCCCGGGACGTTGAATCCCAGGGAAAACAGGCGATCTACCGGGCGAGTGAACTGCTCGCACCCCAGAAACTGAAAAAGGATGCTTAAGGACCGGGTGGTGATCATCAACGATCTCGGACTGCACGCGCGCGCCGCGGCGCAGCTCGTGAGGCTCGCCAGCGGCTTTCGGAGCCGCATCAGGCTTTATCGTCTGGACAATTCGGTCATCGCGGACGCGAAGTCCATTCTCAGCGTTTTGACGCTTGCGGCGTCCAAGGGCGTGGCGCTCGAACTTGAGATCGACGGCGAGGACGAAAAGATCGCGATGGACTCGGTCGTGTCGATTTTTGCTAACGGCTTTGGCGAAATGTAGAATCCTTGTATGACTTCGTTTGAAGAAATTTTGCCGGGCACCGGGAAAAAGATCGGGATCGTCGGGGTTCCGCTCGGCTACGGCGCTCAAACAAAAGGCAGCGAACTCGGCGCAACGGCAATCCGTCTCGCGAACATTCGCGGCAGCGATCTATCGGGGCAGATCCGTGAGCTCGGTTACGACGTCACCGATCATGGGGACGTTGAAATAGTCCGGCCCGCCGACAATGCGCGCCCCGGCGAGAATCCAAAGCATTTGGCCGAGATGATCGCGTCAAGCCGCAATTCGGCGAGAGTGGTCAAAGCGATCCTGACGCTTGGCGAGATCCCGGTGATTCTCGGCGGCGATCATTCGATCGCGATCGGTACATTTTCCGGGATATCTTCCTTTTTTCGGGAACGCGGAAAAGAGATCGGACTGGTCTGGTTCGACGCCCACGCCGACATCAACACGCCCGAGAGTTCGCCGTCCGGCAACATTCACGGGATGCCGCTTGCCTGCCTGTTGGGTCACGGACACGAGGAACTCGTATCGCTCGAAGGATTCGCACCGAAGATCAACCCGAAGTACATCGCGCACATCGGTGCCAGGGACGTCGATAGCGGCGAGCGCCGCGAGATCCGAAAGCTCGGTTTAAGGGATAATTTTTTCTCGATGACGGACATCGACCGGCGCGGAATGCTCGCTTGCGTCGAGGACGCGATAGAGATCGCGGCGCAGGCTCCCGACGGATTTGCGGTCACTTTCGACGTCGATATCATCGATCCTCGCTTCGCTCCGGGTTCCGGAACGCTCGTCCGCGGAGGGGTCACATACCGCGAGGCGCATCTCGCACTCGAGGTCATCGCCGAACACGGCGGAATGCGTTCGTTCGAGATCGTCGAGGTCAATCCGATGCTCGATGCCCAAAACATTACGGTCGAACTTGCCGGAGAACTGATCCTATCGGTGCTCGGAAAGACGATTCTCTAGTTATCTAAGGATTTGGACTATGAAAAAAATCGCGGTCGGAATTGTTTTCGGCGGAAGATCGGGCGAGCACGAAGTTGCCGTCCGTTCGGCCAAAACGGTCATCGAGAAGATCGACAGAGACAAATACGAGGTGGTGCCGATCGCGATCACGCGTGACGGCAACTGGCTGAATCCGGTCGAATCGCTCGGGTTCTTTCCGCCTGAGACGCAGAGCCTGATGATCGATCGGATCGGCGAGTTTCCGCGAAACGCCATCGCGGTGCTTGGAGATACGAAGTATCGCGGAATCACCAAGCTTGAGGTGGCCGAAGGCGAAAGCCGCCTGTGGCCGCTCGACGTGATCTTTCCGATCCTGCACGGGACATTCGGCGAGGACGGAACTGTTCAGGGTTTGTTCGAGATGGCGGGCATCCCGTACGTCGGATGCGGAGTTCTTTCATCGTCCTGCGGAATGGACAAGGTCTTTATGAAGATACTGTTCCGTGACGCGGGACTCCCGATCTGCAAATATGTCTGGTTCCTGCGCAGCGAATGGGAACACAACAACGAAACGACGATCCGGCAGATCGAGTCGAAACTCGGTTATCCGTGTTTCGTCAAGCCGGCGAATCTCGGGTCGTCGGTCGGTATCTCGAAGGCCTCGAACAAGATCCAGCTTCGCGATGCGATCGATCTTGCGGCGGAATACGATCGCAAGATAATTGTCGAAGAGTGTCTCGAAATGCGCGAGATCGAATGCGCGGTGCTGGGAAATGACGAACCGCGTGCGAGTTTGCCGGGCGAATACATCATCAAGGATGCGAGCAAGAAGTTTCTTGACTATACCGAGAAATACGCCGGAACCGGCAGCAACGAGTTCGTCGTTCCGGCCCCGTTGTCCGAGGAACTGGGACGCAAGGTCCAGCAATTGTCGATCGCCGCGTTCAAGGCAATTGACGGATCTGGCTTGGCGCGCGTCGACTTCTTTCTGCGCAACGACAACGGCGCGCTTCTCGTGAACGAGATCAACACGATGCCCGGGCTTACCGACGCCTCCGGGTACCCGAAAATGTGGGAAGGAACGGGGCTTGAGTTTTCTCAGGTAGTCGATGCGCTGATCACGCTCGCGATCGAGCGCCACGCCGATCTCAGCCGCAATAAGACAACTATTTGACCGAAACGGGATTCATTTTCCGGCTTTCGGCGCATTGTAGCCCTTGCGGGTCCGAACGGTCAGTGCGGGGTCGGTGACTCTCAATTCTATCGTCCGGTATTTTCCGTCCTTCGCCGTGTTCGCCGGTTGATAGCCGAGTGTGTACTGGATGCCCAGTTCCTGGACGATGGTCCGAAATGCATCGCGAAGCGCGCCGCCGCCGGGTGTGGCGATGAATTTCCCCCCGGATTTATCGGCGAAATTCTTCAACGCGCCTTGATTCTGAAACCGTTCGCGGACGCTCGAATCAGCTGAACTCATATCGACCGTATATATCGTCGCATTTGCGGCGAGCGCCGCTTTGAGGGCCTTGTCGGCCGAAGCCGAACTTCGCGTATCGGCGCCGTCGGAAAGAACGATGATCGCCCGGCGCTTTTCGGACCGTTTCTCAAGTTCAACGGCCGCCCGGACGATGGCATCATTGAGAATGGTCATCCCATCCGCTTTGAGGTCGAAAAAACCCTCGGCAAGATCGCGCGAGCCCGAAAATTCCTGCACCGGCGAGACTTTCGAATCGAAGTTGTAAATCGCCGCCACATCGTCGGCCCGCAACCCGTCCAAAAACTGGATCGCGGCGGAACGGGCGAGCGAAACCCGCTGTTCCATACTGCCCGACGTGTCAAGGAGTATGACGGCGGCGAACGGAGTTTTTTCAGTCAGAAAGAACTCCAGCCGCTGCTCCTTTCCGTCTTCGAAGACCTGAAACTGGCCGCGTTTGAGACCGGTCGCCGGTTTTCCGTCCGCGGTCGTGATCGTGGCGTTGATGACGACAAGCTGCGATTCGACCGTGATCGTGTCGGGATCGTCCTGTGCAGCGCAAAGAACCGTGAAAAGAAGCAAAACCGCGATGAGGTTCGAAAGACGAAGTTGAAATGAGATCATAGCGTGCGTTCAGTTGCCGAAACGGATAAACTTCAAGACCTTGAGCAGCACATTGGAGCTCTGGATGGCAACGGCGGAAACACTGTAGCGCGTCGACCTTTTGATCTCGTCGAAAAGCTTCGAAGCGTTTGACTGAAGCGACTTGAAGGCACCGATCAGGCTGTTCGGCTTGTCTTCCTCATTGTCTTTTTCAACTTCGTCGTTCTCGTCGTCGCTTCCGCCGAGATCGCTGCGGATCTTCTTCACCAGTTTTTCGAGTTTATCGAGTTTTTTCCGGTCTTCCCCGGATAGCTTGTTGGAATCGTTGAAGGCTTTCTCGAGTTCGTCGCTCAGCTTGACGGCTTCTTCCGTCCGTTTGAGGAGTTCATCGTATTCTTTCTTCTCGCGTTCGATCCGCTGTTTGGCGAGAGTTTCCTTAATATTTGCCGGCAACTCCTCCTGCCCCGAGCCCGGGCGCCGGGAGTCACCGTCGGTCCGGACCTGACCAAAGGCCATCGACGAGGGCATAAGTGCCAACAGGCAGAACAACAAAAGCGCGAAAACTCTGACTGACATCTGTAACACCTTAGTCGTTGTTATCGACCGGTTCGTTCGGCGAGACTCCGGTGATCGCTTCGACCAATCTGACCAAAAACTCCTCTTCAGCGGCGCCGCTGCTCTCAAGTTTTGTCCATTCGCTCGACAGGCCGCTGCCGGCCAGTCCTTCGATCTTCGCGGTGACGGCGACGTTGTTCTGGATGCCGTCGATCGACTGAACCTCGATCGTCAGCGAATAGCGTCCTCGTATCCAGGAAACGTCGGACATCGGAACGAGCGCGTACCGGGTCAATTCGTTCTTCGTGATGACGGCGCCCTTGGCGAAAATAAATGGCTGCGTGACGATCAGACCGTCATTGAGCCGGGAAGCGGCCTCGTCGATGATGATCTTTTTTTCGCGAAGCAGGTCGACGATGTTCTCGACCAACACGTCGCGTCGCGAGTTGAGCCGGATCGGATTGTCGATCCGCGGACGGACTTTCGTCTTGTCCTTGCCAAAGTTCCACGAACGGCTGACATCGTTCTCGCGCGAGGTCGTCTTGTTGGTATCATCCTTGATCTTCTGGGTCTGGGTGTCGATGCCCTTCGTCTGGCCGTTTTGCGCCGGGACGGAAACAGCAAGAACGATCAACGCAATGGTCGAAAAAAGAAAGATTTTACTCATAAAATTGCCGTATCTCACAGCTACAAATATAACCCAATTCGGAATGAAACCAAAGGTTTGATGTCGTTGGTAATTCTGGAGTTGTACGCGGGTCAGCGCGACGTCTAAGGCTCCCGGCGCCGGCGTTCGAAGAGCAGAAGATGTTTCAGAAAAGCGTGATGTGCGGCGAACTTGGCGATGCAGAAGCCGGGCAGTCCGTCGAGGATCCCCAACTTAAGAAAGTACGTCTGCAAAAAGGCGATCGGGCCGGCCGTCAGGACCCGCAGGATGCCGGTTCGGCGGCCGTCCGTGAACATCTGCTCGGCGGCCAGAGGGGCGTAACGTTCGCCGATCAATCGGTGGTGATCGGCAACACTGTCGATGCTGAAATGAAGGATGTCGGAACCGAGTTTTTCAATGCGTCCGTCGATCTTGACGGACTCGTGAACGAGCGTGTCGATCCAATGCCCGCGGCGGCGGTCGAAAAGACGTGTTTGCCAGTCCGGATACCAACCACCGTGACGGATCGGGCGGTCCATATAAAAGGTTAGCCGGGGAATCCGGTAGCCGGCGGCCAGATCCGTGCCGTTCGTCGATCGGAGCCGTTCGATCTCCGTACGAAGTTCGGACGATACCTCTTCGTCGGCATCGAGGCTGAAGATCCAATCGTTTGCCGCCGAATCGACGCCAAACTGTTTTTGTCGCGCAAATCCCGGCCAATCGCGTTCGATGACCCGCGCGCCGAACTCCGTCGCGACCGCCGCCGTCCGGTCGGAACTGTGCGAATCGATCACGAGAATCTCGTCGGCCCAGTCGACCGACTTGAGCGCGCGTCCGATCTTTTCTTCCTCGTTGTAGGCAATGATGACGGCCGTGATCTTCACGTGTTGAGTTTAACCCAGATTACGCATTGGAAGAAAACTTCCCTCGAAACAAGCGAAATACGCGAAAAACCGATCCGTTGCCGCCGAACGCGAAAAAGGCGGACGCCGACGCGTCCGCCCGAGGAGTTCGTTTGTTTCGAGTGCTATTTGTCTTGGGTCATCGGCGATTCGACCTCGACGTTGTTGGCGCGAAATGTCGTGGACGTGACCCGCTGGAGTTCCGCGACTGCTTTGTTATAGTCCGTTTCGGCGCGGATCTCGGAATTACGCGCGTTCGTCAAGGCGTTCTCGCGCTGGAACAGAAGGAACGTCGTCGATCTGCCGACCTCGAGGAGTTTTCGTTCGCCCTCGAGCTGAATCTCGGCGCTCTCTCTCGCGCGCCTAGCCGCTAGCACGCGCTGCCGCGATGTGTCGAGGGCCTGGACCGCGTTCCTGACTTCGGTCAGAACCGACTGCTCCTGGGACCGAAGCCGCGCGTCGATCTGCTGCGTCTGGATCCTTGCCGAGGCAAGATCGGCCTTTGCGGTCTGATTCTTGAACGGAAAACTGATCGTCACGCCGAGCGTGAAATTCGGTGCATCCGTACGGAAAAAATTGCCGATCGAGCGAGAGAATCCTCCGCGCAGATAACTCGGCGAGCCGGGAACGGTCAATGTCGGGATCGGTAAGCATCCGGCCGGCGGCGTCGGGCTGGTGCATATCAGGTTGTACAGGAAAGACGTCGCGTTCGTGAACGGCGCCGTCTGCTGTGTGATCAGCGGAACGAGCGAACTCGCCGTGCTGACGTTGCCGCTCGAGAGTCCGTCGAGCGAGAACGTCGATGTCAGGTCGATCCTCGGCCGCAACTGATTGCGAAAATAGTCGATGTCGATCTTGTTGATCTCCTTTTCCGTTTTCAGACGGCTCAGTTCGGGACGAAACTCCATCGCGTCCTTCAGCGCATCGTCAAGTTCGACCGCGCTCATACTGAAGACCGGCTTGTCCGTCGGAACCACTTGCTGCGACCATTCGGCGGCGTTCGCATCTTTCAGAAGCAGTTGCTTGAGGCGATTCTCGGTCGTTGAGACCTGCTGGATCGCGAGGAGCAGATCAGACTCGCGATTGGCAAGCTCGGTTTCGACCTCTGCCTTTTGAAGGGGCGCGGCGGCTCCGGCGGCGATCCGTGCCTCGACCTGCCGGAGGTTTTCCTTCGAGAGATTCAGGTTGGCAACGCGGTTCTGTTGGTCACGAAGCGCAAAAACAAGATCCCAATATGCCGCCTGAACCTGCGAGATCGTCGTGATCGCCTGTCGGCGAAAGTCCGCATCCGATTGCGATACACGCTTTCGCTGAATCTTGATCTGACGGCGCGTCGAATCGATCCCGAAATTCCTCCAAAGCGGCTGCGTATAGGTCACGCCGACGCTTGAAGAGTAGATCGCTCCGCCCGAAGAAACGCCGGAGCCGTTGCTGACCTGCTGCTGCGCGAAACGGTTTTCCGTGCGGTTGTTATTGAAAAACGCCCGCAGGTTGCCGCCGCCGGGGCGAATCTGTTTGGTGAAGTCGGACGTGACCCTGAAGTCGGTCGTCGCGCTGTTTCCGGTCGTCGAATTGCGGTCGTAATTCGGACTGATTGTAAACACGCCGTCGTAAACTCCGAGCAGAGACTTCAGACTTAGCTCCGCGATCTTGACATCGTTTTTTGCGATCTCGATGTCGTTGTTGTTTTCGAGCGCGCGCCTGATGGCTTCATTGAGTGTCAGCGGAAGCGTCTGCGTCGTTTGGACGCCGACGCGCGATAGTGACGTCACGAAGGTCGGGCCGTTGATCGTCGTGCCCGATTCTTCGGCCGTCGGTTCGGCGGACTTATTGGAATTGTTCGTGTTTTTCGCAATTTGCGCCGGTGTCAACGGAGTCTGGCCCGAGACCAGTCCCGCGTCGTGCGCCGTGAACAGGACGAGAAGAAACAATATAACTGCGAAATAGCGCAACGTTTTCATTATGTATAGAGCTCCGAGTTTTGGTACTTGAAGTGTGCAAAAAAGCCTACAAACTCAATGGGTTACTACGCTGCTCCAAATGCCAATGTTTCAAAAAACTTCCCCTCTATTCGCGTTGAACTTTGGCGGAAATTAAGTTAAATTCAAGTCTTTAATATAACATTGTTTTTGATCGGAGGAATTGATAACGGAATGGGAATCAAAGTTGGAATTAACGGGTTCGGACGCATCGGACGCAACGTTTTAAGAACATGTCTCGGCGACAAAGATATTGATTTTGTTGCAGTTAACGACCTGACCGATACCAGGACGCTGGCGCATCTTCTCAAATACGACTCGATAATGGGAAATCTCGAGAACGATATCTCCGCTGACGGGGACACGATCAGGGTCGACGGTGACAGTTTCAAAGTGTTCTCGGAAAAAGATCCGGCGGCGATTGACTGGAATTCGGTCGGCGCCGAGATCATCATTGAATCGACAGGCCGCTTCACGAAGGCTGAAGACGCCTCGAAACATCTTCGCGGCAGCGTCAAAAAGGTCATCATCAGCGCGCCGGCGAAGGGCGAAGACGTGACGATCGTTCTCGGTGTCAACGAAGGAATGTACGACGCTTCGAAACATCACATCATTTCGAACGCCTCGTGCACGACCAATTGTCTGGCACCGGTCGCAAAGGTCATCCACGACACCTTCGGCATCAAGAACGCGTTGATGAATACGATCCATAGCTACACGAATGACCAGCAGCTGCTCGATCTGCCGCACAAGGATCTGCGTCGGGCCCGCGCCGCCGCGCTTTCGATGATCCCGACCTCGACCGGAGCCGCGAAGGCCGTCGCGCTCGTGATTCCGGAACTCAAAGGCAAATTCGACGGCATCTCGGTCCGCGTTCCGACGCCGAACGTTTCGCTCGTCGATGTCGTGATGAATGTCGAAAAATCGACCTCGACGGACGAGGTCAATGCGGCGTTGAAAGAGGCGGCGAACGGAGCGATGAAGGGAATTCTGGCGGTCAGCGAAGAACCGCTTGTTTCGATCGATTTCCGGGGCAATGCGAATTCGTCGATCGTCGATGCCGAGAACACGAAGGTCATCGACGGCACGTGCATCAAGATCCTTTCGTGGTACGACAACGAATGGGGTTATTCGTGCCGGGTTCGTGATTTGGTCAAATATATTGCGGCGAAAGGGCTCTGAGACTTCCTTCGTTCGTGATTGGAAAGCGACTTTTAGAGATTCGGATTTGGCGATTTCGGATAATGTGCTAAATTATTGCCATTGCTAAGCCTGAGGAGAAACCTGATGAAAAATTTGCTGAACAAAAATACGCTGAATATTGTTTTGATCGCTTTGGTTTTGGTGGTAATGGGCTGCCAGTGCGGGAAGTGGAGAGATCTCTCGAATTCGAGTTCCTCGACGCCGAGTTCGTCGCCTTCGACGTCGGACAGCCCGTCGACGACCTCGTCGCCCGGAAGCAAGACCACTTCGGGAAAAGCGGATCTGACGCTCGACAAGTACAACCAGATAAAGACGGGGATGACCTACAAGGCGATCGTCGACATCATCGGGTCCGAAGGCGAAGAGACATTCAGCTCGGAAGTAGGGAAATACACCATCAAATCGTACAAATGGGATGGCGGAGATTTCAAGTACATCTTCGGCACCTTCAACAACGATAAGCTCACGTCGAAGTCGCAGTCGAATCTCAAGTAGCGGTTACGACGATCTGACGATAACTGCGTTCGGCACAAAGGCGATCAACGCTGATGTCCCGAACGCTTTTTCACTTCTGCGCGATCTGACGAAAATGAACAAAAAGACCATCAAAGACATCGACATCAAGGGCAAGCGGGTTTTTATACGCGTCGATTTCAACGTTCCGATCAAAGACGGAAAAATTACCGACGACACCAGAATTCTCGGCGCGTTGCCGACGATCCGTTACGCTTCTGAAAACGGTGCGAAGGTGATCGTCGCCTCGCACCTCGGTCGCCCGATCAAGGACAAGAAGAAGGCCGAAGAAAAGGGGATTCCGTATGATCCGGCGAAATACAGTCTGCGGCCGGTTTTCGAGTATCTCAAAGCGCTTCCCGGTTCCGGCGACGATCATATCAAGTTCGCCGACGATTGCATCGGCGCAGATGTAAAGACGCTGGCCGACGCGCTCGAGCCCGGCCAGGTGCTTTTGCTCGAAAACGTCCGTTATCACGCCGGCGAAGAAAAGAATGACGAAGAATTCGCGCGGCAACTTGGTGAACTCTGCGACGTGTACGTCAACGATGCGTTCGGAACGGCGCATCGCGCACACGCTTCGACCGCCGGCATCACGAAATTCGTTTCGGAGAGCGTCGCCGGCTTCCTGATGGAAAAGGAACTCGAGTTTCTCGGCAAAGCTCTGCACGATCCGGATCGGCCGTTCGTCGCGATCCTCGGCGGCGCGAAGGTTTCGGACAAGATCCCGGTGATCAAATCGCTCATCGAACGGCGCGTCGACAAGCTCCTTATCGGCGGCGCGATGGCATACACGTTTTTCAAGGCGAACGGGTACACGATCGGAAAATCGCTCGTCGAGGACGAAATGATGCCGACGGCGCTCGAGATCCAGAAACAGGCGGCCGACGCCGGCGTTCAGCTTCTGCTGCCGACGGACCATCAGGTCGTCGACAGTTATGATCCGCTCAATTCGCGAAAGACGATCCCGGTCGATTTCACGAATGCCGGACTTGTCGGACTCGACATCGGCGCCGAAACGATCGCGATCTTTTCGGCGGCGATAAAGGACGCGAAAACGATCATCTGGAACGGCCCGATGGGAATGTTTGAGGAAAAGCCCTTCGACGAAGGAACGCTCGCGATCGCGAACGCGGTTGCGGAAGCGACCGACCACGGGGCGATCTCGATCGTCGGCGGCGGCGATTCGGTGGCGGCGGTCAATCAATCCGGGCTTTCGGGACGGATCTCGCATATCTCGACGGGCGGCGGCGCAACGCTCGAATTCTTGGCCGGCGATGAATTGCCGGGCGTCGCCGCGCTCGAAGACAAATAGGTATGTCGGTAGAGTTTGATAGGTTGCGGGAGCTTGCGGTTGAGATTGCCCGCCACGAACAAGGAAGACGCGTCCGCGAAATCGGAATGGAGAATCGAGGGCCGATCGTCGATGTGTATCTTCGAACCGCTGGCTTCGATCAGGGGGTAATGGACTCACCGACGGCGGCCGGCGCGAATGACAGAATGTGGTGCGGGGCCTTCATTTATTGGTGCTATCTTCAGGCGTCGCGTCGGTTGAATCAGCCGTTGCCGTTTTCCGGGACTCATTTGTGGGGCGGGAGACGGTTGAGGATTTGGGCGGCTCGCCATACCGATGCGCGGGTTGCGGACGGTAACGTTCAATCGGGGGATATTTTTGCGATCCGGAACGATCACATCGGGATCGCCACGGGAACTTCCGTTAATGGAATCTTTCCCACGATTGAGGGCAATCAAGGGACGACGAGTTCTGCTTGGAATGGAATTGCTCCGAGTAGCCAGAATATCGCGAATTGCATTGTCGTCGTAAGGATCTGAGGCCAAAGAACCACGTTTTTCGATTTAGACGTATGAGAAAACCCGTAATTGCAGGGAACTGGAAAATGTTCAAGATGCTCGGTGAAGCCGTCGATACGGCGCTCGAGCTCAAGCCGCTGGTATCGAATGCGAATCATTGCGAGGTCTTGATCGCGCCGGTGTTCGTCCACCTGAAGACGGTCGCCGACCGTTTGGAGGGCTCGAACATCCGCGTCGCCGCGCAGGACTGTGCCGCCGAACCCAAACAGTCGGCGAATACCGGCGAAGTCTCGGCGGAAATGCTGAAAGACGCCGGTTGTTCGCACGTCATTATCGGCCATTCCGAACGCCGGCAGTTTTACGGCGAAACGAACGAGAGCGTGAACCGCAAAACAAGATCCGCTCTCGCGGCCGGAATGACGGCGATCGTCTGCGTTGGCGAAACCCTCGGCCAGCGCGAAAGCGGGGAATTGTTTAACGTTATCGCGGAACAGGTTCGCGAGGGTTTGGGCGGTTTGACAACTTCCGACCTGGAACGTATTATTATCGCTTACGAGCCTGTCTGGGCGATCGGAACCGGTAAAACGGCGACGCCTGAACAGGCTCAAGAAATGCACGGATTCATCCGTCGGAAGGTCTCGGAAATTCAGGGACAAGCCGTCGCGGACAATGTCAGGATTCTTTACGGCGGTTCGGTAAAACCGGACAACATCGCCGAATTGATGAGCCAAGAGGACATTGACGGAGCATTGGTCGGCGGCGCGAGTTTGGACGCTGCTGGGTTCGCGAAGATAGTCAATTACAGGCTGGTTTAAGGTTTTGCAATACGTTTTATATACAATTTTCTTTCTTTCGTGCCTGCTGCTGATGGTTGTCATTTTGCTGCAGCCCGGAAAAACGGATGCCGGCGCGCTTTTCACGAGCAATGTTTCGAGCAACGCATTCGGCCCGCGCGGAACGGCGACGGTACTCTCAAAGGTCACGATCGTGACGGCGACGGTCTTTATGATCTCGGCGCTGCTGCTCGCGATGCCGGCGCTTCAGGGAAACGTCTCGGTACTGTCGAGCAATCCTGACACGCCTGCTGACACGATTGCTCCGGCGACCGATTCGAATTCGAACACGGTGACGAACACGACGGCTCCTGCTCCGGAAACGAACACGAATGCGGTTTCTCCGGCGGCATCCGAGTCGAACACTACCGCTCCGGCGAATGCGAACAAGTAGTTTGCAGGTTTTTGAAAAGTTTCCCTTCCTAAGCTGAGGTGGCGTAATTGGTAGCCGCGCACGTTTGAGGGGCGTGTGGAGAGATCCGTGCGGGTTCGAGTCCCGCCCTCAGCACCAAGTTTTTAGTGCGAATGCCGTTCCGATTTGATTCGGAACGGCATTTTGTCTTGAATTGCACCGGAGATCCGACGGTTCGCCGGATCGAGGACCAATCTTCTTCACTCACGCATAAGCCCGGGCGACCTCAACGAAACATCGGAAGGCCCCGTCTTGAAAGATTATGGTCCAAAGATGTCCACCAACTTTCTAAGCCAAATGCCCGCGCCACCATTCGCGAAACCAAGCCTTTCGCCAGCAACGATTGCAAGCACGACGGGAACGCAAGTTCTCATAAATGTCATTTAGTTCAAGAGATAAAGAGAAATGCCGAAAAACACAGAAATGTTCTGCCGCCTTGCCAGAACCGTCCCCACCGGCGTGCGGACCGATGGCTGAAACCGTGGGAGGTCCGGATTACTCCGATCAGTTGCAAGAGCAGCCAAAAACGAAGCAGTTCGCGACAGCCCAACGATGCAATGACCGAATGTTCTGTCTCTGATGCGATCGCGGAGTCAGAGGTCCGTTTTATTTTTTGAGCCGGTTTTGCCGGTTTTGACGCATTTGTGTTCAGAACCTGTTCTTAGGAGAAAAATGAAAAGAATATGAAAAAACAAGCAAACTGGCAGTGCAAAGTTGTCGTGACCGCGATGTTGGCAGTCGCCTTCGTGATTGGCGGAAATTTGAACGCCGTCGCGCAGGACAAATTTAAGGTTGGCGATCGAGTCGAGTGCGAGGTCACCGGAAATCCACAGGGGAAATGGTGGTCAAAAGGGACAATAATGCCGTTTAAGCCGGGCGATTTCGGGTCGGGTATGGAACCCGACGGCAGTTGGTATCGGGTTAAAGTCGACAGCAACAAGGTCGAGTATCCGTGCAAGCCCGATGTATTGCGCCGGATCGGTGGAGAGGCCGTGACCACAAAGCCCGGTCGTGTGAAGACGCCTGTCAACGAACCGTTAGAGAATACCGAAACCGAAGGACAGGGCAATTTTCTCGATTGTCCGGTTGCACAGAAAAAAGTGGCGCGTGGCGGTGCACCAAATGTCGAGCTTTTCAAGAAGATAATCCGCTGCCACAAGGGCGAGAAGGACGTTGATGAAGGTGACGAAGGAGCCGTCGGCGTCGAGATCGCCTCGGTCCAAATCGGTGCAGCGCGCCCGTGGAGTTACTCCCAGGACAATGGAAACTCAAAACCAGGCACACTGGTTTATCCCGTCAAGGCAACTTACACGGTGCGAACGTTCTACAGAAATGCAACCGAGGTCGAGGAAGGATGGATACGTATTCTGAACTTTTACGTCAATGCGTTTGGCGAGTGGCAGATCGGATCCGAGGAGCCGGTCAAGGCTCCGAAAACGAGACGCATTCCCAAATGATCCGCAAGTATCTGCGAATCTATCCGTAAACAGCCAACAACCCGCACGGGCCGCTAGAACAGCTTGAATTTGATGGTCAGAAACTTCTTCGGATTTTGCCTGAAATCGTAGAGCAATTTTGTGCTTTCGCTCGAAAATTGATTCACGTTCGACATCGTCTGATTCATATTGTTGTAGAGCGTCTCGTCGGTAACGAGACGTCCGATGGTGCCTTTTCCGGCGCGGGCGTCGCCGAGAAGGGCATCGAGCTTTTCGGCGGTCGAACTGAACTTGCCGAGCGTGTTCTGGACGTCGTCGTAGAGTTTGTCGTCCTTGAGCAATTTGCCGGCCGTTCCGCGGCCCTCGCGAAGGTCGGTCGTGATCACCTTGAAATCGTCGGCGATCGAGTTGATCTTGCCGACCGATGTCCTGAGATCGGCGATCGCCGCGCGGGTGTCGTTATAGAGCGCCTCGTCGGTAATGAACTTGCCGGCTGTGCCTTTGCCTTCGCGGATTTCCTTCGAGATCGTTTCAAGCTGGCTAACGGTCTCCTTCAAGCTGTCATAAAGCGCCGGATCGCGGATCAGCTTACCCGCGGTGCCGTCGCCCTTGTTGACGTCGTCGATGGTGTTCTGGAGCTTGAGCATCGTCAACTTCGCCTCGCCGATCGTCGAGTCAAGGCTCTGATAAAGCTGATCGTTGTTGATTATCTGACCGAGCGTTCCTTCGCCCTGGTTCGCCTTGTTGAGGATCTCGTTGGTCGGCGTCGCGAGACGGTTGATCTGCTGCAGCAATTCGTTTCCGGTTGCCGTCAGCTGATTGATCGAGATCGCTTCTTTCGATTCGAGAATGTCGTTCTCGGAAACCGGCGTCCCTTTTTGCGAACCCGGAGAGATATTGATCATCTTGTCGTTCGCCAAAACGGAGGTCGCGACCAACTGGGCCGTCGAATCGGTCCGGATCCGTTCGGTTATCGGCCGCCCGTAGAGTTCGCGGCTGATCGCCATAATCGCTTCGATCTTGAAGTCCTCGGGGCTTTCCGGCGGAAGAAGCACGACTTCCTCGACCTTGCCGATGTTCACGCCCGCAAGCTGAACTTCGGAACCGGATCGAAGCCCATCGGCCGCCGCGAAACGCGCCTTTATGCGCAGTTTCTTCTCAAACGGGTTGAAGTCGCCCGTCGAGTTCATAATCAAAAACGCGAAGACGAGAAGTCCGAACAGGACGAAAATGCCGACGCGAAGCTGGCTCAGTGTTAAGTTCTTTTGATTACGTGCCATATTTCTCCGTAACTATTTGCCGCGAATGAACTTGCGAATGTAAGGGTCCTCGTTATTGCGAAGTTCCTCGTCGGAACCACTGAAAATGATCTGTCCGTCGCGGAGCATCATAACCTCGGTGTTGATCATACAAATCCGCTCGCCTTCCTGCTCGAAGATCACGTGGCCGTCGTCGTCAACCGTCGCATACTCTGAACATAGGTATTCGAGGTTGTTCATCTCGTGCGTAACGAAAATCGACGAAACGTCTTCGAGATCGCGGAGTTTGATCGCGAGTTCGCAGATCGTCCGCGCCGTCGGCGGGTCAAGACCGGCCGTAGGCTCGTCAAACATCACGATCGACGGGTCGCCGACGAGGGCGCGGGCGATCCCGACGCGCCGGCGCATACCGCCTGAAAGTTCGTTCGGCATCTTGTCGATCGCATCCTCCAGATCGACGAAACGCAGCATTCGACGCACCTCTTTTTCGACGGATTCCTCGTCAACGTGCTTTTCGTGGAGCCGGTATGCGACGTTTTCATAAACCGACAGCGAATCGAACAGAGCGCCTTCCTGAAAGACCATCCCGATATGCTGCCTGACCGGCATCATTTCGTGTTCGTCGTAATCGGTGATTTCCTCGCCGCTGACGAAGATCTGTCCCGAATCGGGTTTCAAAAGTCCGAGAATGAGCCGAATGATCGTCGATTTCCCGCCGCCGCTGCGTCCGAGAATGATCTTTGTCTCGCCGCGCCGGACCTTGAAACTGACGCCGTCGAGGATCTTTCGCTCATCGAACGAAAGATGAACGTCGCGAAACTCTATCGCCGGAATGATTCGGTCCGAACGATCCATCGGTTGTGCGAAATCGTTCGACTCGAGCGTCTCGGTCACGTCTTGGGGCGAAGCCTGCATACAAAAAGTTCGTATATTATAGGGGTTAGATCTCGCCGATGTCGAGAATCGTCTGCAGCGCCTTGGAAAGGAAAAAGTCGAAAACGATGACCGCGATCGATGCTTGGACGACCGCGCTCGTTGTCGAGCGTCCGACGCCCACGGTTCCGCCGGTCGTGTTCAAGCCGCGAAAACAGGAAATGCTGCCGATAATGAGTCCGAAAAAAACGGGCTTGATGATTCCGCCGATGATGTCTTTGGTGTCGATGCCGTTGCGGACCGAAGTCAAAAAGACGTTCGACTCCTGATTGTAGATCGACGACGCGACCACGCCGCCGCCGATGATGCCGAAAACGTCGGCCGCTACCGTGAGCATCGGAAGCATCAGGATCAGCGCGATCAACCGCGGTGCGACCAGTTTTCGGTACGGGTCGGTCCCGAGTGCGCGCATCGCGTCGATCTGTTGCGAAACGACCATCGAGCCGAGTTCGGCCGAGATCGCCGAACCGATCCGCCCCGAAACCATCAACGCGCAAAGAACCGGACCGAGTTCGCGGACAAGGGAAGTCGCGACGGCGCGTCCGGCTTCATTCTGGGCGCTGTAATAGGCAAGAGTCGGAAAAGTCTGAAGAACCAAAACGCCGCCTGTGAAAAAGCCGGTCAAAATCACGATCGGGAGAGAACCGACACCGATCGAGTCCATCTGCCGGATGGTCTCGGGAATGTATCGCGGCTTCGAAAAAAGCGCGATAAACGACCAGAAGCAAAGGACGCTGATCTCCTGCAATTCGAATAGAAACTTTTTGAGCGGATTCATTCGTCGTTATATCGAACAACTTGGACTGTGCAAAGATTACACCGAAGTCTGCCCAATCGACAAACAAAAAAGCCGACTTGGATCCAAATCGGCTCTTAATACTACATAGAAACAACGGGCTAATTCTGCGGGCGTTGCATCCGACGTTCACGGATCCGTTCGACGGGCCGTTTCGTTTCGTTGTTTGGTTCATTCTGTCGATTCATCAAGCGTTCGCGCAGCGTTCGGAACTTCTCAAGCTGCTCGTTGGTCAACACCCGGCGGATCTGATATTCGGTCAGGGTCCGAACCTTGATCAATTCGGCTTGCGCGAGTTGAACGTCCTTCATCTTTTCCTTGATCTCGTCCTCGTTCGCGGTCTCAGAGTAGATGGCCAGGTCAAGCGCGCGGTTCGCGGCGCGGAGTTTTATTTGCGCTTCCTGCGTTATTGGCCGCCGCTCCGCGTTGATGCGCCTTATCTGCTGGACCTGCTCGGGAGTCAGCCCGAGCGCTTGCAACATTCTGACCTGTTGGTTGGGTCTCTTCGCGTCCTGGTTCGGCTGCGGATTCTCGTCCTGAGCAAGCGCGTTAAGGCCGCAAAGCACGATGGCGAATACCACGAGAATCAGTTTTGGTGTAATTGTTCTCATATTTTTGTAAATCGAAACCCTATTCGGTTCCGATCTCGTCAAAGAGGTCGGCCAAACGAAGGCTCTTGTCTTCGTCGTCCGCCTCGTCGATCAAAGTCGGGGGTTGTTTCTTGATTGATTTCTTATCGTTTCCGGCAACTTTCCGCGGTCCGCTCTTTGTCGCGCGCTCGGGCGCGGATCTCCTGTCGCTGACTTTCTCCGGTTGCGGATCCTGAGTCGTGATCGCGATCTCGGGAGATTTCGGTTCGACCGATTTTTCGACGTTCGTTGATGCCGGCTGCGCTGTCGGCGAGGTCACGGCTTTCGAACGGTTCTGGTTGCCGCCGGCGATCAAACTGCCCGAATCGGAGCCGGAAAGGTAAAACACGAATCCGGCGCTGATGAACAACAAAGCAAGCGAGACCGCCGCAAGTTTCGGAAAGCTGAGAAACGCGCGCACTGAATCGAAGATCGAAACCGGGGCGGAGGCGCCCTCGCGTACCGGATAGGGAATGTCGATGATCGGCGTACGCAATTCTTCGAACTCGCTCTTCCAGTCGCCGATCGCCGCGCGCAACGAAGCAAAGCTCGCCGCTTCGGCCGCGCAAGATTCGCACGATCCGATGTGCCGTTCGAACCGCTGCGAATCGTCCGGACGAATCTCGCCGTAAAGATACGACATCAACTCACCTGATTTCCCGCAATTGGATTCGTTGTGATTCATCATATTCATTCTAGACGACCTCGAGCGAAACTTTTTCGAGTTTCATTCGAAGCTGTTTCAGCGCCGTGTAAAGACGGCTTTTGACCGTGCTCAGAGGAAGTTCGAGAATCTCCGACATTTGCTGAAACGTCAATTCCTGAAACTCCTTCATTACGATCACCTGTTTCAATTCCGTCGGCAACGTGTCGACGGCGTGTCTGACATAGCGCAGACGTTCGTTCTTTTCGACCGTTCTTGCCGGCGACTTCTCGACGGGAGCGACGAAAAACTTCTCTTCGGAGTTCTCCTCGTCGTCGAGATACGTCTCTGACCGCGTCTTGAAACGGCGTTTCTTTGTCAAGCATTGGTTCACCGCGATCCGGTGAAGCCACGACGAAACCTTGGCTTCGCCTCGAAAGTTCTTCAAATTGCGATAAGCCGAAATGAATGATTCCTGCGTCGCGTCGCGGGCCTCGTCTTCGCGTCCGAGCATACCGAAACAGAGCGCGAAAATCTTTCGCTCCCATCTTTTAACGATCTCGCCGAATGCATCCGAATCCTCCGAAACAGCCAATTCGACCAACTGCTCATCCGTTAAGCTTTTCAACATTAACTCGTGTAACCAAGCCTGCCTTCGCACGAGAATTCTATCAAAGAAGAACCCCGGGCAGCGATTGTTCCGTCGCCGCACATTGGTTAGACGCGGGGCTTCGCACAAAAGTCGGAAAAGATGCTAGCTCCCGATGAGCTTTTCGACGATATCTGCCGCCGAGTGCGGACGGGCGAATTCGCGAACGTTTCTCTTCATCGACGCGAACCGGTCCGGATCGGCGACGAGCGAATCGATCTTGTACGCCAGCACCGTTAAGTTATTGCATTTGATCGCGCAGCCTGTTTCGAGCAAATGATCCGAGTTGCGTTCTTCCTGGCCCGGAATCGGGTTGACGACGCAGAAGACCAGTCCCTTCGCGAGAGCTTCGGACGTTGTCAGCCCGCCGGGCTTTCCGACGATCAGGTCCGACGCCGACATATATTCGTCCATCTCGGAAGTGAATCCGATCGGATGAAAGCGGACGCGTTCGTTATCGAGTTCCGATTTGGCCAGTTTGACGAGTTCGGTCCGGAGTTCCTCGTTGCGTCCGCAAACGGCGACGATCTGGGCTGGTGTCCGAAGTTCGCTCAAGGCGCGCAGCAGCGGCTCGATCTTGCCGACGCCGAAACCTCCCGCCGACACTAGGATCGTCAGTCGGTCGGGCGCGAGGCCGAACTTCGAGCGCATCGCGCCGCGGTCTTTCGTCTCTTCGAACACAGGATCGATCGGGATTCCCGAAACGGTGATCTTCGGCGCATCGATCCCGAGCTTTTCGAGATGGGCGCGCGTTTCGTCAAGCGCGACAAAATAATTCGCGTAGTTGCGGCACAGCCACATCGCGTGCGCGTCGAAGTCCGTGACGACGATCGATTGCGGGAAATCGATCTTGCCTTTCGCCGTGAGCCACGAGATGATCTCGGACGGCAAGAAGTGCGTACAGACGGCGAGGTCGGGTTTCTCGCGCTTCAGCAAACCGATGAACGGCTGGGCGTTGAGCCGGTCGAGCGCAAGCCGCCGGCGCTCGTTTTCCCAGGGCTTGTCGAGCGAGTCGTACATCCAGCCGAGAACTTCGGGCATCGAGTTGACCATTTCGATATAAGCTTTGCCGTAGAGACGACGGAACAGTGCGTTCGTGTATTTCAGGACGTCGATGTTCCGGACCTCCCAATCCGGAACACGAAGGTTGAACGCGCGTTCGAGCGCGTCGGCGGCCCGCATATGGCCGGCGCCGACGGAAGCCGATAGAATCAGGACCTTTCTCTTCATAACTGTTGACGTGAAACAAACTTCGTTTGAATGATAGTATATTTCTTCGTCTTTCAGAACGATTTCAACTTTCGTGTTAATTTTCCAAAAAAACGGTTTTGTAAGCGCCGGCGTGCGCGCGATGTTCCTTTCGACGTTCGCTTTTTCGATGGCGAACGTCTTCGTCAAGCAAGTTTCGCATCTGCCGGCGATGGAGATCGTCTTTTTCCGATGTTTTGCGGGTTGCGTCTTCTGTTACTTCGGGTTGAAAAGAGCGAAGGCGAGTTTCGTCGGCACCAACAACACGCTCCTGCTTTTGCGCGGCTTGTTCGGCACCGCGGCGCTTTATTTCTTCTTCGTGACCGTCCAGAACATCCCGCTCGCAACGGCGATGACGGTGCAGTATCTCTCACCGATCTTCACGACCATCATCGCGATCTTCTTGCTCAACGAAAAAGTGATGGCGCGGCAATGGATCTTTTATGCGATCGCTTTTTCAGGCGTTGTGCTCATAGAGCAGGTCGATGCGCGTGTTTCGCCTATGTACCTGGCGATGGGGATTGCTTCGGCTTTCGGGTCCGGAATGGCGTACAACCTCGTCCGCAGCCTGAAGGGCCGCGAGCACCCTTTGACCGTGGTCTTTCAATTTCAATTCGTCGGAATGGCCGCCGGGCTTGTGTTCACACTCTTCAACTGGAAATCTCCGGCCGGATGGGACTGGTTCTATTTGCTCTTGATCGGGATCTTCTCGCAGCTCGGGCAGGTGTTTTTAACCGACGCGCTGCAAAAAGAGCGCGCCGCATCGGTTGCGATCATTATTTACACCGGCTTGATCTACGGAATATCGATCGGTTGGCTGGCCTTCGGCGAAACCCACGGAGCCGGAACGATCGGCGGAATGCTGCTCGTTGTCGTCGGGATCGTCCTCAGCGTCCTCTATGGCCGGCGCAAGATCGAGGTCGACGAACTCGACGTGACGAATGCGTAACCGCCCGCCCGTTGCGAAATGGCCAGGTTTTCCGTATTCTAGACCGACCAATCAGAAAAACAGCTAAACAATTGATTAGCAAGGCACATAATCGAAGGGAGAATCAAATGATCAGAAAGCTCGTGAACACGTTCGCGATCACCGTTGCGATCGCGGCATTTGCAGTTGTTGCCAGCGCCGACACCTATTTTACCGGCAATCTTACGTCGGCGCAGGAAGTTCCGCCGAACGGATCGACGGCGACCGGATTCGGACGCGTCACACTGAATTCGGCCGAAACCCAGATCACGGTCTCGGTTTATTGGTCGGGTTTGACCGGCCCCGCTTCCGCGGGTCACATCCACGGACCGGCGGCTACAGGCGCAAATGGGCCGATCGTTTTCAATCTGAATCCGACAGCGGCCGCGAGCGGATCGGTCGTTGCCGCGACCTTTGCGGTGACACCAACCCAGGTCGCTGATCTGAAGGCAGGGTTGCATTACTTCAACATTCATACGTCGGCAAACCCGGGCGGTGAGATCCGCGGGCAGCTCACGGTCGATTCTCCGTATATCGCTTATATGGACAACAATCAGGAGAATCCGGCGACAGTTTCGGCGGCAAAAGGAAGCGGCGCGATCAGCCTCAACGCGGCCGGGACGCAGGCTCTGGTGACGATGCGTTGGAACGGATTATCGGGCAACGCGACTGCCGGCCACGTTCATTCGGGCCGTTCGGGTGTCAACGGACCGGTGATTTGCAACCTGTCACCGACAGCGGCGGCTTCGGGGGCAGTCACTGATTTTCTTTGCACCTTTTCGGCGCCCCAAACGACCGCTTTGAAAACGGCGCAGTTGTATCTGAATCTGCATACGGTGGCGAATCCGGGTGGTGAGATACGCGGGCAGATTCAGCGCCGGCGAAGTACCGTCCTTGATATCGACGGCGATTCGAAGACTGACTTCATCAATACGCGGACGGGCGCGACGAACACCGAATGGTGGATCGCGCTGAGCGGCGGCGGGACTTCGATTTTCCCGTTCGGCCTGACGACCGACAACGTTCGTCCGCGCACGGTCGCCTGCGATTTTGACGGCGACGGAAAGGACGATCCGGCGATCTGGCGCACCGGAGCGAGTCCCGCGGCGGCATTCTACATCTATCAAAGCAGCAACAACATCGTCAGATTCGAGCAGTTCGGCACGACCGGGGACAATCCGAGCGTCGTCTACGACTACGATGGCGACGGGCGCTGCGATCCGGCCGTCTACCGTTCGTCGGCGGGTACCTGGTTTTATCTTGGTAGTTCGAACAACGCCGCAAAGAACATCACCTACACCGTTTTTGGCGGAACAAGCAGCTTTCCCAATCCGGGCGATTATGACGGCGACGGCCGCGGCGATTTTCAGATTCAGCAATCAGCCAATTGGTGGATACTCAACAGCGCCGACGCGAGTGTCAACGTCGTCAATTTCGGAACCGCCTCGTTCTTCGGAAATCCCGGCGACTTTGATGGCGATGGGAAAACGGACGTTGCGGGTTCTATTACCGAAGGCTCCAATCGCGCGTGGTACTACGTCAGCAGCTTGAATCCGACCCAAAACGTCCTCAACACGCGTGTTCCGTTCGGCGATGTATCAGCGCGCCGGGCACAGGGCGACTATGACGGTGACGGAAAGTCCGATCCCGGGATGTATGTCACGTCGGCCGCTGTTATGCCGAGCCCGGGCTACTGGGCTCTGCAGTCGAGCAACGGGCAACCGCTGATCGTTACCTGGGGTCTTTCGGCCGACGTTTCGGTCAACAACTTCAATAATCGTTGATCCTTTGGATTTGATGATAACGGGGCCGCGGTTTGATTCGCGGCCCCTTTTTTGTTTTGATGTCAGGGATGAATGAACCGGAGACAATCGAGAGCATTTTGCGGATTTGCAGGACGATAGCGGTCGTTGGACTGTCTTCGGACCAGTTCCGCCCATCTTACGGCGTTGCGGCGTATATGCAGCGCGCCGGTTACCGTGTGATTCCGGTGAACCCGAACGAATCAGAAGTTCTGGGCGAGAGATCGTACGCGACGCTCGCCGAGGTTCCGGGCGAGATCGATCTTGTCGATGTATTTCGACGGTCCGATGCCGCCGGGGCGGTTGTTGACGAAG
Source organism: Acidobacteriota bacterium (assembly GCA_016715115.1). Taxonomy (NCBI): domain Bacteria; kingdom Pseudomonadati; phylum Acidobacteriota; species Acidobacteriota bacterium. Next base: position 709,843 of record JADKBM010000011.1, read on the forward strand.
CGATCGCGATCGGCGCGAAGGCGGTTTGGCTGCAGGAAGGAGTAATCGATCACGATGCCGCGAAGCGCGCGGAGGACGCGGGTCTGCTGGTCGTGATGGATCGATGCTGGCTCAAGGACCATTACGCGATGCGCTCGCGACTCTAGATTATGACTAACGTTGAGATCCGCGCGGCGGTCATCACGGTCAGCGATACGCGCGATGAAAAAACAGACGTTTCAGGAACGGTTTTGGCCGAGTTGCTGATTTCGGCCGCAGCCGAGGTTGTTGAGAAGATCATCGTCACCGACGACTTCGACGGACTCCGGCAGACTCTGTATGTGCTGACCGAAAGGGAAGAGATCAACCTGATTATCACGACGGGCGGAACCGGCTTTGCCGAACGCGACAACACACCCGAAGCGACGCGCGCCGTGATTCTCAAGGAAGCCCCGGGAATCGCCGAAGCGATCCGCCGCGAAACATCGAAGGTCAATCCCAAAGCGGTCCTTTCCCGCGGGGTCTGCGGCATCCGAAACGGAACGCTGATCATCAACTTGCCGGGTTCCGAACGCGGCGTTCGCGAATGCTTCGAGGTCATCAGGCCGATACTGCAACACGCAGTAAATCTGATCTCAGGAGAAACACGGCATTAGGTCAGGGTTATCCGTTTTCTTGTTGTCGCCTAAAAGAAGCGGGGCATTCCGGCGATCAGCCGTCACGGTTCGAGCGACAACCGGACGCAACTCTTGCCCACGCCGTTGGACAAGATCGAGGACGTCAATCCGAAAAGCCTCGATCTCGGTTACCGGCCGGGACTTGTCTTCGTCTCGAGGATCGATGAAAAGCGGTGCGGGTCGGATCGCAGGGAAAAGAAAGATGAGAAATAGCTTGTTGACCATCGTGCTGATTGCGTGCACGTTTTTCATTCCGATCGAGGCCGCCGGAATCCGTGAGGCCGGTTTCGGATCAACTGCCGAAAGGTTCATCCGTGTCGAACTCTACTTCGGTTTCGATCGAAAGGAACAAACACAGGTCAGCGAGGACGAATGGGAAAAGTTTCTCGCGGAAGAGGTGACTCCGCGATTTCCGGACGGTTTTACGGTCATCTCCGCAATCGGCCAGTACCGCGGCGCGGACGGGACGATCGTGCGGGAACCGTCACGGGTGGTCGTTTTCCTGTTGCCGAAAACCGCAAAACGGAAAAGCGGCGCGTTGATCGATGAGATCCGCGTCGCATACAAAAAGCAATTCCGGCAGGAATCGGTCCTGAGACTCGATTTCGTCAGATCGGTCGACGTCGATTTTTGAATCTATTCACCGCAAAGGAACGGGACCGTGCGGGTCATCGCTTTCGAAGGTTTTTGGCCGATGATCGACGCCGTGATCTTGACGTCGCTGCACATTGACGGATAAAGCCACAGCGGTTCGAAATAAAAGCCGTTCTCACCGATCAGGCCAATCTGTACGTTTCGGCTAGCCTTGCCCCTTGTTCCTTCGGTCACGCGCACCTGTAGTTTGCGGCCGGCCTCGAAGCTCCCGGCCTGCCCTTCGATCTCAAAGACCACAAAAAGCGAGATCGAAAGATCGTTGAAGAACGATCGATCGCTTTTGGCGGTGTATTCCTCTTCAAACTCGCCGGTCGCGGAATTGTAGGGCACGATCTTGATCTTCGATAGTTTGTAATCGGGCGCTTTTTTCTGCGCGAATGCCGGCATCGCGCCAACGCCTGCCAAGACGATTGCGAGAACCAGGACTTTTATTAGTTTCGTCATTCGGGTAAACCACTCCATTGTTATTTTCTTGTTGATTCTTTGATGAACCGGGCCACGTCGCTCTTGAGTTTGCGAAGCGAGTTCAGTTCGATGTACATCATATGTCCCGCCTCGTAATAATGCGTCGAAACGTTGGCTTTCAGTGCCGGATCGAGATTCAGCGCGGCCAAGGTGTATTCCGTGGCAAAATAGGGCGTCGCCATATCGTAATAGCCGGAGGCGACGAATACCTTCATATACGGGTTCTTCGACATCGCCAGTTTCAGCGTCTGGCTTGTATCCGCAAATCCGTTCGTCGTTCCCCAGTTCCAGGGAGCGCCGATCCCGCCGCCGAGTATGTAGTATTCGAGATCCGAACGAAACCCTAGTTCGCGTCGCGCGTAATCGTTGAACATCGCGGTGTAAGGCGGACGGATCGCCGTCATACTGGCATCGAATGACGATGTCGCAGCGCCCTGATCGCGGTCGATCCCGGTGAAACGGCTGTCGAGCCTTCCGGTCGTCCGGCGCCTGTCGCGCAGAAGTTCCTTGTTGAACTCGCCCAGTTCGACCCGAAAGTTGTTCTGATCGATGAACTCCGGTTTGAGTCCGGTGAAACGCCCGAGGCGTTTTGCGAGCGCGTCGCGTTCGGCCGGCTTCAGGCCGCCGATCCGCATCAGCGCGGGCTGATACTCGTTGACCGCGAAGGTTTCGGCTTCCCGCAAAACGTCCGGCAACGGTTTGCGCTGCAGGTCCTCCGGGAGCATTTTGTGATACCACGCCGTTGCCGTGTACGACGGCAAGATCAGGACGAGCGGAAGGTCGTTTCCGTCCGCGAACAGGAGCGTTTGAAAGTTCAAGACGCTCGAAACCAGACAGATCCCGTTGAGCGCGATGCCTTTTTCGAAAAGGTAATTCGAAAGCCCCGAAGCGCGCGTCGTGCCGTATGATTCGCCGACCAGAAAGAGCGGGGAATTCCAGCGTTCGTTTCGCCCCAGATACATCCGGATGAATTCCCCGACGGACTCGATATCGCCGTTGAGACCCCAAAATTTCGATCCAAGTTCCGGCTTGGTGGCGCGAGAGTAACCTGTCCCGACGGGATCGATGAAGACGAGGTCGGTTTCCGTCAGCCACGTCTGATCGTTCGCCGCGAGTTCGTACGGAGGGGGCGGCATCAACCCGTCGTCGAGCATCTTCACGCGCTTTGGCCCGAGCGCGCCGAGATGGAGCCAAACGCTGGCCGAACCGGGTCCACCGTTGAACGAGAACATCAGCGGCCGCTGCGCTCCGTCCGCGACGCCGTCGAGCGTGTAGGCAATGAAGAACAAACGCGCCTCGGTCTCGCCCGTCTGCGGGTTGCGGATCGGCATAAAGCCGGTCGTCGTCGTGTAGTTGAGCGCGCGGCCGTTGATCTGAAGACTGTGTTTTCGAATCTCCGGAACTTCTTCCTTGACCTCGGCCGGAACGACCGGTTTCGGACTCGGAGTCGAAACCGGCGTGCCGAGCGGCGTCTGGAAAAGAAGAAGCGCGGAAAAGAGCGTTGCTGCGATCATAGTTTAGCGGCTGCCTTTGAAGGCCATTTGTCCGTTGACGATCGTTCCGACGCAATGTGACGTGAATTCGAACGGATCGCCGTCGAACATCGCGACATCGGCGTCTTTTCCGACCGCAAGCGATCCGACGCGGTTGTCTATCCCGAGAATCTTCGCGGCGTCGATGGTGATCGACCCGAGCGCGTCACGGAACGAGAATCCGTTGGCCGCCGCCATCGCCGCCTCAAACAGGACGACGCGGGTTTTCGGGACATAGCCTTCATAACCGCTTTGAAGCGCGACGGTGACACCCGCCGCCTTGAGCTTCGCGGCCGTCTCAAGCGAAAGGCTCTCGCGCGATCCGCCGTTGCGCGCCATCGTTGGGTGGACGATGACCGGAAAACCGGAGGCCTTGATCTCGCCCAGGACCTGCAATGCTTCCGATGCGCCGTCGAGGACGAGTTTGATGTTGAACTCTTTTGCGATACGCAGCGCGGTCATAATGTCCTGCGCTTTTTCGGCGGTTACGAGGAGCGGGATCTCGCGTTTCAGGACCTTCTGCCACATTTCCTGTTTCAGATCGCGCGGCTCGCCCTTGTAAGCGCCGGCCCTGATCAGTTCCGCGCGCAGCATCGCCGCTTGTTTGGCGCGGCTGCCCGGCGCGCGACCGCCCTGGATCAAGGAGTCGGTCCCGAGCGTGACGGCGATCATCGCCGTCGAAACGAAGACCGCTTCATCGACGTCGCGGCCGACCGTCTTGGCGATCAGCGTCTGCCCCGAAACAAGCGCCGAGGGCTGGTGTCCGGTATGGATCGTCGTCACTCCAAATCCCCGGACCCACTCGATCAGGCGTTCCTGCGCGTCGTACGCGTCGATCGCGCGAAGTTCGGGCTGGATCGGAGAACTTCCGTCAAGAGCCATCTGATCGTGCGGCTGATTCAGGTATCCGTTAAGTCCGATGACTGTGTGCGCGTCGATCAGCCCGGGCGTGACAACCTTTGCGCTCACGACACGATAATCCGCCGGGATCTTGATCTGCGACGCCGGCCCGACAGCTTCGATCTTGCCGTCCCTGATCAGGACGACGCCGTTTGTGATCGGTTCGCCGTTCATTGTCCACACCGTTTCTCCCTGAACCGCGATCTGGGCGTTTGCCGAAGCCGCGAATGCGAGCGCAAGGACGGTCAATCCGAAAACGCGCCTGAAATCCAAAATCCAAAATCTAAAATCCAAAATCATTACCGTTCCCCCTCGACGTCGCCGTCAAAACAGTCAATATGCGCAACTTTGTCGTTCGACGCGCCGAAACCGCCGACCGCAAGCAGATAGTCCGCGGGATTGCTCCGATTGAAGACCGGTTTGCCTTCGACCCAAGTTTGCTCGACGTGCGTGTACACGCTCAAAGGGTCGCCCGAAAGAACTATAAAGTCGGCGTCCTTGCCGGCTTCGAGCGATCCGACGCGGTCCTGCATATCGAGCATGATCGCGCCCGCCATCGTCATCCCGTAAAGCGCCTTTTCGCGGCTCATCCCGAAACGCACTCCCAATCCCGCCGATCGCAGAAACCAGCGCGAATCGGTGATCGAGTCGTCAGTGTGAAATCCGGCCAAGGCGCCGGCCTTTTCGAGCGCCGCGCCGTTGGTCATCGAAACGTCGACGGTCTCGAGCTTTCCGCCCGGCGAGTCGATCATTATGATCGATGACGGAACGTTCGCTTTGGCGATCTGATCGGCAACCTTCCAGGCTTCAGAAACGTGCTGCAGCACGAGTTTGAATCCGAACTCCTGTTTCAGCCGGAGGACCGTCAGAATATCGTCGTGACGGTGGGTGTGGAAATGGACGACCCGTTTGCCGTCGAGCGCTTCGACAAGCGCTTCCATTCCGAGGTCGCGTGGCGGGAGTTTCGTTTTGTCATCGCCGGCTTTGACGATCTTGGCCTTGTATTCCTGCGCTTTGATGAATTGTTCACGAACGAGCGCCGCGCTCTTGGCGCGCGTTCCGGGGAAGTTGCCTCCGCCCGGACGGATCGGATTCGTGCCGTTGGCGAACTTGATCCCGCCCAATATCTTTCCGTCCTTGTCATAGAGCAACAGATCGTCGATCTTGATGGCGTCATCACGGAGTTTAAGATAGAGCGTCTGGCCGCTGTCGAGATGTCCCGAACCGGGCATCACATTGACGGTCGTAATGCCGCCGCTCTGGGCGCGTTGCAGGCTCGAGGCTCGGACGTTGACCGAATCGAGAATGCGGACGTCGGGCTGGATCGGACTCGAACCGTCGGCTCCGGCGGGTTCGCCGATGTGGCTGTGCGTATCGACCAACCCCGGCATCAGGACCTTTCCCTTAAGATCGACGATTTGCACGTCCGACGAAAGCCTGACGGCACGAGCGTCACCGACGGCGACGATCTTGCCGTTTTGAATCAGGAGAATCCCGTTTTCGATCGGCGCGCCGACGATCGGTATGATCCGGGCATTGGTGAACGCGATCGAACGCGTTTGCCCGACCGCCGATACCGCGATCGCGCACAGAATGACAAAGCTGCAGAAATATCGTTTCATTCGTGTTTCCTTTTGGGTTGAAATTGAAAAGAGTTGCAAGGATAAAGTGCAACGAAATGGTTGGACTGTCAAGATTCGAGACACGAAATGGTGCGGCGGCGAATCTACAAGCGATCGCCGCCCGGCTTCGTAAACATCTCCATTATAGGAAGTTAAGGCGTTCGCGATTCCGATTCGACGCAAGTGGCACATGGATTGAAAGCAGAGAAGGCACACGCTGCTGTTTTTATCACTTCAATCGAATTAGGGAGAACCAAAATGAAAAGACTAATTATGTTCGTCATAGTTCTGACGCTGGTCGTCGGAGGTTTGGCGACGCAGTCGTTCGGACAGCAACGCAACCGCAAGAAAGGCACGAAGGGCCTTTTGACAAATCTCGCGATCGTCGGCGGAAGCACCGTCGCCGGAGCGTTGATCGGACGCGGACGCAACGGCGCGATGATCGGGGCGGGCGCCGGCCTGCTCTACGCTTCGAGCCGAAAGGGAACCAAGCGCCGTTACTATGACAGCAATTTCCGGCGCGCCGCGAAAATCGGCGGAGGAACGCTGCTTGGAATGGGAACCGGCGCCTGGGTCGGCGGCAAGAAGGGAATGATCATCGGCGGCCTCGCCGGCGCCGGGGCGACTTATCTTTATACCCGAAACGGCCGGAAATACTATCGGTCGCGTGATGGTCGGGTGTATTCGGTGAGGCGTTAAATGTCCTTTGCGACCGGAAGCGCGACTCGAAAAGCCGTTCCGGAGTTTGTTCCCGGAACGGCCTCGATCCGTCCGCCGTGCGCGGTGACGATCCCGTAGCAAACCGCTAGTCCGAGTCCGGTTCCGTTGCCGGCGGGCTTGGTCGTGAAGAACGGATCGAAGATCTGCTTGATATCCTCCGTTCCGATCCCGATGCCGTCGTCTGAAACGATCGCAACCACCTCCGATTCGAATCCAACGGTTTCAACCGATAGAGTCCCCCCGTTCGGCATCGCGTCGCGGGCGTTCAGAAAGAGATTCAGAAAGACCTGTGAGAGTTGATCCGGATCGGCATAGATCGACGGCAGATCGTTTCCGAGGCGTTCTTCCACTTCAAGTCTCTGAAAAGATTTGTCGAAACTCGCCAGACGGAGCGCCGTGACGATGATCGAGTTGATGTCGACATCCGATTTCGCCGCCGGCCTCACGCGCGCGAATTCCATCATATCCTTCGTGACCCTGGAAATTCTGTCGATCTGGGTTTCGATCAACTTGAGATTTTCGGCGAGCCGTTCGTCGTTCGCGTTCTTCCGGATCATCTGGATCAACGACGAGATCGAAGCGAGCGGATTGTTGACCTCGTGGGCGACCCCGGCGGAAAGGGTTCCCATCGCGGCAAGTTTTTCGGTTCGGATCAGCTGGTCATTGAGTTTCTTGAGCTGTTCGATGTCATTCGCCATCTTGCGGCTCATCTCGTTGAAACTCTGCGCGAGAAGTCCGATCTCGTCGTTGCTGTGCCGGCCGTCGACTTCAGTTCCGTAGCTGCCTTCGGTGACGCGCACCGCGGCGAGCGTGATCCGCTGGAGGGGGCGTGAGATCGTCCGGACGATCAAAAGCAGCAGCAGAAGGTTCGGAACCAGGGCCGAGATGACGCTGAAGACCAGATATTTGCGCCACGCTTCAAAGCTGATCCCGTCCTGGAACGACCACCAGACGATCGGAATCTGAAAGAGCGTGAAACTTACGATCGCCACCGTCGCGATGCTCAGCGCGATCTTGTAAGTAATCGGGAACAAACGGAACTGGTCGAGCGCGTTCTCAAGCGAGAAAAGCCTGAAATTCGAGATCGCGTACGCATAGATCAAGACTCCCGGAAGCACGAAGATCGAACTGTAAGGAAGCAGATAATAAAGGCCGAAGAATGGAAAGACGATGTTTGCCGCCGTTTTCAGAACGCCGGTGATGATCAGCGCCCAGAGAATCGCGCCGACCTGCTGACCGTGCTGCGAATTCCTTAGAGTTCGGTATTTGCGGAAGAGGACGCTCGCACCGTAGCCGAAAACGAAATAGACGTAGATGACGAAGGCATATGCCAGCGGGGCGAGATCGATCTCAAATCGATCATCGGAAAAACCGACCTTTCGCCATAGAAGACCCGCAAACGCGGCCGGGATCAGAATCAGCGACGGCGCAAACAGGATCGCCGCCTTTTTTCGCGGCGTCCGGGAGTTTTCGGGGAACACCCACGCAAAGACGACGAGCGAACATTGCATCAGGAGCGCGATCGCAAAACTCGCCGCGGCCCACCACCCGGCGCTCTCATTGCTTCCGTGGAAGTTCCAGAAGACGAGATCCTTGATCGTCCAGAGGGCGAGGAAGGCGATGAATGCGGCGAACGTTTGATGCGCGCGATTCCTCGGGTTCGCGACGAAGACGTAGAACCCCAATAAGACAAGGAGAAACAACGCGAACAGGTGGAGCAATACGAGCATTGGTAGAATAGTAGATGTGAAGACGAGGATTCGCAATCAGGCGAGCAGGACACACGCTGGTTGGGTCGATGCCGTTGCATTCACCAGGCGTCAGATGGGATCTGTATCAGGCTTCGAACCTCACTGCGGATTCCTCTTTTTTGCCAAGGAATTTCGACCCAACGCGAGGATTGCCCGAAAGTCCCGGAACTTCGTTGGACTTTGTGGATCTGTGCCGCGAGTCTCGTCGCTTAATTTTCGGCGAGCCGATTTGAAGTCTGTAGCAGCGAACGGCAGGGTTCAAGAGGTTGAAGATAAATGACTGGAAAAAACAAGCCATATCTTCCGCGGAAGAAAGAGGTTGATCAGGCGGCCCGGTCGTAGCGGACGTCGTTTCGTGCGCTCGCAAGGCGTTTCTTGCTGGCGTCCTCAGCGAAGACACAGCGGCGCTCGAATTCACTCGCCGCAGAAGAGTCTCCGACAATCAGGAAAAGCTCCGCGATGTCAGCCCTTAAATCCGGCGTCATTGCGTCGCCTTTGATCAGCAATTCAAACCGGGAAAGCAGTTCGCGACGCGAGACGTCCCGATGGAAGACCAGTTTGGCAAGGTTGCGCCGATGAAGGCAGGCTTCGGCGGGAGCGCTGCGACCGCGTCCGCTGATCTCGCAAAGCTCGTTGACGTGGGCCGCAGGACGGCGAGTCGCGCCATTGAGTTCGAGATTCAATCCGACCATTCGTTCGAACTCGTCGCGGAATTCAAAAATCCGAAAATTGGGGCTGATACGATGAAGGTCTTCTTCGCAGCGCGCCCGGATCATCTGAATTTTGTGATCGAGCCGAGAATTCAAGCCAACTCCTCTCTTGGAATCGGAATCAAACAACTTCCGAACGCGCTCACTGGCAAGAGTCAGACGAACCGCGTATTGAATCCAAAAGAGAAAATTGAGCGAGAGTCCGATGTAAAAGGATGGTTTATGAAGCCGTTCTTTCGACGTCAGGAAAAAGTAGACGCCGAAAGGCGCGCCGCACGCCAGGTAGATGATTGTCAGGTCAAAGAGGTTCATTCGCGGTTCTTATGAGCAAAGTTCATGCCATTCGCGATGCAAGAATGCGCGTTCCTGTCCGTTCTTTGTCGGGTGAGCAAAATACGTTAAATTTTCGTGAACTCGGGAACAAAAACGTTTCGGCGCACGTTACAGTACTTTGCAATGCGCAAAAGAAGAGTCCGACTTTCGCATATTGCAAACAACAAGGGATTCGGCAAATTCGACGACTCGTTACGTCAACATTTGCCGGAGGGTTGATGAGAGAGAATCTCGGAACGCAAAAGTGAAGATATGACGACAAATACAAAAACAAAGATCAAGGTTATCAAGAAGGGAGAGCCGAAGGCCGTTGAGAAGAAGGTTGTTGTTGAACGCGCGACCGCAAAGAACCAAGTCCGCGAGATGGTCGGAACCGTGACCAATTGGGTCAGCGAGTTCCAACATCGAAAGAGCGAGGAAACAAAGGTCGCATTTGAACATCTTTTCGCGGCCAAGCAGCCGCAGACCTCAGGCGCGTAGCTTTTAGATCAGAGAAGTTTATCTCCATTTGTGTTTTGAGACAGCCATTGCCGGCTGTCTCATTTTTTTCTTTAAGGGCACGTTTTGTCATTCATAGTCAAATCTTTTAGACTCACAACAGAGCCGTTGCAAGATGGCGGCTCAAAGGCTCATATGAAGGAAAAGGTTGTCATAGTCACCGGAGCGAGCAGCGGCATCGGACGAGCCGCCGCACTGCTTTTTGCGAAGAACGGGTCGAATGTCGTCGCGGTTGGCCGAAATGAAAAGGAACTGAGCACGCTGCGGGACGAAGCGCAGGGCAAGAAGGGAAGCATTAAGATCCATCTTGCCGATATCCGTGAGACGACTCAGGTCGAACGGCTTGTCAACGATTCCGTTGCCAGTTTCGGACGGCTCGACGTACTTGTTAACGCCGCCGGCGTGATCGCCAACGGGACGATCGAAAACACGACGCTCGACGACTGGGACAAGATGATAAACATCAATTTGCGGTGTGTCTTTTATTTGATGCAGAAATGCGTCCCGCACCTCGAGGCGGTCAGCGGAAATATCGTAAACGTCTCGAGCGTTGCCGGGACGCGTTCGTTCCCGAACGTTCTCGCGTACTGTGTTTCAAAGGCCGCGGTTGACCAATTAACGCATTGTTCGGCCCTCGAACTCGCACCGAAGGGAGTTCGCGTCAATGCCGTAAATCCGGGAGTGGTCGTCACGAACCTGCATAAACGAGGGGGAATGAATGACGAAGATTATGCGAACTTCCTCAAGAATTCTAAGAATACCCATCCGCTCGGCCGTGTCGGAGAAGCGAAGGAAGTCGCGGAACTGATCTATTTCCTCGCCTCGGACAAGGCGTCGTGGATCACCGGCGCGACCCACGCGATCGATGGCGGGCGGGCTCAAACCTGTGCGCGATGACTTGATCGGGTAAAGATGAAGATACAATTGCTGCCAAGTACGATCGATCCGGACGGCACCGCTTCAGTGCGGCAGCATTTGTCGTGTCTCGTGATCGATGATCTGGTCGCGATCGACGCCGGCAGCTTGGCGCAATCATCCAACCCGCAGCAAAAGGAGCAGGTGCGCGACGTTGTTTTGACCCACGCCCACCTTGATCATATTGCCGGCCTGCCGCTGTTCGTCGATGATCTGTTCGCGACGGTTCGGTCGCCGATCGTGATACACGCCGTCGCGGAGGTTATCGAAGTTTTGGAAAAGAACATCTTCAACTGGTCGGTTTATCCTCGATTTTCGGAGTTGAGAAATGATTTCGGAAGCGTGATGGAGTATCGCGCATTTGAAATTGGGGTTGAATTCACGGTTCAGCATCTCAGCGTACGCGCGATCGGCGTCAATCACAAGGTGCCGTCGGTCGGATTCATTCTGTCGGATGGCGACTCGGTCGTGGCAATGACAGGCGATACTGCGGAACTCAACGGATTTTGGGATGAGATCAACGCGCTTCCGAAGGTTTCGGCGGTGATTGTCGAGTCCGCGTTTCCGAATCGGCTTGAAGGTCTGGCGAGAATATCGCATCACCTAACTCCGGCGAAACTTGGACGCGAGCTGTCGAAATTGAAGCATGACTGTCCGATCTACGTAATGAGCATCAAGCCCGCTTACTACGATTCGGTGGTCGAAGAACTTGGTGGATTGGGGATTGAGAGTTTGACGCTTTTCAAATCGGGAATGACCATCAGTTCGGAATCGCTAAAATGATTCGCGCTTGAAATTCACCGCTTCGAACGAACTCTGGCGGTGTTCGCCGACAAAATCGTAGAGCACCACGCGCCCGTTCGGCAGGACTTCCCGAATCTTGAAAGAGCGCTCGTCGCGGTTCTTTCCGGGCATTAGTTCGGCCCGAAATGTCACTTTCATCTCAGGGCGCGCCCAGACGTCTTCTCGTACGATTTTTCGATAAAACTTCCTCAAAAGTCCCATATCAATCGACCGGTTCCTCTTGTTTCTTATGCTTCACGCCCCGCAACGACGGACGAGCCTTCTCTTTTGGACGCCTTTCACCGATCTTCACCGTCGGCGGCGCCGTCGGCTTTCGAATGGAATCGAATATCGGGGTCTCCGGTTTTTTGCGTTTCCGGCCGGGCATGAATAAAACGATACACTATGAACTGTTGACAAGTATAGCGGAAAATTTCAGTATTAAAGCAATTTCGGCGGACATCTGAACTGCCGTCAACCTTTCCCGAATGATCAAGAAATCGATGATCTCAACCCGGAACCACGGCGTTGGCCGATTGAACGACAGGTATTCTGTCATCGGTCGGCGGGTCCCGTTCTGGCTGCCGGCGTCGAGATTCTATATCTTGTCGATCGGAATAACACTTGCTTCGTTCTTTCTGTTTTGGGGAATTCTCCACGACGGTGAAGAGGCGATGCCGTGGATTCCCGCGGCGATCGCGGCCGGATTTATTCTCTTCGGCGCCGTGATTTTGCGAGAGATCATTTTGCGAAAATACCGGGTCCGTTATTTGATCGCGGAGAAGCGGCTTGATCAAAATCTCGACCGAGCGAAGATATCAACCGCCGGGCCAAAGCCGCAGTCAAGACTCTCGATCGAGCAAAACGCGGAGCTGGTCAAGCGTATCAAGAAGAAATCGGCGGCTGCAAAGACTTTGATGCGTCTCCCCGCGGGGCATATGGAAGTATTCGAGTTTTGCACTGAGTACCTGCGCCTGACCGATCGCGAACTTCAGACCGTAGCGACCGGATCGCCGCGATTGGCGGCCTTTTGGCGCGGGCGCGACGTGGCCGAAGAAATCCGTAAGGACCATCTCCTGATTTGGGCCGAGATCGAGGCCAAGCGGCTTACAAAAGAGGCTCAATCGCGTGTTACAATTGCCGAAAGGATCGAGACGGCACAGCGTGCAGTAGACGTGCTCGTAACCGCCCTCGAGTATTATCCGAAAGAGGAGACGCTGGTCAGTTCCCGGGTTGCCGTCGAAGGCGTCATTAGTTCGATGCGGGTCAGCCACTGGATTGAACTTGCGGAACGCGCTCAATTCAAAGGAAATACACGGCGAGCCATAAGTCATTATAAGGACGCTTTGTTCTTTATGGCGCGGGACGGCTCCGAGGTTCCGGATGCGGAGGCGCTCGCCGAAAGGATCAACGGGGAGATCGAACGCATAACGAATGCTCCGAAGGCGACACGATCGGAGAGACCCACGAACGACAATGATTAGTCAACGATGTCCAAAATGCTCAAGTGATCGGATCCGGCGAGGATATCGACCGACTCCGATCTGGTCAAAGATCATATTCAGATATAACTTGCTTTGCGATAACTGCAACTGGGAGTTCGTCGGATTCGCGGTCCCGGGAACGGTTTCCGCGAAACCCAAACGCCGTGCGAAAAATGCTCGGGGATCGATCGCCGACAAGGATTGAGAATTTGGGGATCCGGATCGATATGCGAGCAATCAAGCAGTTCAAGCGTCCGCACTTCGCGCTTATCCTCGTGTTATTGTGCGCGTGTTTAGGTATCGCGCAGGAAGCCGGTCAGACGGTGAACCCGCCGGAGAGCCAACCGCGAGCTGTCGATTTGATACATCAGGGGGATTTGATAGAGATCGACGTTGTCGGCAGTCTTGAGTTTGATTGGCGTGGAGGACTGAATCCCGAAGGCTACTTGCAGGATTACCAGGCAACGGAAACCCGGCTTTTCGCGCTGTGTTTGTCAACGGATCAACTGGCGCGCGAGATCGAAAAATCCCTTTCGCGAATCCTTCGCGACCCGAAGGTCATCGTCCGCATTCTGGATACGTCGGGGCGGCCGCTGACGATGCTTTACGGGGCGGTGAAGATCCCGCACCGCTTTCAGATCAAGCGACCGGTTCGGTTGAATGAATTGCTCGTTCTGGCCGGCGGACTGACCGACCAGTTGAGCGGCGTTATCCAGATCTTCAGGCCGGAAAAGAGGGCCTGTTTGGAAGATCCGACCGCCGATGCAAGGAAGGCCAATGCGGACGGGGACAGCGGATCCGGTTTTTTCAACATCAGTATTGTTGAACTGTTGCAGGGCTCGACTGATTCCAACGTCGCGATTTACAGCGGCGATATCATAACCGTCAACGAGGCGTTTCCGGTTTTTGTGGTCGGCGGGGTCAATTACCCTCGGCCGGTATTGTTTCGCGATGGGTTGACGCTCACACGGGCGATCGCGTCGGCCGGCGGGCTCGCGCGCGACGCGAGGCCCGAGGATGTCGTGATATTCCGCAGAACCAGGGAAGGATCGCAGTCGATCGAGGCGAATCTAGAAAAGATCCGCGCGAAGGAATCGACCGATGTTGTGCTTGAAAAACTGGATGTTATCGATGTCGGACGAAGAGGCAGGGAACGCCGGTTGTCGCCGCTGAGCGACTCCGCTTTCGAAAACGGCTCACCGGATTCTTCCAAAATGCCGCTTCGGTTGATTGATTGACCGGCGATAGTATGGAAGAATCAACATTTTTGTTGTAGATGACGAAATAATCTGATATCAGTTTAGGAGAGCTTTCTCGCAGAGAGCCTGAAAATTATGGGAAAAACAAAAGGATTGAGCCGACGGTCGGTCGCGCTTCTTTGGTTGTTGCTTGTCGCCGTCGTTATCGGAACGCTGATCTATCTCGAACAGATCGCGATCTTGTACGTTCTGGCAACCTTGGCGATCGTTGCGCTTCTGATCGTGGTCGGATTCGCCGATCTCGAGAATATCGGCCGGGACGATTCGGCCACGTAATCGGGTTGTCTCGATGAAAGTCCGCTCTATAACATTTGGAGTTCTTTTCGCGGTCGCAATGTTCGCCGGGAGTGTTTCGGCGAACGTTCCGTTGTTGACCGAAAACGCTCCCGGCGACGGACTGCATTGGAACCGGAAGCGGATAAGAATCGAACTCTCGTCGTCGCTGCTGAAATCGCCGACTGCGATCAAACCCGAAAGCGACGTGATCGGCGCGATAACGAGAAGCTTTGCGACCTGGTCTGATGTGACGGGAATCGAGTTCTATTTTGAGTGGTCCGACCGGCAATCGGTCAGCGCCGCGGGAAAGACCGGGGACGGCGTCAATTTGATCACCATTGCCCCGACTTCCGAAAATTTGCTCGCCATCGGCGGCGATTCAGGTGAAGTTTCCGCGAGAACCAGGGTTTTTTTCGGGCGCCGCGGAGAGATCAGTGAGGCCGACGTTGTGTTGAGTCCGGTTCAACAGTTTTCCACGGACGGTTCTTTCGGAACTTTCGATCTCCAATCGACACTGACTCACGAGATCGGGCATATGCTTGGGATCGATCATAGTCCGGTGATGGCGGCTACGATGTATCAGTTTCAGGCCCGGAACGGAACCTTCAATTTGCCTGCAGTCTTAGGTCAGACGCTTTCGCTCGATGATGTTGCGGCCTACCGGGCATTGTATGAACCGGACGCTTACGCGACGATCGCGGGCCGGCTTCTGAGGTACGGCGGACGCCCCGGATCCGAGATCGTTGTCTGGGCTGAGGAAATCGGCACGGGGCGAGTTGCGGCGGGACGCACAACAAATGGCACCGGTGATTTTCGCTTGGCCGGACTGGAAAAAGGCGAATACCGGTTGTTCTTTCAGAGCGAAACGACCGTGGGCGAAGACTGGGTCGCCGGCGAACTCGGAACGCTCAGCGTATCGGTGAATAGGGACTATCGGTTCGACCGCCGATTGGGCCGAAGCTTTGAGCGCCCGACTGCGGACAGCATTGGATTCAACGGTCAGTTCGCGGATCTGCCAATTTTGGTGAACCCGGACAAGTCGTTTGCGATCTTCGTAACTGCCGCGCGCGGAAACGGTGGTCGAACGGAGATGCGAGGGTCGTCGAGATTCTTTGTTTTTGGTGCGGATCAGCAGAACCACGACCTCGGCCCGGAGTTCGCTATCTCATCCGCACGGGTTTTCGTCGATGAGGCGGCGCGTGAAGGGGATTATACCGTGAGTGTTGCAAACGCTTCCGGGAATCAACGATTTTTCATTGGTGCGCTGTCCATCGATCGCTATTCTAACCCTTGGTCGCTCTACGATTTGAAATAGCCTGAATTTGTTTTTCGGACGGTTGCAAAAATAAAAAAGTCGTGTAATATTTGAAATGCTCGCCTCCCCGGTGAGCACTGGTCACGAGGGGTGAGGACTTGTGACCTAGGGGCGATGGTGTGGGAGACATCGCCCTGTTTTATTTTAAAATCGGGTTCTTTCGGGTGTTTGTACCTGAGTGCGAAAATACGTAGAATCTTGTTCTTGCGAAGATTGTAAGCAATCGAGCGGCCGAATAGGAGAAATGTGTCGGCAAAGATAGGTTTGTGATTGGATCCGAAACCGCGAACGTCCGACGTTCGACGGTTTTTTTGCGCTTGACGATATGGAAATCGGGAAACGAAAGTGGTTCCGGCGATGGCTCTTCCAGGGAGTGAGGGAGATCGAGGGCCCGCACGAACACGAAGGCCGACATCCGCAGCATTCGTGGTGGAAAGTCATGTGTCTGACGGGCGTCGACTATTTTTCGACGCTCGGCTATCAACCGGGAATAGCATTCCTCGCAGCCGGGGCGCTTTCTCCGATCGCGACGCTCGTATTGGTCCTTCTGACCTTGTTCGGAGCGCTTCCGATGTACAAGCGCGTGGCTGAAGAGAGTCCTCACGGGGACGGTTCGATCTCGATGCTCGAACGTCTTCTATCGCGCTGGAAGGGCAAGATGTTCGTTCTGGCATTGCTTGGATTCGTCGCGACGAGTTTCATTATCACGATCACGCTTTCGGCGGCGGACGCGACGGCACATATCATCGAGAACCCATTCGTCGAGCACAATCTACAGTTCCTGAATCATAAGGTCATTGTCACGCTGATCCTGATCGGATTCCTCGGAGCCGTTTTTCTAAAAGGGTTCAACGAGGCGATCGGCATCGCCGTTTTCATTGTTGCGGCGTATCTTGCGCTCAACGTTGTTGTGATCGGCACGGGACTCTACGAAGTGGCGACACATCCGGAGGTGCTTGGAAACTGGCGCGATGCGCTGTTTCGGCATCCGGACGTTCGGGGCAGCACGGTTGCGATGGTTCTCGCGGCCTTGGTCGTCTTCCCGAAACTGGCGCTGGGACTGTCGGGATTTGAAACCGGCGTCGTCGTGATGCCGCTTATCAAGGGGGGCGATGATTCAAAGGCAGAGGATCTGCGATTGATGCAGCATTCGACCGAGAACGCGTCCGACGACGATCAGCGATTGATGGCCGGACGCATCCGCAACGGAAAGAAACTGCTCACCGGCGCGGCCGTGATAATGAGCTTTATGTTGGTCGGCAGCAGTATTGTAACAAGCATGCTGATTCCGGCGGAGAAATTCCAGGTCGGCGGCGAAGCGAACGGCCGCGCGATTTCCTATCTCGCGCACACCAGTCTGGGCGAGGTTTTCGGAACCGCGTACGACATCAGCACGATTTTGATACTGTGGTTCGCCGGCGCGTCCGCGATGGCCGGACTTCTCAACATTGTCCCGCGCTACCTGCCCCGATACGGGATGGCTCCGGACTGGGCGCGGGCGACGCGCCCGCTGGTAATAGTCTTCACGCTGATCTGCTTTCTCGTGACGATCTTTTTTCAGGCCGAGGTCGATGCACAAGGCGGCGCCTACGCGACCGGTGTTTTGATGTTGATGACATCCGCAGCGGTCGCCGTGACCATCTCGGCGTGGAGAAAAAACGAGCGGAAATGGATCGCGTTTCTCATCATTACGATCGTTTTCGTATTTACGACCGCCGTCAATATGATCGAACAGCCGGAAGGGATCAAGATCGCGACGCTGTTCATCTTGGGAATCGTCATCGCTTCGTTTGTTTCGAGGGCACTTCGTTCGACGGAGATTCGCATCGACAAGATCGTTCTCGACGATACGGCCAAGGCGATCGTCGATGAGATGATGCTGGGCGAACTTCGCATCGTGACCAATCGGCGCGAAAAGGGAGATGTCAGTGAGTATCGTTTCAAGGAACACGAGAAACGTATCGACAACCATATTCCGTCGACGGATCCGATCATTTTCTACGAGATCGATCTCGGCGACGCGTCGGAGTTCTCGGGGACGCTCAATATCCGAGGCGTCGATATCGACGGCTACAAAGTTCTGAGAACCGAGGCGCCGGCGGTGCCCAACGCGATCGCGGGATTTCTACTCTTTCTGAGAGACGAAACCGGCAAGATACCCCACGTATATTTTGGCTGGAGCGAGGGAAATCCGATCTTGTATCTGATCCGCTACATCATTTTCGGCGAGGGGGACACGGCGCCGGTCACACGCGAGATACTGAGACAGGCCGAAACGGATCCGGAACTTCGCCCGAGCGTGCATGTCGGCGGATGACGCCAATCGGGACTAATTGGATTCGGATCCAAGCAGTCCCGGATTCTGTTCAAGAAAACAACTTCGGCACAACACCGGTCTTCCTTGCGACGGATAAAACGGTACGGTTGTAAACGCGTTGCAGCGCGCGCAATGGACCGCCACTTCGATTCGTTGTTTCACGCCGGCGTTCTGCGCCGCAGTGATCGCGGCCAGTCGTTCATTCTTTGCCTTTTTGCAATCCTTGCAGCGTTTCGGCGGGTTTCTGAGATTCTTGTCCCGGAAGAAAAGTTGCTCACCCGCCGACCATACGAAGTTTTCCCCGCAGTCGATACAGCGAATCTCGGTATCCTGAAACTCGGACGATTCATCAGACGACTGCTCGTGCGCAAGCGTATCCGGATTGATTTGCGGTGACATTTTCCCTCCCTTGTAGAAACAGCGTCCGAATTCCGCATTTAATTGAGCGATTTAAGCTGAGGAATCGCCCGCCGCGAAAAAACGGACATCGTTTGAAAAAACAAAGTGAATGAGTCAAACTGATTCAAATTGAAAGACCTAACGATTCTTTGTTGAAATTATAACTAATACAAATCAGTGTCAAGTGTCTTCAAAAATAAGTCGGTATGAAAATTCTTGTGGTCGGTTCCGGCGGACGCGAGCACGCGATCTGCGCGAGTTTCGCCGAAGGGGCGAATGTTGACGCCGTGTTTTGCGCGGACGGAAATGCGGGAATTGCCGAGGTCGCAGATTGTGTTCCGATCAAGCCGGTCGAAACCGAGCGTTTGGCCGCGTTTGCGCTTGAGAAATCGATCGATCTGACCTTTGTTGGTGGCGAGACGGCCTTGGCTCTCGGGATCGTCGACGAATTCGAACGGCTTGGGCTTAAGATCGTGGGAGCATCGAAGGCCGCGGCCAGACTCGAGGCGTCAAAGTCGTTCGCCAAGGATTTTATGGCACGGTGGCGGATTCCGACGGCCAGCTACGAGGTCGTCAAGTCGGTGTCCGAAGCGCGCGAGATATTGCAGGCCGGGTTCTTCGGGTCGGCTGAAACTCCGGTCGTCATAAAGGCAGACGGGCTGGCCGCCGGAAAGGGTGTCATCGTGGCGCCCGACCGGCAATCGGCGATCGACGCTCTCGACGAGTTGGTAACGACCGTTGGCCAAGCCGCTTCGGAAACGATCGTGCTTGAGGAATGCCTCTTCGGCCGGGAGGTTTCGCTGCTCGCTTTTTGTGACGGGTCGAGCTATAAACTTATGCCGCCGGTCCGCGATCACAAGCGCATCGGCGACGGCGACCGCGGTCCGAACACAGGCGGAATGGGAACGGTTGCGGATCGTTCCCTGATTTCCCCCGAAGACCTTTCGGTTATCGAGCGGGACATCGTTATCCCGACGCTGGAAGGCTGCCGCAAGGAGGGGTTTCCGTTCAAGGGAATCCTGTTCATCGGATTGATGATGACGTCCGACGGGGCAAAGGTTCTCGAATACAACGTCCGCTTCGGCGACCCCGAGACGCAGGTCATCCTGCCCCTCCTGCGAACCGATCTGGCAACAATCTGCGACGCAATGACCCGCGGCGGATTGTCCAAGGTCGATATTGATTGGTCCGATGGCTGCGCGGCCTGCATCGTGCTCGCCGCGCGCGGCTATCCGGGCGAACCGCAACGCGGCGATATTATCTACGGGCTGGACCTGGCGGCCCGTCATTCCGGGACGAAGGTCTTTCACGCGGGCACCGCAAGCGACGACACCGGTCATTTCGTGACCAGCGGCGGTCGGGTTCTCGGGGTCACGTCAACCGGTGCCGGTCTTTCCGAAGCGCTCGATCGGGCTTACCTTGCGGTAAACGATATTTCGTGGAACGGTATGCAGTTCCGGCACGACATCGGGAGATGAATCAAGCAAGGCAATACAAATACTATGACCTCATAATGGCAGCCTTCGTCGCGGTGCTCTTGTGTTCGAATCTGATAGGCGTCCATCAGGTTTCGACGGTGAACCTCCCGTTTTACGGTGATTATGTATATGGTGCCGGCGTCTTGTTCTTTCCGATCAGCTATCTGTTCGGCGATATTCTGACAGAGGTTTACGGATACGCGCGTTCGCGAAAAGTTATCTGGGCCGGTTTCGGCGCGCTGATCTTTGCCTCGCTGATGTCGTTGGTGGTGACGGCGCTCCCGTCCGCGCCGACGATGGACGCCGAGAAGGCGAAGGCGATCGAGTTGATATTCGGTCAGACGCCGCGCATCGTCCTTGCGTCGCTGACAGCGTTTTGGCTCGGTGAATTCGTCAATTCATTCGTCCTCGCCAAAATCAAGCTTCTGATGTCGGGGAAACTCCTTTTTATCCGGACTATCTCGTCGACCATCGCCGGCGAGGTCGCGGATTCTCTGATTTTCTATCCGATCGCGTTTTATGGAATCTGGTCTAACGAACAGCTCATAAGCGTGATGATCGGAAACTACTTCATCAAGGTGTTGTGGGAAGTCCTGGCTACCCCGTTTACCTATTTGATCGTCGGATTCCTCAAACGTGCCGAGCACGAAGACTTTTACGATAAGGACACGGATTTCAATCCGTTCAGTCTCGAAACGTAACGACGATCCGGATCTAACCCAGAATCGCGCAAGGCAGCCGCCGTGCGTCTCAATTTCGTTATGCAACTTCAAATTACCACTCCGATCACATCACTTCACAAATTCGACTTTATGCAGATCTCGCCGGCGCATTCAAGGAAATTGGCGATTGCGGTCGCAGGTCAGGCCTATAAAACGGATATCGAAACCGCAACCATCGAAGATCTTCTGAACTATTTTCCGACGCGCTATGAAGACCGGTCGAACTTCATTTCGATCGATCAGCTTTCCCCGAATCTGGAAGCCTCGGTCGAACTTTATGTGCGCGTGTCCGGCGGCTATCGTGTCGGGAGAAACCGTTCGCCGAAGGCGCCGCCCCTATTCATTTTCGAGGTCAACGCGGCGGACGCCGAACGGCGCCAGAAACCGGTCGTCGTTTGGTGGTTCGTTTCCGGAAAGTCCGCGCCGCGGATAATCCAGTATTATCAGGAGCGGTTTGCCCGCGGCGTCCGTTTCGCGGCATTCGGGAAATGGGAATGGGACAATCGCCGCGGGACCTTTGCGCTTCGATTAAACAAACCGGACGAACTCGAACTCCTGCCATCACTATCGGAAGATCGAGAAAACGCCGAACCGCTCGCCGATGAGGGAGCCTTCGGCGGAACCGACCGGGAACTCGAGGAAGATCTTGAAAACCCGCGTCTCGCGATGGTCCATACGGCGCGTTGCGTTCCGGTCTACCGGAAACTCGGCCAGTTCCAAACGAAACGTTTGCGCGAGATCGTCTTTTGCGCGATAGCAAACCTCGACTTCGGATCGGTCGCCGATAATCTTCCGGGAGAGATGCGCGAACGCCGCGGCCTCGTTTCCCGAGAGGACGCTTTGAGAGGCATCCATTTTCCGCCGGACGGCGCGCGGATTTCCGATTACTTGAGGTTTCGCAGTGAATCCCAGCGGCGATTGATCTTTGAGGAGTTCTTCTGGCTGACATTTGCTCTTCAAGTTCGACGCGGTCAGCGACTCAAGGAAGAAAAGGGAACGAAGATCTCGATTTCCGATCGGCTGCGGGAACGAATGAACGCGCTCGCGCCGTTCGAACTGACGACTGCCCAGAAACGCGTCATCGGTGAAATACTTGACGATCTGCGGTCGGATAAACCGATGAATCGGCTCGTTCAGGGCGATGTCGGGAGCGGAAAGACGATCGTCGCGTTGATGGCGATGTATGCGGCGATGGAGAACGGTTACCAAACCGTGCTGATGGCACCGACCGAGATACTCGCAGAGCAGCACGCCCGAAACGCCACCCGTCTGTTCGCAAACACCCCGTATCGCGTCGCGTTGCTGACCGGCCGAATGAAAGCCGCGCAGAAACGGGATGTTCGCGAAGCTATCGCGCGCGGGGACGTCAACGCCGTCGTCGGAACGCACGCCGTGATTCAGGACGGGGTCGCGTTCGAACGACTTGGACTGGCGGTGATCGATGAACAGCATCGTTTCGGTGTGATGCAGCGTGCCGAGATCCGGGCGCGCGGACTCAATCCCGACGTCCTCGTAATGACCGCGACGCCGATCCCGCGCTCGCTGGCGATGACGGCTTACGGCGACCTGGATGTGTCCGTGATCGACGAACTTCCGCCGGGAAGGACGCCTGTGAAGACGGTCGTCGTCGGTGAGGATCGGCGAAAGGGTGTCTATCGAGGGATCGAAAGGGAACTCTCGGCGGGGCATCAGGTCTATATCGTCTATCCGTTGATCGAAGAATCCGAAAGATCTGACCTCAAGGCGGCGACGAAGATGTTCGAGGAGTTGCGCGACAACGACTTTCCGACCACTCCGGTCGGATTGCTCCACGGAAAGATGAAATCCGCGGAAAAAGAGGAAACTATGGCCGAGTTCGTGTCGGGCCGGATCAAGATTCTTGTATCGACGACGGTGATCGAGGTCGGGGTCGACGTTCCGAACGCGAGCCTGATGATCATCGAGCACGCCGAACGCTTCGGCCTTTCGCAACTTCACCAACTCCGCGGCCGCGTCGGGCGCGGCGCGAAAGAGTCGTTTTGCGTCTTGCTGACCGGCGATAAACAGACCACGGACGCGAAGCAGCGGCTCGGCATAATGGAAGAGACGACGGACGGTTTCCTGATTGCCGAAAAGGACCTCGTAATCAGGGGCGAAGGTGAAATTCTCGGCACGCGGCAGGCGGGACTGCCGATGTTTCGGATCGCCAGCATTGTGAGGGATCTCGAGATACTGAGCGAGGCCCGGAATGAGGCGGAGAAGTATTCGGTTGAGTCGGCCCACGCCATCGAGGCGCAAGTTCTGATGCGTATTGTCGCCGATGATCCCCGTTTTCTCCTTGGCGGAATCGGATAAATCCTGCGTTTGCAAAAAATTGGTTGAAAAACAATTTTTTTTCGGTACAATCTAGGGTAGCTAAAGTAAAACTTCCGACTGTAATTTTAGTAGATTTACAATTTTCCAAAGGGCGT
This sequence comes from Acidobacteriota bacterium, assembly GCA_016715115.1. Taxonomy (NCBI): domain Bacteria; kingdom Pseudomonadati; phylum Acidobacteriota; species Acidobacteriota bacterium. The sequence goes on from JADKBM010000011.1 coordinate 733,082, forward strand.
AAAAAGTAGTTCGATGGTCCCGATCGCTGGTAGAGCGCTTGTCACGAAGGCGACTCTTCCGTGATAGTGGTCGTGTAACTGTCGATAAGGGTCACTCCCTCTCATCAATGCAGCACGAGCTAAGGATATTTTAGAAATGGAAAACCAACGACGCACACCAAATACCCCATCAACATTCGATAGAAACAAGGATTTTCGGAGAAGCGGTGACCGGCCAGTTGGGCCGACCAGATACCAAAGTCGAGACGCCCGCGATAATCGGGACAACCGAGACAATCGCGGTTTTCAGCCGCGCGGAGACCGATTTCAAAAACCGGGAGGATTCCAGCCACGGGAAGACCGGTTCGGAAAGCGGCCTGGAGGTGGTTTCGGGCCGCGAAATGACCGCCCGCCGGGCCGAGACCGTTTTGCACCCAAAGGAAAGGGCGCTCAACCGTGGAAAGAAGAGCCGAAAGTGAAGATCGTTTCGGAATTTCAGGTGACCGACGGGAAACTCAGGGGGAAGTTCCTAAAGGGTTCGGCTTCGCCGAAAGCGGCGATGACGCCGCAGAAACTCAGGGAAGCGATGTTCAAGATCCTGTTCCGGCGGATTCGTGCAAAGCGCTTTCTCGATCTTTGCGCCGGATCCGGAATGATCGGGATCGAAGCGATCTCGCGTGGCGCCATCGTTGCGACGTTCGTTGAGCGTTCGCCGAAGATGTGCAGTTTCATACGCAAGAATATGGAAACCTGCGAGATCAAGGCCGGACACGGCGAGGTTGTGGAACTCGAAGTTATGCCGTTCCTCAAGCAGATGGGCAAGCGCCGACGATTTTGGGACGTCGTTTATCTCGACGCGCCGGTCGAGAAGGAGTTCGACGAAGCAATGAAGTATTTGAGCCGCGGAACGGCGATTTCACCGGGCGGAACACTCGTAGTCGAACATCCTGCCGAGGTCTTTCTTCCGGAGCGGGCGGGTGTTCTAAAACGCTGGCGCGTGGTAGTCCAGGGAGAGAAGGCGATCAGTTTCTTTGAGAGAAAGTAACGTTGCCCGATCGGATTCCGGCGAGGGCGTCGGAATCCGGATTTAACCAATGAGAATAATTTCCGGCGAGTATCGCGGAAGGGTGCTCAAAAGCCCGTCCGGAGAAAGAACGCGTCCGACCTCAGACCGCTTAAGAGAAACCCTATTCAATATCATTGCTCCGCGTTTGGATTCTGAAACACGATTCCTCGATCTATGCGCCGGAACGGGCGCCATCGGAATCGAGGCGTTGTCGCGAGGCGCCAATTTCGCCGCATTTGTCGACAAGTCCAGGCGCGCCTGCGGACTTATCGAAGTGAACCTGGATCTGCTTCAGATTCCGGAAGAACAAACTGAGGTCATCTGTTCGGGAGCCGAGAGTTATCTTGGCAGAAAACCCGGGCCACCTTGGCGAATGATCTACTTTGATCCGCCGTACTCTCACGATTACGCGGCCGTGCTTCACGCCGTCGGTCACGGTGCCGACGAACTACTTGCGGACGATGGCATCCTGATCGTTGAACATCACGTAAAGAACGCTTTGCCCGACATCTCCGGTGACATCAGAAGATGGCGAATCGTTAAACAGGGCGAATCTTGTCTCAGTTTTTACGAGCGCGATTAGCTCGGCTTGCGCCCCGTTTCACCCGGTGCCGGCCCCGGGGTGAGGGGGCCGTTATTAGACTTCATCTTCCCGCGCGGAGACAACAGAGAGCGCATTGTGCGTTCGAGGCTCCGTCAAAAATCCGCGATCGAAATCCCAATCCGGAATCTGGGATGACTTGAATCGTCAAGTCGCCGTTGACCGCGGCTCATTTCCTTTTTATATTGGTAGTTCGCTACAGATATGAAAAAGGAAGTTGATTTTCTGACTGATTTGGGACTGCTTGCGTTCGTTACGCGTTTGAAACGCGTGAGCGACCGGATGCTGCACGATGGCCGGCGCCTTTATAAGCAACTGGGAATGGACATCGAGCCAAACTGGTACGTGATCTTCAAGCTGCTGGAACACCAGGGCCCCTTTACGGTAACCGAGATCGCCGACCGGCTCGGATTCGCGCATCCTTCCGTTATTTCGATCGTCAACAAGATGATCGTTGCGGGCTACCTCGAGGAAACGCGAGTTACAACAGACAGTCGAAAGCGGCATTTGAAACTGACGCCGAAAGCCGTTGATGGTATGCCTGCATTCGAGAAGGTCTGGAAAGCGGGTTCGGCCGGCATAAAGCGAATGCTCGCTGATATCGACGCGCTCGAATTCCTGAATTTGCTGGAAACGCGGGTCGCGGAGCGGGATTTTCGTGAACGGGCCGTCGATGAAATGCGCCTTGACGCCGAGGTTGAGATCAGTTGCTTTCGCCCCGAGTTCGCGTCGGATTTCGCGCGGCTCAACTACGAATGGATTTCCGAGTACTTTGAGATCGAAGAAAAGGACCGGCAGATCCTCGACGATCCGCAAACGGCGATCATTGACTCGGGTGGAGCGATCTTTTTCGCATCCGTCGGCGGACGTATCGTCGGCACGGTCGCATTGATCGCAACGGACGCGGACTCGTTCGAGTTGGCGAAAATGGCGGTCGCGAGCGATTATCGCGGACTTCAGATCGGCGATAGACTGATGACCGCCTGCATCGACCATTCGAAGTCAGCCGGAAAGAAGCGCATCTATTTGCTCTCGAACACGAAATTGATCCCGGCGATACGGCTTTACCGGAAATTCGGATTCAAAGAGGTCCCGCTTGACCCGGCGACTCCATACATACGGACGAACATAGAAATGGAATTGGATCTTGGTGAACGACGATGAAACCGTTGATTGTTTGGCTGTTTCTCTGCATAGTCTGGGGCTCCACCTGGATCTTTATCAAACTCGGTCTCGACTTTCTCCCCCCGGTGACGTTCGCGGCACTGCGTTTCACGGTCGCCTGCGCATTGCTCTATCCGATTTTGAGATTCCAGAGGATCAGTATTCCGTCGATCCGTGAACACTGGAGATTCATTGTTCTGACAGGGACGCTGCAGTTCTTTCTGAACTACGGACTGCTCTTTTGGGGAGAACAGTTCATCAGTTCAGGGCTCGCCGCGGTTCTGCAGGCGACGATCCCGGCCTTCGGGCTGATCCTCGCCCGGATCTATGTCGGCGAAGAGATCACGGGGCTCAAGATCGCGTCGATCCTGCTCGGGATCGCCGGCGTCGGCGTGATCTTCCGCGAACAACTGTCGCTCAACGGCGAAATGGCGTTTTTCGGAAGCCTGGCGGTCGTGCTCGGCGCGTTCGGCGCTTCCTACGCGAGCGTGCTTACGAAGGCACGCGGGCTTTCGTTTCACCCGGCCGGGCTTGTGTTTCTGCAGATGCTGATCGGCCACATCCCTTTGTGGATCGTCGGATTGTATCGCGAGGGAAACCCCGCGTCGTTCCGCTGGTCGCCGTTGGCGATCCTGTGTGTCGTTTACCTGGCGATAGTCGGATCGATCGTCGCGTTCTGGCTTTATTATTGGCTGTTGTCTAAAATCGATGTCACGCGCGCGATGATGATCGCTTTCGTGACGCCGCTGATCGCGGTGATCGTCGGAAGTTTTTTCGGCGAGAAGCTTGAATTGCAGACGCTGCTTGGAGGCGCGATGATTTTGGTCAGCGTTTTCCTGATCGTCATCAGGCCGCTGATCAGAAGGGCGAAAGGCTGATATGAACTTCAAATTCACAACTTCCGGCGAATCCCACGGCAAGGCTCTGGTATCGATCGTCGAAGGACTGCCGGCCGGACTCGTGATCGACCTCGAGAAGATCGATCACGAACTCCGGCGGCGCCAGCAAGGGTACGGCCGCGGTGGACGAATGAAGATCGAAACCGACCGTGTCGAAATACTCTCGGGCGTACGCCACGGGAAAACGCTCGGATCACCGATAGCACTTTTGATCGAAAACCGCGATTTCGTTCACTGGACCGATGTGATGTCCGCCGAAACACCCGAATCCGAGCCGAAGAACCCGCGGATCGTCAAGCGCCCGCGTCCCGGCCACGCGGACCTTGCAGGCGGGCAGAAGTTCGGAACCCGCGATCTGCGCGACGTTCTCGAGCGAGCATCGGCCCGCGAAACCGCGTCACGCGTCGCTTGCGGGGCGTTCGCGAAACAGTTGCTGGAAGTTTTCGGGGTCGGGATACGAAGCCACGTCATCAAACTCGGTTCCGTGCCCGATCTGCCGCTTTCGAAAAAGTGGGACGAGATTCTGGCGATCTCTGCAGATTCGCAGCTGAATTGCGTTGATCCGCAAGTCGAGGGCGAAATGATCGCGGAGATCGATCGGGCGAAAGAGGAAGGCGACACGCTCGGCGGAATCTTCGAAGTGGTGGCGCACAACGTACCCGTCGGACTCGGCTCGCATACTTCGTGGTCCGAGAAACTCGATGGCCGGATCGCACAGGCGCTGATGTCGATCCAAGCGGTAAAGGCGGTTGAAATCGGGGAGGGCGTTGCCAATGCCGGCCGATTCGGATCAGAGGTGCACGACGAGATCTTCTACGAAGAGAAAGGGTTTTTACGCGAGACGAACCGCGCCGGCGGGCTTGAAGGCGGTATAACGAACGGCGAGGAACTGCGCGTACGCGGGTATCTGAAGCCGATCGCGACACTTCGAAAATCGCTGAGATCGGTGGACATCGACACCAAGAGTTCGGACGTTGCGGCGTTTGAACGCTCCGACATTACGGCCGTTCCGGCCGCCGGAGTGATCGGTGAAGCGATGCTCGCAATGGTCATCGCGAACGCGATGCGCGAAAAGTTCGGCGGCGATTCGATCGATGAAATGAGGCGAAACTATGAATCCTACAAGGCAAGCGTCGAACGCTATTGAGGATCTTCCGAGACGCCGATATCTTCGTTCCAGACTTCCGGATTTGCGGCGGTAAAATCCGCGAGCATCCGGATGCACTCATCCGATTCAAGGTCGATGACATTGATGCCGTTTTCGCGAAGCCAGTCGATCCCGCCCTGAAAATTGACCGATTCCCCGACAACCACCGTTCCGATTCGGAACTGCCTGATAAGTCCCGAGCAATACCAGCAAGGGGCGAGTGTCGTGACCATTATCTTGTCCGCATATGTCCTTTGCCGCCCTGCTTTGCGAAACGCGTCCGTCTCGCCGTGAACCGACGGATCGCTCTCCTGTATCCGGCGGTTACGTCCGCGGCCGAGGAGTCGGCCCGCGCTGTCAAATAAGGCCGCGCCGACCGGTATTCCGCCTTCGGCGAGCCCGGTCCTGGCTTCTTCGATCGCGATCCGCAAGAGTTGAGAATAGTCCATAGTCGACGATTATAGCAGAGTATCCGTAACCGGAGCTTCACGCTTCACGAGGCGGAGCCGGCCCGACGAGCGCGGGAACTGGATCGCGGGAACGGTCGGCCGGTTGCGATTTGAATCGCCGCGACTTTTCCAACTCCCGCAGTTCTTTGTTAAGCTTTGAGATATGTCACAAGATTTTAAGGGTGGTGATTTCTTGATTTTTCAGATCGAAAGCGGATACGGTCTGCTTCGCCTGCTGGCGATCGATTCATCCGGTGCCGAACGAATATGGCATTTGCGCGGATATGCCGAGCTGTTCCCGGACATCGAATCGGCCGAGGCGGCGCTCGAAAACCCGGAACGCTTCACGATCTCGCTGGCGCACGCCGCGCTGACGAACCGCGCGTTCGAAGCGACTCAAACGGCGCGTCTGAAAAACGAGGCACTCGCAGATTCCGAACTTGAAGCACTGAAGGATTGGAAGAGCCGCGGAAGCGTCGCCAGTGACCGGTCGATCCGTCTAATGCTCGGACTTCGCTGATCGGCGCGGCAGTTTTTCGGCCAGGCTGCGCGTAGTCCCTTCGGTAACGCTTGCCGGTATGAATGCTTCGGGATCAGCCTCGGGCAGGAAGTTGCTTGCTTCGGCAGGTCGAAACTGCGGTTGTTTGGCGACGTCCGGACGAGCCGTATCATTGCCTCGCGCCGGAAGCGATTTCTTTAGCAAAATGGTTCGCCAGATCACCTGAACCTGCCAGAAGAACATCGCCGTCAGAAAGCCCGCCGTGACATAGATCAGCATCGGCGTGTCGTCTCGTCCGAGAAACGTCGCATAAAGCATTATCGCCAATGCGGCGCTCACCACGGCGGTCATTCCCGTCAAAACGCCATTCGCGACGAGATGCTGTCCGGGCGTCACTTTCTTTTTCTGAAGACTTTCGAAATCAGGCAGAAAATTCCCGCATTTCCGGCAGAAGGTGTCGGGATTTTGTTCCGCGCCTCCGCAGTTGGGACAAAACATATTTAACCTTACGAAATCTTTCGGCGTTCAAGTTCCCGTTTTATAAGGACGAGTTCGCGGCTCACCTGACCCATCACGGCGGTATTCTCCTGCGCGCGTCTGATGAGATATGGAACCGAATCGCGCACCGGCCCGTACGGGACATATTTCGAAACGTTGTAACCCTCGTTTGAAAGAACGTAGGAAAGATTGTCGCTCATCCCGAGCAGTTGCGAGAAGTAAACGTTCGGGTGGTTCTTGGGGACTTTGGAAGTCTCCATAGAATTCGCGAGAAAGCGAGTGCTTTCTTCGTTGTGCGTCGCGGCGACGAAAGCGAGCGTGTCGACATTCTCAAGGCAGTATTTCAATCCAAGGTCGTAGTCGCGATCGGTCGAAGCCTTGTCCGGCTGAATCGGCGACGGATACCCCTTTTCTTCGGCGCGGTCGCGCTCTTTCTCCATATATGCGCCGCGGACGAGCTTGATGCCGTAAAAATAGCCTTTGTCGCGCGCCTCCTGATGTTGCGACCTGAGAAGTTCGAGCGCGTCGGTGCGATAGAATTGAATCGTCGTGTAGACGAGCGGCTTTTCCTTGTTATGTTTTTCCATCATCGCGACCGTGAGCCGGTCGATCGCATTTTGGATCCACGTTTCCTCGGCGTCGATAAAGATCGGCTGATCGAGCGAGGCCGCATAATCGCAGATCTCCTGAACCCGCCCCTGGATCCGATTCCATTTCAGCTGACTCTTTTCGGGCAGATCGACGCCGGCGCTGACCTTCTCCAGAGTCCCGAGCGGGGCGATGCCTGTAACCTTGAAAACGGAAAACGGAATGCTCGGGTCGTCCTTCGCACGGCGGATCGTTGAGAGAATCTCATCCTTGGTGCGCTCAAAATCTTCTTCCTCGCATTTTCCCTCGACCGAGTAATCGAGAATCGTACCGATGTTCGATTCGGCGAGTTTCTTGATCGTCCGGTCGCATTCCTCGATTGTTTCGCCGCCGCAGAAGACTTCAAAGACGGTCCCCTTGATCAAACCCCCGATCGGCAACCCGATCGAAAGCGCAAAACTCGTCGCCCGTGTGCCGAGACTGACGAGGAACGGGGAATTCATCATTTTGAAGAGACGGTAACGTTCTTTCAAAGCTGAGTTTGATTTGTCGGAAAACGCGGTTGCAGTGTCTTGGAAGTCGATCTCAAGTGCGCTCATATATTCTAAATTATCACAAAATCGGCGCGAAATCGCGTTCGCTGAGCGCCGAAATCGGGCCTGCTCAAAATTGTTTCTTTTCGGCTTTTCACGTATGATTCTTTATTTTACCGGGCAAACCGAAAAACGACCTATGAGCAAAGGACTACCGAAACGCACAGAAAACTACTCCGAGTGGTACAACGAACTCGTCAAACGCGCGGATCTCGCCGAAAACTCCGCGGTTCGCGGATGTATGGTCATCAAACCTTACGGCTACGCGATTTGGGAAAAGATGCAGCGGGCGCTCGACGATATGTTTAAGGCGACCGGTCATCAGAACGCATACTTTCCGCTGTTCGTGCCGAAATCGTTTCTTGAAAAGGAAGAAGAGCACGCCGAAGGATTCGCGAAGGAATGCGCCGTTGTCACGCATTACCGTCTGAAGGCCAATCCGAACGGCAAAGGTCTCGTCGTCGACGAGACGGCGCGGCTTGAGGAGGAACTCATCGTCCGGCCGACAAGCGAAACTGTCATCTGGAATACTTACCGCAACTGGATCCAGTCTTACCGTGATCTTCCGATCCTGATCAATCAATGGTGCAACGTCGTCCGCTGGGAGATGCGCACGCGGCTTTTCTTACGGACCGCCGAGTTTCTTTGGCAGGAAGGCCACACGGCGCACGCGACGCGCGAAGAGGCGATCGCCGAGACCGAGCAGATGCTCGGCGTTTATGCGACATTTGCTGAAGAATGGATGGCGATGCCCGTTGTGCAAGGTTCGAAAACACCCAACGAACGCTTCGCCGGCGCCGAAGACACTTTGTGCATCGAGGCGTTGATGCAGGACGGAAAGGCTTTGCAGGCCGGAACGTCGCATTTTCTCGGCCAGAATTTTGCAAAGAGCTTTGACGTCCAGTTCACGAGCAAGGAAGGGAAACTCGAATATGCGTGGGCGACGAGTTGGGGGCTTTCAACGCGGATGATGGGCGCGCTCGTGATGGCGCATTCCGACGACAACGGACTCGTTCTGCCTCCGAAACTGGCGCCGATCCAAGTTGTGATCATACCGATCTTCAAGACCGAGGAAGATCTTGCAAAGATCTCCGAAAAGGTCGATCCGATCGTCGCGGAATTGAAATCGAAGGGAATCACGGTGAAGTTCGATACCGATGATCAACAGCGTTCCGGCTGGAAATTCGCCGAATATGAGTTGAAGGGCGTCCCGGTTCGCCTCGCGATCGGCCTTCGCGATCTTGAGAACGGCACGATCGAGGTCGCGCGCCGCGATAATCTGTCGAAAGAGTCGAGGCCGATCGACGGCGTCGGCATATACATTGCCGGTCTTCTTGACGAAATTCAGTCAAACATTTATCGCAAGGCCCTCGAATTCCGCGAATCGAACACCTTCGTCATCGATACCTGGGACGATTTCAAGATCCAAATAGAAAAGGGTGGGTTTCTCTGCGCGCACTGGGACGGAACGAGCGAAACCGAAGATGCGATCAAGGCCGAAACAAAAGCGACGATCCGCTGCATTCCGTTCAATTCGGTTGAGGAGTCGGGAACCTGCGTCTTTTCCGGCAAACCGTCGGCAAAACGCGTGATCTTCGCTCGGGCGTATTGATCCGGAGTGTCTTCAACGCATTTTGGGCCAACCGAGAATCCACAAAAGTATTCCACAAATCGCGACCGCGCAGAACCATTTGCCAAATGTCACATCCCCGACAATGTTGTTTCGTTTGCCTTTTCCAAACAGCGGATATGCCAGAAACATTGCAACAGCCAACCAAACGACTCCCGGTTCACGGCACCTCTCATCCGCAAACATCGAGGAAAGAAAGACCGCCACCCCGAAAACAAATGGCAACAGCAACAGATCGCTCAGACGAAACTCACTCATATTCGACCTCGACATCCGGTTTCTTCCTCGGCCACCTCATTTGCGATTTGTCCAGAACAGCTCCCGAATTGGGTGCACACTGCCGAACCGAAGCCGGGTGCGCGAAGGACAGAGTATGACCGCTTCAAACAGAACCTGATATTCCTCGTTTCATGGCGAAGTGAGCTGCTTATTAAGAACGCGGCTTCGAATGATCCAGCCAATCAACCAAGACAAAGGAAGACACAACAAAATGTATGTCGGGTCCGTCATGCAGGGAACGCCGACGATCGAAGTCTCGATATACTCGACCTCTTCGATGATGATGCCTTTGCTTCGTTTCGGATTCGGGGACTTGTCACGGACAAGGACGGCCCACGCATTTGGGATTGCCGATTTTCGATTTCGGATTTCTCGATTTAAAGAACGATCATTCCGCGTTCGACCAATCCAAAATCCAAAATCCCAAATCCAAAATCGGGTGGCCGCCGATGACTTCATCTGTTCAAGAGCCTTCTGCGACATCACGTCGCCGACGAGATCCTCGGCATTCGAAGACGCGGTCAGCCGGCAGAACTTACGCCCGTCCTTTTCGAAGGCCTTCAATACAGAGTCCGAAAGGAACTTGAACCTGATCTCGGCTTCGTCGATTTTGTGCTCTTTATGCAAAATGCTTATCGGGTTTCGACTCCGATGAGCATCTTATATGTTGGATTCCGATTATTGTGCTGCGGGGTTTGCGTCTGGCGATTGCCTCATCGAACCTCAAGGTCGGCGATCATAAGGGCTTCGAATCCAGCCCGAAAAAAACGCTGATCACTCATCTCTGAAAGGCCCGGATCGTGCGGTTCTACCTCTTTTTGGTCTACGAGCCGATGTTGATTCAGGTCAACCTGCCTACACTGCAGGGTGCTTGTCGCGTCCGGATGGGTACGCCGGATTCAATTACCTTCCTGAACCGAATCCATTCCATCGCGAATCTATCAACTCCACTGACACATACCAGCGTTCAACACTTACAGAGCCCGCATCCAGTTTCGGATATCGCCCGGTCCTTGGCCGTTTGAAACAAATAGCGGCTATTCATCATCGAGGAATCTTGAAATTCGGATTTCGACTGAAACGGCGTCATCAAGTAACCGCGCGGTGATAGAAAGAGGTGACTTGCCGTTCATTTTGTCACCAGTTTTGATCTCTGCGTACGTTTTCTTAATGATTCGCTCAACCCTTTTGAATGGCAAGAACTGGCTTTCGCTTGTCAAACCCGCTTTCTTCGCACGAGAAACAAAGAGGTCCTCGGCAATTCCGATTGACGGGTCAACACTTATCCTAGTCAAACGGTAAGCCCTCGGATCGCCTCGGTCAATTATTAAAAGCTGTCAAATCTCGCCGAAATCCACTTGACGTCCGTCACGACCCTCCCGTTCATCTTCCGAATGAGACAGAACTGCTTGGTAACATTGTTCGACAAATCATAGTGCTCCATATAGATCAGCGTCTCGGAATTATCAGGGCTACTTCCAATCCGCGACATCAGGATCAATCCTTCCGAGTCGGGATTGTCTTTCTCAATCAGATCAACGGTTTTCTCTATGGACTCGTCAACTTCGATCATCCTGATCTTCGCGTAGACGTCGAAGCGCTTCCGCAGTTTCTCCGAATTCTTGTTTTTCTCGACGAAGTCGTCCAGCGTTTCTTGGGACACACCGGTTAACTGCCGAAGTTGGTCAACATCTGCGAACTGGATGGTGTTCTGTCCGACAAAAACGAGTGAATCGATCGAAAGGTAGTACTTGAGCAACGTGGCGTATGAACCGTACTTCAAACCTTCAACACAATCAAAATCACAAGGCGTCTGGTTAGGATTCATCGCTACAGGTTCATCGAATTCGCGCGGATCGGTCATCGCGCGGTTGTCTCGGCCATTATTGCACGAGAAAGCTGACAACAAAGCAAGGGCAGAAAAAACGAATACAATTCTCAATAACATCGCGTCCACCTCTTCATCAAATAATCAATCTCGAGGCCGTTTTTCGGCCGAGAGACTGAGAATAATTATCTTCGACGCTCGGTCGAAATAGCTATTTGGTCCGTAAACCACCCCGGCGAGTTCAATGCATAGCTGTATCGATTGAACGTCTGCGGGTTCTTCGCGCTGGCCGATGCGGCGAGGGGCTCAACCGATGTAAATCGACCGTGTTTGGCGGCGAAGTAGCGGTTCTGGGCGAAGTCCAATCCTGATTCTCCGTCGCGTTCGTAGCCGGTGAACTGCTGGCGGATTCGGTCGTTGGCGGTGTAGCCAACGACCTGATTCCGGTTCGCGACCGTTGGCGCGATCTCCTCGCCGAACGGCATATAATCGTGGCGCGAAGCGACCTGACCGAGATTGTTCGTCGTCGCCCGCGGGCGACGACGACATCCGATGTCAGATATTTCGTGCCTTCGGTCGTGATCGTCTGGTTCGTCGTATATTCGGCGGCGAGTTTGCCGAAAGCGTCGTAAACAAAGTAAGTCTCCTGATTTCCGACCGTCTTTTTCACCCTTTTGCCGTTGCCGACAATACTCGTAGGTCGAGACCTTGGGGTCGGCACTCTCCGCCGACTCGTTCTCGAACCGCGTCCGCTGCTCGCTCGTGACGAGCTGCCCGAAATGGTCGAAGCCCATGTGCCAAGTCGGGTTCGGAAAAAAGCGATCTCGATCGCGACTCAAATTGGCGAAGCCCGGCGTTAATCAGCCCAATCATATTGCTATCGCAAAGTGAACTTCAAATCCCGCTTTTCCAACGAAAGAGTCCAAATCTTAAATTTGGTTTCTTTAACAATCCCATTGAGAATCAGCCTCATAGTTTTATCGCGAAAACAATAGTCTCTTTCAACTGAAGCGGGTTCAAATGAGGACGGCGAATCAACGAAGGGTGAGCGTCGAATTTCTTTCGAAATCATCAGCCCCTTTAACTCTTTTGTTTCGAGCAACGCGTCGCGAATCTCATAAATCGAACTACCGCGACGAAAGTCGAGAACAGCAACTTGCGTAGCCAACAAGTCCGCCAAGATTGGGTTTCGACCTTTTGCCGGGAAGAAGTTGATCACGCCATCTTGAACTTCCCACGAATATTCCGGAACCTGAGTTTTCAGAATCCCCAAAACATCTTTCAATGTGCCATCGGATATCTCGAAACTAACAACTCTTGGAAACTTCTCATTTTCCGTGAGTTCCAAACCAATTGGAATCTCATGGTCTTCAGAAAGCTCATCCAAGACATAGATCAGCGACATGTTTGAGACCGTGAGACTGATTCTCTTCTCTAAGACGTCCTTCGATGTGCCCTGGGACAACGCTTGTAACGAGCCCAATAATATAAATCCCAAAACGATAAATTTACACATATGCAATCTCCACAGGCAAAAGTTCACCTACCCATGCCGGATCAGTCCACCCGTTTGATTCTTGGTTCGGTGTACCTCACGACCATATTCAATCCATTGCTGTTCATTTGAGTTCGCGGTTTTCCGTCTTCCCGATTCGTTATTTGACGCTCCCAAGTTACTTCATACTTCTCGCCGTTGTTCGTACTAATACTAAGCGTCTGTCTTGTAGTTTCATTGATAGAGGCCTCATTGCTTTCGTCGGTTAACCCAATCCGAATTGCCCTCTTGTCCTCATCATTCGAGGGATTAATTCCCGCGATGCTCTTTCGAGACCGACTAACCTCCCCAACCCCAACGACATCGTTCATTACACCATTCGAATCAAGCTCTAGCGAGTCGACACGTTCGTCTATGGTTCCGGTCCCCTCAACCCGCTTGTTTGTTTCGGTAACCGTGGCACCGGCTAACGGATTCCCCTTTTTGTCCAAGATTTGTATCGTTGCAATTGTGGAAGTGCCTGTGAAAAATCGATCACGAAGAGGCGCGTTGAAATAAACATCCATTTCTTCAAACGAGATCTTGATTTGGAGAAGAGGAGCTTCGCGACGCTCTTGCGCGGCAATTGCTCGATCCTCCATAACCTTTTCCTGGGGTCCGTGAGGTTCACCGTCATCGGCCTGTGTACAGGCGTCGCCGTTTGGCTTTTCATCGCCAGCCCGTCCACAAGGCCTAAGTCCCAAAGGATCCGTGAATTTGTACGGCGAATTGAGCGCATAGCTGTACCGATTAAGCGTCTGCGGATTTTTCACGCTCGCGGATGCGGCGAGAGGGTCGACCGATGTGAATCTTCCGTGTTTGGCGGCGAAGTAGCGGTTCTGGGCAAAGTCCAATCCTGATTCGCCGTCCCGTTCGTAGCCCGTGAATTGTTGCCGGATGCGGTCGTTGGCGGTGAATCCCGAGACCTGATTGCGGTTCGCGACGGTTGCGGCGATCTCCTCGCCGAAGGGCATATAGTCGTGGCGCGAGGCGGTTAACGGCATCTGACACTTTGATCCCGCATTCATCACCTTCCCGCTAGCAAATTACCGGCCATCAAGGCGTATTGCACTGTCAGTCTTGAAATACACATAGTGACGTGGCTCATCGTTTCGTATCCATCCTTCGGTGCTCTCAAACTCAAAATTGAATGCGGTTGAAATTTGAAGTTTGTCGGACAAAAAACGTTTGGGAACACGAAAGCTAACAGATTCTCCTGGCCCGACCCATATTCCGGGATAGGATCGACGCCTTCCCTCACTCGATTTGCAACTGCACGCGATATTCTGATCAGGAACTTCCACTGGAATACGGACACCTTGGGTTATCACCATCCGGTTATCCTCGTCTCGTCTGGTGACGGTCTGCGTCATCACGACTGGCTCGACGTCATAGCAAAGGCTAACCTTGGATCCATCTTTGACGCCAATGCCAGATGCTCCATCGGAGAGCTTCAGCGGAATTTCACTGACTTCCCGAATGTCAAAATTTGCATCTAAATTGATCAGTTGACGCATATTGTTGTGAAATTTCAAAATCGCAAAGTCCTTTTCCGAACGCTCGCAAATAACGGTTCCTTCGCTACTATCTAGCCGCTCGAACGATAAGAACACACTCGGTCGGCGGTTGTCGATTCTCTCAAACGATGGCCGTCGTGATTCTTGCGATTCGCTTATGAGAATCGCTGAAAGAACAAGACATAACAAAACAAAAATCGAATTAAATCGTCTCATTTTTGATCCTCGATCAGCTCCGCAACTGTTAATTTCTGATTCCTCATTACTCCCAACGCCCCCGACCACCGGGAAAAGCATTCCTTTGGCCAACAAAACTCGACGGACTCTTTCCCTGAGCTTCCAACAGAGACTCGACATGTGTCGTTATTTCCCTGCGAACAACACCGTGCCCGCCCGTTACGAGCCAATTACGATCGTAAATCACGAAGTCAGATCCTCCGCTCTCAACAATGTGCTTCGAAATGCCAACGTTTGTTTCTGAGACAAGTGCGGACACAGTGTAAGCTTCCATCTCAGCATCATGAAGACTTATGTTCGTTCCGTTCAAATATCGACTCGCCTGCTGCACGTGAACGCCCTCATGAGCTACGTTTTGTTCATTCAGCTGTTCCATGTTGAAAGCTACTATTATGGTACCGTCTTTTACATGAGTGTAACCGCCCTCGTCTGCGGTATCCAGGTCACGCGCCACGACAACACCGTTATCTTGCCCAGGTTTGCCGAACGCATTAACTGCCGACCGGATCCGATTCGCTTCGTCAGTTAGCCCATTGTCTTCGAATATCTTCGCACGTTCCAAGGCTAGATCCATTGAAGCAACAACTCTCCTACGTTCCTGAACAATGCGATCCAATCTCGCAATCTCGTCACAATTAGTGTCGGCATCACGCTTCAGCCTTTCTAACTCGTCTTCCAATTCGGCGTCGGTTTTGAGCCCACCGAGAGCTGCAGACCACGTAAACAATCCTAAAGGATCAGTGAACTTGTACGGTGAATTAAGCGCGTAGGTGTACCGGTTAAATGTCTGTGGGTTCTTCGCGCTCGCCGATGCCGCGAGCGGGTCGACCGATGTGAATCTTCCGTGTTTGGCGGCGAAATAGCGGTTCTGGGCGAAGTCCAATCCCGATTCGCCATCGCGTTCGTAGCCCGTGAACTGCTGGCGGATGCGGTCGTTGACGGTGAATCCAGTGACCTGATTGCGGTTCGCGACGGTTGCGGCGATCTCCTCGCCGAATGGCATGTAGTCGTGGCGTGACGCGATCTGCCCTAGATTGTTCGTCGTCGCGCGCGGGCTTCCGACAAGGTCGGCGGTCAGAAACTTCGCGCCTTCGGTCGTGATCGTCTGGTTTGTCGTGTATTCCGCTGCGAGTTTTCCGAACGCGTCGTAAACAAAGTAAGTGTCCTGATTTCCGACGGTCTTCTTCACGCGTTTTCCGCCACCGTCGTAAACATAATTGGCTGTCGTCTGGGTGACCGAATCGTAAACTTGCGTCTGCTTGTTTTCGGCATTGTAGGTGAAAGTCTTGCCCTCCGGATTCGAAGTAAGGTTCCCTTCGGAATCATATAGGTAGCCGTCCGCGATGTAAAACTTGTTGTCCGCCGGATTGACCTGCGGATTATGGATCGCGTTGTTTGCCGGCAAGGTGGTCGTATTCGCGGCGTTGAACGTCCGGTTTCCGAAGCGGTCGTAGTCGAAATCCTGCCGCCACTTGACGGTCGAATCGACGGTTTCGGTCGCAACGTCGATCCGGTTAAGCGCGTCGTAGCTGTAATCCTGTTCGATCGGAGCGATGCCCGGGAGCGTGATCGTCTGTTTGCGCAGCGATCCGTTGTTGTCGCTTGAATTGCTTGTCGTCGTCCCGTAGTTGAAATCGAGCCTTAACAGACTTGAATCCGCGATCGAACCGCCGAGCGAGATCCGCTTCATCTGCAGGCGTTTGGCGTCATACTCCATCGTTTCCCAACGTCCGTTGCCGAGTTTGCTGCTGCTGACCGCGCCGAATGACGTGTAAGAGACATGGCTGAGCATCGTTCGTTCCATCTGATTCGGCATCTGGCTCGTCACTTTTGAAAGCCTTCCGATGTTGTCGGTTTCGGCCCGCACGACCCGGCCCGACGGATATGTCTGCGAGACGAGCGCGCCGGACAAATCATAGGAATAGTCGGGAAACGAATACGTTGCCCCGTCGATGATCTGGTTCGAGCTCTTGATGCGGCCGAGATCGTCGAACGCCGTGAAGCGTGTTTCGGAAACGGAAGAAGACACCTTGGTTAGTTTGCTTTTTGAATTGGGAATGTTCGGATCGTCGTAGGTGAATGTCACGTCGGGCGTCGAATCCGAATAATCGCGGAACGTCAGGCGATTTATGTTGTCGTACGTTCCGGCCGTCGTCACGCCGCGGGAGTCGGTCGTCGAGACGATGTTCCCGTTGTTGTCGTAGTCAAACCGGACGGCCCAGCCGTTGTTGCCGGTTACGGGGTCGGTGATGTTAAGGCTCGTGTTCACCTGCTGCTCCGTCTGCTTGGCGCGGATAAGCCGCCCGAGATCATCATACAGGAAAAACCGTGTCTGTGATCCCTGAATTGTTTTGCGGAGGCGTCCGACAACATCGTAAGTGAAGAGCGTTTCAAGATCGGTACCGTTGTCATATTCGACGACTTTGACGAGACGCCCGAGCGCGTCCGAAACTCCGGCGCGGCTATGGTCCGCCTGATCGAAGACGCGGACGCTGCTGCCGTAGTACCGACGCGTGACCTTTGCGTTGTCGGGCGTCGTGACCTCAGTGACGCGGCCGAGATCGTCAAACTGCGTTGTCGTCCAAAGCGCGGTCTCACCGAGATCGGCGCGGAACGGATTCGACGAACGGTAAGCGCGGCCCAAAGAGTCGTACTCCTGAAGCGCCTTGACGTAATCGGTCGAGTTCTCGTAATCGCGGGTTTCGATCGTTCGTCCGAGACCGTCGTAGATAAGCCGATTCCGCGTGTCAACAACTTTCTTGCGTCATTGTAATTTCGCCGCCATACTCAGTCGGATGTGACGGATGTTTGGTCCGGCTGATTGTCTTCGGCTGAAACGCGGGATTGCCAGATGCTCATCGGAAGCGGACCGTCCTTCGTGTTGATGACGGGCGCGTCGGCGAACGGGAATTTGTTTGTATCGAGCGGTTTCTTTCCCGTGCGGGTACGGGCTTCATTGATCGACGCCCAGGGTTGGTTTCCGGTCTGCTGCTTGCCGATCAGCGCCTGCTGCTTTTCGTCCTTTGCATGATAGGGTAGGAAAATTCCATATTGACGTCGCCGAGATACGAATAGCGATCGAGAAACGCCGCGTTCTCGGCTTCGATGATCCGGACGAGATCGCCTTCGAGCGACTCAAGATCGTCGTTCATCATCGACTCGGTGTTCGCGCGCGAGGCGGTCCCCGAGGCGAATTGCGGACTCAAACCTTCTCGCGCCAGCGCAGAACCTCGTTGCGGAGGATCGGGTTCTGCTGAAAACTCGCCGTCTGACCGTGAGCTTCGGTCGCGCGCTGTATGTGCCAGTAAGAAAGTCCGAGTTTTCCAAGCGTTCGAAGATACTTCGTCCGGGCTCCGAATTTGCCGGAACCGATCCCGCCCAGCCGCCAAAAGATCGAACCGAAAATCGAAGTCGCCGTCTTCGCGTGTTCCTCGGGAAAGAGCCCTCGCGCGACGTCGATCGCGAGCATCTCTTTCAGAATCCGGTTCTGGCGCACAAGAACATAGACCGTGAAGGCGATAAAGATAACGAACAGAGGGATCTGGAGCGCCGCATAGGCGATCAGGAAGGCGCACAACGATTCGAGGCCGCTTTGCTGCAGCCAGTCACACAGCCAGCCGATACTTAACGTTTCAAGAATTCGGCTCGCAAAGACCGCAAGTCCGTTCCAAAGCGAGTGCAGGCAAACCGCGAGCACGTAGCCAACCAGCGGAAAAAGGATCTTGACCGGTTTGCTGTGCGACTCCCGCGAGATCCCGCAACCGATGCCCGTCATCGCTGTGAACGTCGCGTGCGCGAACGGCGAGAGCAACCCGCGGAGGCCGAAAAGGATCGCCAACGCGATCAATCCGCCGCCATTGAGAGCGCGACCGTAGTAGAGGATATTCTCAACCGTCGCGAATCCGAGCCCGACGACACCTGCAAAAACGATCCCGTCGAGGATGTCGTCGAAATACTTCCGAAAAACCACAAGCAGGAGCAAGACACCGAGCCCCTTCGAACCCTCTTCAAAGATCGGAGCCGCCGCGACCGCCATAAAACCGTCGCCGAATTCCGGATTAACGGCAACCGCCGCGCCAATTCCGGCGATCGTGTTCGCAAAAAACGAGAACGCGATCGAGACGAGCCCGCCCCAGGCGAACGCGAGCGCGAGCAGCCAGAGCGGTTCCGGATCGTATCTGTCGATCAGTAAATAGGGAATCAGGTAGAAGATGACCGGCGCAAAGGCGACGAATGTCGCGACGATCGCCGTCAGCGGCCCGACCGAGAGCACTGTGATCAACACGACCAGAAGCAGGCAGATGAGACTTCCGATGATCGCCGCGACGATCCCGATTATCATCAGCGGGTTGCTTTTTTCGGGCTCGGGCTGATACTCCTGCGGCATGCTGCCGAGGCTGAAATTCGAGATCGAATTTCGCACGCCTCCTGCGACCACGGTTGCTTGTGACGGTCCGGGAGAGGCCGGAACCGTTTCAAACGCGGGAGATGACGCCGGATACGCGACCGTCGCCTGTTCGGCCGGCCGCGGAATGTACGGCGCGGCTGCAAAAACGGTCGCGGCGCTGGCGTTTTCATCGGCTTCGATGGCAATCGTTCCTTTCACGCCGTTCTTGCCGAACTGCAGGACGTCGCCGCCCGAAAGGCGGCTCGTCCCGATCCGTTCGCCGTTCAGATAGGTGCCGTTCGTGCTGTTGCGATCGGTAATGTAGAATCCGTCGGCGCGCGCCTCGATCGCACAATGCTCTTTCGACATCACACGCTCGATCAAAGGGTCGAAGCGGATCGAACATTTTTCGCCGCGTCCGAGCGTGATCGTGCCCTCGGAGAGTTCGAATGTACGCCCGGCGAAGGTTCCGGTCTCGATTGTCAGTGAAAGTTTCATATGATCCCGAAAAGACGAAAGTCCAAAGCTAAACGTCAACGCCTAAACTTTGGACTTTCAAAGGTCGATCTATCCGAACAGCTTCTACGGTTGTACCGATGAGGGCGAAACGACGTCGCCGCTTTGGCCGAATTGCCTTGACGAGAAGGCGCCGTTGGAGCTGTTGAGCCGATACCAGACACTGTTATCGGGCCTGAATACCGCGATGTCCGCCTGTCCGTCACCATCGTAGTCAGCCGGGATCGGAACATCGCCCGCGAGGCCAAACCGATTGATGGCAACCTGGTTCGTCGCTGATTTCAGCACATACCAGTTGCCTTCGGACGGGCGGTAAACCGCGAAATCCGAACGTCCGTCACCATCGAAATCGGCCGCAAGCGGTTTGTCGGTCGAGATTCCCCAATTGACGATGATCGGAAGACTTGATGAACTCTGCATCACGTACCAAACACCGGTACTCGGACGAAAGACGGCCATATCCGCCTTTCCGTCGCCTTCGTAGTCGCCGGCGAAGGCAATGTCGGTGCTGATTCCCCAATTCTGGATTCTAATGCCGAGAGTGCTCTGCGAAATGAACCAGGTGCCGGTGGACGGGCGCCAAACCGCGATGTCAGTTTTTCCGTCCGAATCGTAATCAGCTTCGACCGGAGCATCGCCGCTCAACCCGAATTGCGCCTGAACGAAAGTGTTGCTGGAACTGTTGATACGATACCAGGTTCCGTTCGACGGCCGCCACAAAGAGATGTCGGACTTGCCGTCGCCGTCAAAATCGCCGGTCGTCAAACGGTCTTCCGCGATCCCGAAAGTCGACTGGCTGAACGCCGAATTCGAACTACGCTCAACGCTCCAAACTCCGCTTGAAGGACTGAAGGTCGAATAATCAGTCTTGCCGTCGCCATCGAAATCCGAAACGACGTTCCTCGGCGCCGCGGTCGCCCGGGTAACATCGACGACCAGAAGCCCGTAGGTCAGGTCGCCGATCAGGACCTTGTCTTCGCCGAGAAACGGGAAGACCGCCCAGGCGCCGTCGTAACTCGTCGGAAGAACATTCTGCAAATTCTCGCTGCCGCAAACGATGTCCCACGGCTCCTCACTTAATCCGATGAGATCTGTCGGAGCGAATGTCTGCTGATACGAATCGTACTGAGCAACACGCCTCGGTTGTTGCGCGACCGTCACGTCAAAGACCTGAAGGCCGGCCTGATACCACGAAACGTAGAGTTTGCCGCCCATCACGACCGGATTGTGCGGGGTCACCGCGTTCAACGCGAGTCCGTCCATCGTCTGGCGATCCATCAAGACCGGCGACGAAGGTTGTGTGATATCGTAAACACGGATATCGCCCGTTCCGTTGGTCGTTTCGCGCGCACTGTAAAGTGTGCCGCCGTCCTCGCTCGTCCAACTGCTGTGCATGCTGTTGCCGGCGGTCGTCGTCGTCGTGTCTTCGATGAATCCCTGAAGTACCGGAGCTTGCGTCGCGATGTTCGAAATGTCGTAGATCTCGGTTCGGCCGCGATTGGTCGAATTCCCCCAACCGGAGGTGATCATACGATTGCCGCGGATATGCATCGCGTGAACCCATTGCGGTTCCGTCGGATTGAGATCGCGGACGAAGACAGGAGCGGCCGGATTCGTGACGTTGATGAACTTGATGATCTTGTTCGAAATGCTGTTGGAGTTTTCGATCAAATAGGTTTGGCCGCCCTGACTGAGAACCATCATCTCGTGGATCGAGTTGTGGCCGTTCCCATTGGTCGAAGTCACTTGTCCAAGGAGAACGGGACTCGCGGGATTGGTCAGATCGACGATATGAACGCCGCCGCCGTTGCCGCTGCCGAAATACCCACGGTTGCCGACGACGATCGCTTCGAGAAACTGCTGATTGGCGCCGGGATTGTACCACGCGGCCAAGGTCGGCGCGTCCGGATTTGAGATATTGTAAATGAATGCGCCGCGACAATTGTAGCTGCCCTGAACCGCAATATTGCCGTCGGCGTAGATGTCGGAGAACTTCCAGCGCGTCGTGCCGGTAACGGCCGTACAGTTCGGCGTGATCTGCGAACGAAGTCTGACTTTCTGCGCCTCGGCGTCGAACGAAAACGCGCCCGACACAACGATGCCGACAATTAGAAATTTCAAGATCGAAAACTTTTTCATTTTTGCTCCAATACGGAAGGTGATTCTGTTGATTGCAGAACGCTGAATTCTGACCTATTTTCGACAAAAATTCAAGGCATAAGGCATTGTATAAAGGAGATTTCCCGTTATCGGCCGATTGAACGTCGTGCGAAAACAAGTGAGAATAGCAACGTCCCTTGCTTACGAGTATGAAACCCATCGAGAACACCTCAGCGTTGGTCGTTGCGATCGTCACCTGGAACAGCGCCGGTGAGATCCGTGAATGCCTTGGATCTTTGCGAGATTGCGGGCTCGAACGCCGAACGTGGATTGCGGACAATTGCTCGATCGATGGAACCGTGGACGTAGTCCGGCGTGAGTTTCCGGAGGTGTCGGTCATCGAGAATGAGTCGAACCTGGGTTTCGCGACCGCGTGCAATCGCATCGCCGCGAACACGGCCGGCGAGTTCATCCTGTTTCTGAATCCCGACACGCTGGTCAACTCAAATGCGCTGGAAGCGGCGCTCGGCGAAATGCGATCGAACCGGGATATAGGTTTGCTCTCCGTATCGGTCGTCGACGATCAGGGCGAACGGCAAAAGATCTGTTACCGTTTCCCGACTCTCGGCTACACGTTGTTGGATGCGCTCGGCTTGTACCGTTTTCTGAATCCTGAATCACGGGCCGACCGGCTTTTGGGAGACTTCTTCGATCATCGGGAATCGCGTGACGTCGATTGGGTTTACGGTGCGTTTATGCTCGTCCGCCGAGAAGCGCTCGAGAAATCCGGCGGCGTCCCCGAAGACTATTTCTTGTTCGCGGAAGATACCGATCTCTGTTTCGCGGTTTCGAAAGCGGGCTACAGGGTGCGTTATCTGGCCGGCGCGTCGATAGTCCACAAAGGAAATCGGAGCGCGGGCCAAATGCCTTCCGAATGGCGGATCGGTCGAACGGTGATGAGCAAATATGCCTTTTGCTTCAAGAACTTCGGATATCTTCGGACACGTTTGATCCAGTCCGCCGATCTCGTCGGAAATCTCGCGGACGCACTTCGATCGCGATTGCGTCCCGGAACGCGGCCATCGCAAACTGAACGATTGATTTATCGCCGTGCGATCTGGCGTTCGATCCGTCTCAGCCGGACGCGGCTTCGCGCCGAACTGCATCGGCGACCGGAGACCGATCCCGCGAATCGAACCTGATCCGGGTTTGAACGTCCCCTTCAAACGTCATAAACTATATCCATCTATTCGATCGACGGTTTTAACATAAGGAACATAAATAATATGACTATGAGAGAAGCAGTTATCATCAGCGCGGTACGGACGCCGACGGGGAAGTTTCAGGGATTGCTGAAAGGATTCAGCGCCACCGATCTCGGCGCGATCGCGGTAAAAGAAGCGGTCAGGCGGGCCGGGATCGATGTCGCCGATGTCGATGAAGTGATTATGGGCTGCGTCGTTCAGGCCGGTCTCGGACAGGCGCCGGCGCGTCAGGCGGCGCTAAAGGCCGGACTTCCGCCGGAAGTTTCGGCGTTGACGATCAATATGGTCTGCGGTTCAGGTCTTCGCGCCGTGAGCCTCGCCGCGCAGGCGATAAAGCTCGGCGACGCCGATTTCGTCGTCGCCGGCGGAATGGAGTCGATGTCGAACATACCCTACGCGATGCCGGGCGCGCGCGACGGTTACCGAATGGGAAATCAGACTGTCACCGACTTGATGATCGGCGACGGATTGTGGTGCCCGTTCGAGAACTGGCATATGGGCAACACCGGCGAAGTCGTCGCTGAGAAACATCAGATCTCGCGCGAATCACAGGACGAGTTTGCGGCGGGTTCGCATCAAAAAGCGGCGGCGGCGCAGTCGGATGGCCGTTTCTCGGACGAGATCGTCCCGATCGAGATTCCGCAGAAGAAAGGCGACCCGATTGTTTTGAATTACGACGAACCGGTTCGGGCCGATACGACGGCCGAAGGGCTCGCGCGGCTCAAACCGGCGTTTAAACGCGACGGCGGAACGGTCACGGCCGGCAACGCGCCGGGAGTCAACGACGGGGCATCGGCGCTGGTCATCACCTCGGCGGAAAAAGCGGCCGAACTCGGGATCGAGCCGCTTGGACGGATCGTCTCGTATGCGACATCGGGAATCGAGCCGAAACTGATCATGCTGGCTCCGGTCGAAGGCGTCCGGCGCGCCGTCTCGAAGGCCGGTTGGCAACTTTCCGAAGTTGAGCTTTTCGAACTCAACGAAGCGTTCTCGGTGCAGGCGCTCGGCGTGATGAAGGAACTCGGGATCGATCCCGAACGCGTCAACGTGAACGGCGGCGCGGTTGCGATGGGACACGCCATCGGAAATTCGGGCAGCCGGATCCTGACGACGCTGCTGTATGAAATGAAGCGTCGCGGCGCGTCGCGCGGCGTTGCGGGACTTTGCCTCGGCGGCGGGAATTCGGTTGCGATGGCGGTCACGCGTTAGTTGTTTTTGCTGTTTGCGTCACGATCTGCCCTCGACCGCGCCGGCCTTTGAAAATCGGCCGACACGGTCGCGGGCGTTTGTTTGCTCGCAAATCTGCGACAACGCTTCGATTAGGACTATACTCCCAAGAGATTTGAATTTGGTATGTCGATAATTGCGGGGATTTACAGTTTGAAGGGCGATTCCGGGGCCCTGGCGCGTTTTGCCGACTGCATACGCGCCAATATGACCCGAAACCCGGATCACGCGATCGACGAATTCAGCGACGGCCGAACGCACGTTTTCAAGGTCAGCCTGAACGCGTTCAACGGCGCCGGTGTCTTCACCGACGGGAACGGCGGGTTCTCGCTGCTTTCCGGCGAGACTCTGTGCGGTGTTTTCGGAGCGGATGCCGACCGCGATCGTGATCTCCGCCAAATCCACGACGATCTCGCCGCCGGGAAGACCGACGCCCTGAAAAACTGCCGCGGAACGTTCTGCGCCGTCAGCGCGCAGAACGGGTCGCTCAGTCTCGTTGCCGACAAACTCGGAATCAGACAACTGTTCTACTGCATCGGCAGCGATTTCATCGTCTTCTCGACGGCGCTCCGGATCATTGAGGAACTGCCGTTCATTCGACGGAAGATGAATATCCGCGGGGCGACCGAACAAGCGGCTCTCGGATATCCGCTGGCGGATCGAACTCCATATGAGAACGTTTTCGCGATGCGCGCCGGAGAAGTTCTGCAATTTCGCGAAGAGGGCACGATCCGATTCAAATACTGGAGATGGGATGACGTGAACATCTCCGTCGAATCGGAAGATGAAATGCTCGCCGCGCTCTATCGCAGTTTCAGCGACGCCGTCGGTTTTCGGCTTCAGAACGACCGCGCGACGGTCGCCTTTCTCAGCGGCGGACTCGATTCGCGCTGCGTCGTGGCCGCGCTCTGCGAAAACGGCGCACGGACGCATACCTTCAATTTCGCGCTCCCGAATACCCAGGATCTGATCCTCGGAGCGCGGTTTGCGGAAAAGGTCGATGTCATACATACCGAGGTCCCGAAAGACGCGGGAGATCAAATTCCCGACTATTCTGCAAAGATCGCCGATGCCTGGAAGCGGTCGCCGCACCGTTCGCGGCAACCGGTCGAGCGCGGGAACGTCGTCTGGAGCGGCGAGGGAGGAAGCGTTGCGCTCGGCCACGTACATCTGGGCCGTCCGATTGCCGAACTGATGCGCGCCGGACGAATAGATGACGCGATCGACGTGTTTCTTCAGCGCGAGGACATTCACCTGTCGCCGAAAATGTTCCGTTCGGGACTTTTCGAGCATCCGCTCGCGCTGGTCAAAAAGGGAATTCGTGAGGAGATCGGGCATTTCAGATGTGCTGATCCGGCGCGGAGTTTCTATCTTTTCCTGATGCTGAACGATCAGCGTCGCAAACTCCATAACCATTTCGAGAATCTTGACCAACACGGGATCGAGTTTCAGCTACCGTTCTTTGACGCCGGGTTTTTCCGGACGATCCTCGAAGTTCCGGTCGATCTTTGTCTTGAACACAGACTCTATGTGAACTGGTTGAATATGTTCTCAGCGGCCGTGACCGAAGTGGCGTGGCAATCATATCCGGGCCACGTGCCCTGCCCGCTGCCGATCGAAAGTGAACTTGCGTACCAATGGGACGCGGCACACCAGAGCGAACAGCAAAAGGCGCTCGATGCGGAACTCAAACGAGAGGCGCGGGAACTTCTGCGCTCATCCGATTTTCCGTCCGAAGTTCTCAGCCGCCGGAAACTTAAGATCGCGTATCTTATTCACCGCACGGGACTTCGCGATTATGGTTACCTTATCGACACGGCCCGGGTCTTCCACCGGATCCGTCGTAAATGCGTTTAGTTCCCATCTGGCAACGTTTGAGCGGCGGGTGCGATCGGCGCGTTTGTAACCGACCGCACAAGTGGTTTATCTTCTACGTATGGCCTAATTTCTTAGAACTCAAGAGGTACTTTTCATATGAGTAAGCTTATCGGAATTATCGGTGCCGGAACGATGGGGAACGGCATTGCTCAGACCGCCGCTGCGACCGGTTTCGAGGTCGTGATGTGCGACATAAAGGACGAATTTGTAAAGCGCGGATACGAGAACGTAGTCAAGAGTCTTGACCGTTTTGTGAAAAAGGAAACGATCAGCGAAGAAACAAAAAGCGAAATTCTCGGCCGCATCAGGACAACGACCAGCCTCGACGATCTCAAGGATTGCTTCCTGGTCGTCGAAGCCGCGACCGAGAATTTCGATGTCAAGAAGCAAATCTTCGAAAAGCTCGATTCGATCACCGGTGAAGAGTGTATTCTCGCGTCGAATACTTCTTCAATCTCGATCACCAAGATCGCGGCCGTTACCAAGCGGCCCGACAAGGTCATAGGGATGCATTTTATGAATCCGGTCCCGCTGATGAAACTCGTCGAAGTCATCCGCGGCATCGCGACTTCGGATGAAACCTATGAAAAAGTCCGCGAATTGTCCGAGGAAATGGGCAAAACGCCGCTCGATTGTCAGGATTTCCCGGGTTTTGTCGCGAACCGAATTTTGCTGCCGATGATCAACGAAGCGATCTTCGCGCTTCACGAAGGGGTCGCAACGCGCGAGAGCATCGACGGCATAATGAAACTCGGAATGAACCATCCGATGGGGCCGCTCACGCTCGCCGACTTTATCGGCCTCGATGTTTGTCTCGCGATCCTGCGCGTGATGCACGAAGGGCTCGGCGATCCGAAGTATCGCCCCTGCCCGCTGCTCATCAAGATGGTCGACGCGGGCTGGCTCGGGCGAAAGACCGGAAAGGGCTTCTACGATTACCAGTAGTCTTGGATTTGTCCGAAGAATCGATCGGTTTCTTTGCGACAGGCTCCCTGTGTTTTGATTTGGCCACGAATCACGCGAATTTCACTGATCTTTTTGGGCTGCCGAAAACGATTTGTGAAAATTCGCGGGTTTCGTGGTTAAATGTGTTCCTGAGAGTAGTTTACCCTCGAGAATCTTATGACAAAACGATTTCTGTTCCCTTTAGGCTTGTTTCTTCTGGCTGCCTTCGGCACTTACGTTCCCGCGCAGGTCCGGGTGGCGCCGCTCGACATCAAGCAACGGACGATCTCCAACGGTTTGCGGGTCGTATCCGTGCGCGACACGTCGAGTCCGACCGTTTCGATTCACGTCTGGTACGATGTCGGCGGCAAGAACGATCCAGACGGCCGCTCCGGATTTGCGCATATGTTCGAGCATATGATGTTCAAGTCGACGAAGAATATGAAAAGCGAAATGCTCGACCGTTTGACCGAGGACGTCGGCGGATTCAACAACGCTTCGACCTGGGACGATTTCACCAATTACTATGAGGTCGTTCCTTCGAACCACCTCGAACGCCTTCTTTGGGCCGAAAGCGACCGGATGGTGAATCTAAACGTCGATGACGCAAATTTCTCGTCGGAAAGGGAAGTCGTGAAAGAAGAATACCGACAGTCGGTGCTTGCACAAACGTACGGGCGATTCTATGAGTACATCACGAGTCTGTCATACGAAGTCCATCCGTACAAACGCGGCGTTATCGGGAATCTCGACGAACTCAGCGCTGCGTCCCGCGACGATGCCGACCGGTTTTACCGCACTTTCTACCGACCGGACAACGCCTATTTGATCGTCGTCGGCGATTTTGAGCAGGCCCAGTTCGATGGGTGGGTCGACAAGTATTTCGGTCGTTTGCAGAAGCCCGCCGGCGAGATCTCGCGGGTGACCGCGGTCGAGCCCGAACGGTCGGGCGAAAAACGTTTCGACCGATTTGGTCCGAATGTGGAGTTCCCGGCAGTCGCGATGACCTATCTCGGCCCGCCGGCGAAAAGCGTCGATCTCCCGGCCATCAGAGTCGCGGAGGCGATAATGTCCGGCGGAGAAAGCACACGTTTGTATCTTGGGCTTGTCCGCCCGGGAATTGCGCAGGACGCCTACTTCTACATCGACCTTCGTCTTGACCGCAGTTTGCTGGTCGTTAGCGCGACGGCGGCACAAGGCAGGACGACCGAGGAAATGGAAGAGGCGTTGCTCGCCGAGATCGCGCGAATCCAGAAGACTAGAGTGAGCGCCAAGGAGCTTCAGAAGGCGAAGAACCAACTCGTCGCGCAAGCGCTCCAGAGTCGTGAAACACACGACGGAAAGGCGATCGCCATCGAGCGTGCGGTCGCATATCTTGGGGATCCGACGGCCGTCAATTTCGATATTGCGAAACTGCAGGCGGTGACGGTCGCCGATGTGCAGCGCGTGATGAACAAGTACTTTCAAGCAGACCAACGTTACGTCATCAATTACCGGAACCAGGGAGGAATCACCGATGGTCAGTAAGTTCAAAACGCTCTTTTTCGTCCTTGCGGCGCTCGCGACGGCGACTGTCGCCGTCGCTCAGGAAACAATACCAGAGCCTGGCGCGACGCGTCCCTTTGTTGTCCCGAAACTGGCCGAAGCGAAATTGCCGAACGGATTGACGGTCGCGGTCGTCGAGCGCAGCAACGTTCCGCTCGTGACGGTTCGTCTGGTTATTCGCGGCGGTGCCCGGAGTGAAGGCCTCAGCCGAGCCGGGCTTGCTGATCTGACAGCCGCGCTAGCGACGAAGCATACGAAAACGCGCGGCGCCGACAAGATCGCCGAAGAAATGGAATTCTTGGGGTCCGGATTAGTGTCGGGCGCAGACTGGGAAAAGTCGGTATTCAGTTTTACGGTCGCGGTCGACAAGCTCGATGCGGCGATGCGCATTTTTGGCGATGTGATCTTGAATACGACGCTTGATGCCAACGAACTTGAACTCTTGCGCGCACAGGCGCTCGACAATCTTGCCGCGGATCTGAAAGAGCCGGCGTTTCTCGCCTCGTATGTTGCGAGCGTCTACAGCTACGGCGAGCATCCCGTCGGCGGTACGCCGGAGAGCTTGAAGGCGATTTCGCGGAAGGACATTGCCGAGTACAGAAACCGGAACCATCGGCCCGAGAACTCGGTCCTGATATTTACCGGCGACATCAAGCCGGCTCGTGCAAATGCGCTGGCGACGAGGACCTTGGGCGCCTGGCGAAAGGCTTCGGGACCGACCGTGTTTGACTTAATGACTCCGGCGACAGGCGAAACGAACGGAACCGGCAGGATTCTCGTCATCGACCTACCTGATTCCGGGCAGTCCGCGGTGACCTACACGCAGCGCCTGTTGAGACGGGGACGGGTCAATTGTACCGTCGGCGAGTGCATATCGAACTCTGTTTTCTTTCCGGCGACGGTGACGAATTCGATCCTTGGAGGCGGCTATTCTTCCCGCTTGAACCAGGAGATCCGGATCAAGCGCGGACTCAGTTACGGTGCGGGCAGCGGATTCTCGTGGCGCAACGGCACGGCGAATTTTGCGACCCGGACGCAAACCAAAGATGAATCCGCCGCTGAGGTTGCGGAGATCGTCGTCAACGAGATAAAGCGGCTCGCCGAGACAGAGGCAGCGAAGATCGAGATCAACCCGCGCAAACTCGTCATTACCGGCGATTACAGCCGTGAGTTCGAAACCACGGCCGAACTTGCCGAAACGGTCGGTGCAGTCTATGGCTACCAACTCTCACCCTTTGAAATGACGACGTTCAATATTGGCGTCAATGCGGTTACGGGAACTCAGGTCCGGGAGTTTGCGCGCGTTTACCTTCAAAACGGCGACATCGTCATCGCCGGCGATTACCGCAAATTCAGGGACGATCTGGCAAAGCGGTTTCCCGGCGCAACCGTGCAGGTGATCGAGGCCGCCAGACTTGATCTTTCGAAAGAAAGCCTTCAGCGCTAATTCTTTTGAAGCCCGAAACCACAAGTTATTCCGAAATACGTGGAAGCCGCTTGAGTCTCGACGCTCCGTTTGTTTGAATAGTGTCAACGCTTTATGCACAAGAATCTGCGTTCGTTCATCAAACAGCTGCGGGACGAAAACGAACTCGTCGAGGTCACGGCGAAGATCGACCCGTATCTCGAACTCGCCGAGGTCCACCGGCGCGTGATCGACGAAGGCGGCAAGGCGCTTCTTTTCAAAAACGTCAAGGGATCGACGTTTCCGGTTCTGACGAATATGTTTGGAACGGCAAAGCGGATCGATCTCGCCTTCGGCAAAAAACCTCAGGAATTGGTCAGGAAAGCGGTCGAAGCGATAGATGTGTTGCTCCCTCCGAAACCGAAAGAACTGTGGAAGTATCGCGAACTCGCGTTTTCGGCGCTAAAGCTTGGAACAAAAAAGGTTGGTCGCGCCCCGGTACTCGAGGCGGTCCAGTCGCCGGTCGACCTTGAAGCCATCCCTCTGCTCCAACTCTGGCACGAAGACGGCGGACATTTCGTGACGCTGCCGCTCGTTTACACAGAGAGCCCGGTTTCCGGAAAACACAATCTTGGAATGTACCGGATCCAGCGCTATGACAAGACTTCGACGGGGATCCATTGGCAGATCGGGAAAGGCGGCGGATTTCACTATCACGAGGCGGAAACGCTCGGTAAGGCTTTGCCGGTCTCGATCTTCCTTGGCGGTTCGCCGGCAATGATCCTCGCGGCGATCGCGCCTTTGCCGGAAGACGTGCCGGAACTCGTGCTTGCTTCGGTCCTTGCGGACGGCAAGATCGAAACTGTCAAAAACCCGTTGAGCGGACATCATCGCTTGATCGCCGAAGCGGAATTCGCGATCTGCGGACAGGTCGCGCCGTTCGAACGTCGCCCTGAAGGGCCGTTCGGGGACCATTACGGTTATTATTCGCTCGTTCACGATTATCCGGTATTCAGAGCCGAAGCCGTTTATCATCGCAAAGACGCGATCTATCCGGCGACCGTCGTCGGAAAGCCGCGGCAGGAAGATTTCTTCATCGGCGATTATTTGCAGGAACTGCTTTCGCCCCTGTTCCCGCTGGTAATGCCGGCGGTCAGGGACCTCTGGAGCTACGGCGAGACCGGATTCCATTCGCTCGCCGCGGCGGTCGTCCGCGAGCGTTACGCGCGTGAGGCTTTGTCCGCCGGCTTCAGGATCCTCGGCGAAGGCCAGCTGGCGTTGACCAAATTCCTTTTGCTCACCGATAAACCGCAGGATCTGCGTGATTTTCCGAAGGTGTTGGAATCGATCCTCGAGCGCGTCGATTGGGCGAGTGACTTTTTCATCTTTGACCGCACATCATTCGACACCCTCGATTACGCTTCGGGCAAGATCAATCAGGGTTCGAAGGCAATACTCGTCGGGGTTGGCGAGCCGCGGCGCGAACTCATCCGTGAGTTTCGCGGTTCGTTGCCGCGGGGCGTGAGCGCCGCACACGTTTTTTGCGGCGGATGCCTCGCGCTCGAGACCGGCGAGTACGCGTCGGAAAACGATTTGGCCAAACGAATCGCGGTCGATGACGCGTTTCGGGAATTTCAAATGATCGTTCTTCTCGACGATATCGAACTTGCGAAAACGACCGAGAAGTTTTTGTGGGCGACGTGGACGCGTTTCAATCCTTCGACGGACGTTTACGCGCGCGGAGTCGAGGTCAAGAACAATCATCTGACGTACGAAGCGCCGATCGTCATCGACTCCCGGATGAAACCCTGGTATCCGAAAGAGGTCGAGGTGCGCGACGACATCAAGAAACTTGTCGACGACCGTTGGCGGGAGTATTTTCCTAAACAATGAAGAAATGGTTTTTTGCGACGGTTTTGGCGTTCGCGTTCGCGTTCGCCGGTGCAGTGTGTCTCGGATACGCTTATTTCGTTGAGCCGTTTCGACTTGTGATCAACGAACGGAGGCTTCCGCTCACGAATTGGAATCCTGCCTTTGAGGGTCTGAAGATCGTCGCGATCAGCGACATCCACGGCGGTTCGCGTGGGGCGACCGAGGAGAGAATCCGCGAGGTCGTGGCCGTTGCGAACGCACAGAATCCGGATCTGATCGTGCTCCTCGGGGATTTTGTTTCCGAAGAGCGCGGCGATCGGACTAAACTCAAAATGCCAATGGAACGCATCGCCGAAAATCTCAAGGGTTTTCAGGCTCCGCTCGGCACCTATGCCGTACTTGGCAACCACGACGGATTCTACAACGACGCCGAAGTTGCCGCCGCGCTTCGAATGGCGGGAATCCGTGTGCTCGAGAACGAGATCGCGGTGGTCGATAAAAACGGCAGCAAGCTTCGCCTGCTCGGACTGAAGGATCATATGAAGCTGACGCCAAACTGGCAGAAACTCTCGAATGAGCTGAAGGAACTGATCGCCGCCAGTCCCGCCGACAGTGATCTGATCGTCCTTGAACACAGTCCCGACGTCCTACCGATGATCACCGGTGACTTGCTGATCTCAAAAGACCTGCGGCTGATCCTCGCGGGCCACACGCACGGCGGTCAGGTTTGGTTTCCGATACTCGGCACGCCGATCGTTCCGTCGAGCTATGGGCAGAAATACTCGTACGGGAGTGTCAGGGAAAACGATGTGGATATGTTCGTCACGACGGGCATCGGCACAAGCATCCTTCCGATCCGGTTTATGATGCCGCCGGAGATCGCGGTCCTCAATATCAGTCGATTTTAGATCTTGGAGTATTTGGAATTCCAGATTCCAGGTATTCGATATTCCAGATATTCCAGATTCCAGATTCCAGATTTCAGATTTCAGATATTTCAGATATTTCAGATTTCAGATTTCCGATATTTCAGATTTCAGATTCCAGATATTCCAGATTCCAGATTTCAGATTCCGGATTTCAGATTCCAGATTCCATATTCCGGATTCCAGATTCCAGATTCCAGATTCCAGATTTCAGATTTCAGATTCCGGATTTCAAAAGGAGCCTATCGTAGAAATCGATTCAGCGTACGGAGGATTCGCGCGTTCGACAGAACAATGTGGAGCGAAAGACAGCCGCGAACAATTCCAGCGAGCGTGTACAATACGCGGAACTAATGCAAACACAAGAGGTACGGGTGTTTTACACGCTTCGGGAGCTGGCGTAATCAGTCACCGCGTTTCACTTCTCTTCACGTGGTGCGGAACAGGCGAACTTGCGATATCCGAAATCTCAAATCCGAAATCCGAATTCCCAAATCCCAAATCCGAAATCCCAAATCCTTCATCATTCTTGCTTTCCGAACTTTATCTGCGGGCGGTGGGCAGGAATGTCTTTTGCCGGGAACGGGAGCGTCTCCTTTGTCGCTTCGGCAAAGCCTTTCATCTTGGGATCGGATTCGTTCCAGCCGAGCGTGAAACGGGAAAAAATGTCGACTTTCTTTGAAGCGGCCTCGGAAACAAGCCTTCCGTTAACGAGTTTGCAATCGCCGAAGACATCGATCACGACCTGTTTTGACAGAAACTGGATTTCCTTCAGGCCGCACCGCGCTCCGGATCCTGTCGCAATGCCAAAGACGGCGTTCGGCTGCTTTTCAACCGCCGAAAATGCGTAGAACACACTTCGATCCTGGCAAAACTCGCAGGCGTCGGCGAGAAGATGAATGACCGCCTCGCTCTTGCCGTCACCCGTGACGTCGAAATAGAACTTCTTCCGAAACTGATATGAGCGCGTTATCTTGGTTTTCTTGTCAAACGATGTAAACAATCCGTTGACGAGATCGAATGTCGAAACGGTCTTTGCACCCAAGTCCTGATACTTGAAGTTCTGAAAATCGACCGACAGCGTTTCGGCGTCTTCGATCAACGCGATTGGAGTCGGAGTCGGACTAGCCGCAACCTTTCCGGTCGCGCTGACCTTAACCTGCGCGATCGTCGCCGGCGCAATCGCGCAAAAAAGTGCAAATAACAACAAAATCCTCATAAAGAAACCGCCTGACTGGAAAATTCATTTCAACATACCACGAACGATGTTCAGATTGCCATCGTTTCGGCGGGCTTGAGCCCGGGACTCTCGCACATCAGGTTGTAGACCTGAACATTCTCAAACGGTTCGGCAGAAAAACCCTGTTTGAAGGTCGGCATCGGTTGGTATTTGTTGCCGCAGCCAAGGTGATCAACGAGAACCCACTGGCACCCGTAATCCGAAATCTCACGCGTCCGAAACTGCAGATCTTCGCCCAGGTCGGCCACCTCGCGCTCGAGTCTCCCGAGGCGAGCCTGCTGATCCAGGCAGTTTCGGAAAGTCGCCAAGCGCGATCGCCCAACACGAGCACCAAGGACTGTCGGGCTGTTGCAAGGTCTTCAACCGCAATCCTGCTGCACCGCTCGACGGCAATCAATATCCGGGGCGAAAGCTACCGGCTAAAGGACAACAATGACTAAAGGGGGTCAAAAGTTGACGCCTGTAAAGGGGTCAAAAATTAACGCTGATTGACACCTGCGAGGGTTGAACAATATACGGCCTTCTTTCGACTCCTTCAGGGCCGGCATCCCGTCTGACCCAAAAAACCTCGGGTTACGCTTCGCTCACCCCAGGCTTTTATCTGATTCGCTTTCAGCGAATTGTTCCACGTTTCGGCATCTGTCAGATCGCCGGCCGCTTTCACCGCTCGGCGACCAGATTCAGGTTCGTCACCTCGTCGGCGATCGTTATCGCCTGCGGGGCGAAGCCGAGGTCTTTCGCCCGAACCGTTACAATGTAGGTCTCGCCGACCGCGATGTCGTCGAACCTGAAGAACCCGAACGAGTTCGAGATCACCGTCCGGCTGATGCCCGCCGAGTCGGTCATTATCACCCGGGCTCCGCTGACGGCCATACCGTCCGAACCCATCACGATGCCGCCGACAGAGGCATTTGCCGCCGTCGGTCCGAGGATCGTGACGGTCCCGGCAGTGAAGGTCGTCGGAATGGATCCCGCACTCGCATCGCTGACCTCGTTCACCACTGGTTGTCCGGTGAACGCAATCGGGGTCGTGCCCAGATCTGCCGTCGGCAAGACGTCGAAGCGAATCCTCGCGATCTCGCGTGTGCCCGCCGGTATCGTTTCGCCGATTCCGGCCGCCGTGACGACTCCGACCTTGCCCGGCGTCAGTGTGTTCGACATCGGCGACGCGACCGGCAGATCCGCCCCCGTCAGGACCAACGGGTTGCCGAGCTTCGTCCCGTCGTAGCTGACGGTGAAGCCGAACCCGTTCTCGTCGCCGTTGGCGTCGATTCTGACCGACACGGTCACCTGCTGACCGGGACTCGTTTGCGCATCATCGGCATAGAGGACCCGCGGCAGCAGGGAAAGCAGATCATCCTGTCTCTTTGTCATCTCCTCAGGTGAGAACAGACCCGCGAAGGCCGCGCCGCCCGCCGGTTGCACCGGATCGAGTCCGGCAGAATACCGCCCGGACTGGACGTAGTCAGCGGTCGTGAGCCGTCCGTCGCCCCTGGTCCCTCTCGGCGCTGAATCTGCCCGCTGCAGTTCGTTGTACAGTGGATGCGGTTGGTCAAGCCCGACGACGAACAGTCCGGTCTCGGCGTAGTCCGAAACCGTGATGGTGCCGTCATCGTTGCCATGCGGGCGGTTGCTGACGCTCGCCTCGTATCCGACGGTAAACGTCACGAAGCCGTTCGCGTAGGTCGCCGCCAGTGGATCGTTATCCGCGCTTGTCACCTGCCGGGCCGTCGGGGCATCGCCGAATGCGATCGCCGAACCCGTGAACATCGGCGTCGTCGGAGTGGTGTTGAAGGTGATTCTGATTACCTGTCTTGTCCCGGCCGTTATCACCTGGTCGGCGGGCATCACGGCGGTTATCCCCAGCTGTCCCGGCGTGCCGCTTGCTGCGTTCACGGCGCACCCGGCACAATCGTCACCGGCGACGACGCTCAGGTATGACAGAACGTTCTGATCGTATGCGACGCTGAACGCGACTCCGTGCTCGGTGCCCTGGCTGACCATCGTCACCGGAACGATAACCTGAGCAGCCGGTGCGACGTTCTGGCTGATCGCCTTGATAACTCTCGGCGCAGTGCCGGTATAGCCGATAAAATTGCCCGTCGTAACGTTGCCCGACAGGTTCGAATAGCTCCTGCTTATCGGATCGAATACGTAGCCCGCGAGAGTCGGCGTGATCGTATAGCCGGCTCCGGCCGGGAGATCGGCAAAGCTGTAGTTGCCGCTTGCATCCGTCGTTGTGGACGGCGAACCGCCGGTAATGGAAACGCTCACATTCGAGACCGGAGCATTCGACGAATTGTGGATACTTCCCGAAATCGTTCGAAGATCAACAGCAAACGTTGCCGCAATAGTGTGGCCGTTGCCCGTCACATTGTTGAATGTGTAGCTCGTCACCGGTCCGACCGACAGACCGTCGACCAATACATCAAGGACGTGATAATTCGGGTCCGGAACGATCGTAAACGTCCGGTTCGAACCGTGGTCAACCTGAACCGCCCCATTGGGGCTGATCGAGCCGCCCGAACCCACCGAGGCGGTGATCGTGTAGGTGTTGATTGCAAAGGTTGCAGTAACGCTCTTTGCACCGTCGACTGTGACGACGCATGTCCCGGTGCCCGAGCAGTCCGAACCGCTCCAGCCTGTAAACACTGAGGAGATATCCGCAGCCGCGGCCAGAGTGACGACGGTTGAGGTCGCGAAGTCGGCCGCGCAAGTAGCTCCGCAATCGATGCCGGCCGGATTGCTGGTTACAGTTCCCGAGCCGCTGCCATCCTTGGTGACCGTCAGGGTCGCAGTAGGGGATCGGACCATATAGGTGTTGCTGCCGGTCTGGCCCAGAAAATCCGTTCCCGTGATGATGATACCCGTGCCGGGCGCGGTGTCGCGGGCCGGGATGCTCAGGCTGCCGTTTGTCAACGCTTTGACATTGTCACCCGCTTCACCAAAGACACCGTTCCCGTTGGCGTCGAACTGCATCGTGGCCGAGCTTGAACTGAGCGTCAGATTGCTAGGAGGGACGAACTGCGGTGAAAGCCGGATCCAGGCCCAGCCGAAAATGTCATATGTCGCGCCCGGGAGTTGGTCCGCCCGGTTGACGTAGAGATCGAACGATCCGTTCGAGATGTTGACCGTTCCGAGGCTGTATTCACGGTGCTGTGTGCCGCCCGTGGCCGCGCCGGTTGTATCCACGTACAGAGCGTTCGGATCTGTGCTCGTGTACCCGTAGAAGTAGCGCAACGGGTTGGTGTCGTATAAGTTGGCGTATGCCTGATACTGCCCGTTCGGGATCCCGCCGCCGTAAAAATGCATCGTTGGCGTCACGGGAGTATGGAGCGCGCTACCCATTACCGATGGGAAAGGCCGACTGGTTGTATATAGAAATTCGGTCCAGAGATGATTGTTGCTGTTGGATATCAGCGTCGGCACATCGGTCGTCGTCACCAGAACCGGGTCCTGATGGGTGTCCTCCCAGAGGTTGAGCGTGATATCCGAGGGCGGAGCAGGCTCCGCGGGCGCGAGTCGAATCCAAGCCCAACCGAACATCTCATAATCGCCGCTGAGCAATTGGGCATTGTTGACATAAAGGTTGAACGAATTGGCGGTAACCTCGATCGTTCCAAGAATGTACTCGCGATGCTGTGTTCCCGTCGCGTTTCCAAGCGTGTCGACATAGAAAGCCGAAGGATTCGCACTTGTATAGCCGAAGAAGTAGCGCATTCGCGCGTTGTCGTACAGGTTGGCGACGACTTGGTAACGCCCGTTTGGAATGCCGTTAAGATAGAAGCGCATCGTCGGCAGATTTGTGGTGTGAAGTACGCTGGCCAGAATCGTCGGGTATGGACGGCTAGGTTCATAAAGGAACTCCGTCCACTGGCCGTTCGCGGCGTTGTAAGTCAATGTGTTCACGTCCGTTGTGGTCGTAAGAACCGGATCCTGATGATTGTCCTCCCAGGCGTTAATGGTTGCTTGGTAAGCCTCAACATTCACATTGAAAGGCACGCCGGTCGTCTGAACGTAGGACGGCGAAGTCAATTGATAGTAAGGTGGCGGCGCCTCGACCGCAAAGGCATTGCTGGTGGCAGTTGCCGTGCCGTCACTGACCGTGATCGTGACGTTGGCCGCGATCTGGCTCAAAGACACCGTACCGGTCCAACTGCCGCCGATAAAATCGCCGGTCGCGACAGGCGTGATCGCTCCTGCGCTGGCACTCAAATTCGGATGGTCTGCATAAACCGGAAGCGGATTGTTCGAAGCATCCAATGCCGTAATTGTGACCTGAAACGGCACATTGACGATCTGAGGACTTGCAATTGTCTGGATGGCAAAGTGGTCCAACGTTGGGGCAGCCAGGACGGCAAAGCTGTTACTGATGCCGTTGCTGCCGGCGGCACTCGCCGTAAGGATGACGTTGCCGGCCGCTTGATCGAGAGACACCGTACCGGTCCAGCTGCCGTTGCTGAAGTTTCCGGTAACGGCCGGCGTTACAGCGCCGACACTCGAACTGAGGTTCGCTTGACCGGTGTACCCGGTGAAAAGATTGTTGGAGGCGTCCCGCGCGGTGATGTTGATCTGGAACGGAGCCCCGATGTATTGCGGGCTGGCAATGGTCTGGAAGTTGAAATGATCCAGCGTCGGGGCGACGACGGTCACAGATGCCGTGCCGGTGATCGAACCGACGGAGGCGACGATCGTATTGTTATAGGTGCCCGGCGTCGGTCCGGCGGTGAAGAGCCCGCTGCTGTTAATCGTTCCGCCGCCGTTTCCGATGCTCCACGAAACCGTTAGGTTTGGAATCGGATTGTTGCTGGCATCGAATCCCTGTGCCGCGAATTGCTGAGTCGCTCCAGTGACAACCGAAGGAGTGGCAGGCGTTACAACAATATGGTCAAGCTCACCGGGCAAGGTAAAGAGTACCTGCGTACTTCCCGAGAATTGCGGCACATCGACCCACATATCCCGGATCGCCCCGTGATCGTCCATAAAGAGATAGTACTTGGTCGGCACCTGTGTCACACCGCTGTAGTTGACTGTCACACGCCGCGTTGCCGCATCGTACGAACTCCCGACGATCGTCGAATCGTGCTTCGACTTGATGTACTGGCAGGCTTCATCCATCGTCACGTTGATGGGATGATACGGCGCGATATTCGCAGTTATCCCTTGCAGGATGCTGCGCCAATTTTCCATCGTGATCCCTGATACGGATTGATCATGAGTAAAAAGTGTCGCCAATACCATGCTGTCCAGAGCGCGCTTGGTCTGTAAGGTTCCGTGGCCGATCGTTCCCGGAACGTCGTTGTTGGGATACCATTCGTAGCCCAGGTCGTCACGGATCTCAGTGACGAGGTTGAAAAACCGGCCGTTGAATTCCGGATGACCGGGTATCGTCATATAGTCGGCAGAGTATTGTGGAGTTCCGCCGCTGCTGCTGCCCGTTTCATACTTGCGGTAGGGACCGCTCATGATCCACGGTGCACCGTATCCCTGGTCGGGGTCCATCTGGGTGCCGACGCATTGCACTCCCCAATCGGCCATTCCGGCGAACGAGTTGCTGCCGAATTGGTAGTAGTGAGGCAAGACATATTTTGATATCGGGATATTATGTGTCTGATGCCATTGCGTTCCGGTAACAAAATTGGCCGCGATCTGGGCATCCGTCTGGTTCCAATAGAACCAACTGCCGTTGAAGGCGTGGATCGATGTCGTCGCGTGTCCCGCGTTGACAAGACTCGATAGGTCGGCAGCTTCCGATTCGTCGATGTTGCTCAGGAAGACTCCGGCCCACGGTTTGATCCCGACTTCGTTGGCAACGTGGATCCAATCGAACGGGCCCGATTCGTCATCCACCCGCATCGTAAGAAACGGCGGCATGCCTTGCATAATGAAAGGTTTCCGGGCCGCCCATGCCATGCTTCGCCATACCAGGTCGTCGAGCCCGTAGACCGGCCCCTTGACGGAGACGGACATCCAGTCATAGGTTCCCCACTGAACGGCCCGGCCCGGACCGCTGTTGCGCACGGCCAGGAACGGAGCGCCGCCGGTGGTGGCCAGCGTCGTCGCATCACCCGGCAATGTGACATCTGCGAGAGTCATGCTGCCGGTGCCGATCGATTCGCCCGTCTGGTGGCGTTCGGTGATGTAATGGGACCCGGCTGCGGTCGTGAACAGCACACCCGATCCGCTCGCCGGAGCGGCATAACCGAAATTGAAGATATCCTGTATGAACTGGTAGCGGGCCGTCGAGCCGTCGGCTGACAGATCATTGTCGAAGTTGATCAAGCCCGCACCGGCATTGACCGCGTTGGTGATGTTGGTCTGTTCCGTCGAATTGAGGCAGGGAGCGCCGGAGCAGGTGTTGCCTGCATCTATCTGGCGGTGACCGATGATGATCAGGGCGTAATCGTTAACATCCGTTTCAACCGCTGTCGTGGCAACGTCAAGAACCGTGTACGGAACGCCGAAGTTATCCAAATAGGGTTGGATGAAATGCTGAAAATCAGGATACGCTGGACTGTTCGAGTTGACGAGAACGATCGCTCCCAGCGAGGGTGCACTGACCCGCGTCGTCTCGTTCGTCGAATTGTTGGTTGTGAACGGGTCCGGCTCGATTCCCGAAACAGAAGCCTGATTGGTGAACAACCCTGCCGAGTTCGGAGTGACCGTGATCGTGATATTGGCAGAAGCTCCGTTGTTCAATGTTCCCAAGTCACAGGAAACCGCGCCGGGGCGGCTGCACGTGCCGTGGTCGGATGTTGCCGACACATAGGTCACACCGGAAGGCAAAATGTCGTTGACGTTCACCCCCGTCGCGGTTGCCGGGCCATCGTTGGTGACCACCAGCGTATAGGTGAGCGTATTGCCAACCCTAACGGGATCCGGCGAATCCGTTTGAGTGATGCCGAGGTCGGCGGTGTTCGGAGCGTTGGCGACGGTGCTCGCTGAAGCGTTGTTGTTCGCGGTGTTGTGATCGGTCGTCGCGCTCGACACGCCGGCCGAATTGACAATGGTTCCCGCCGCATTCGGATTGACGACGACGGAGACAGTCGCCATGCCGTTGTTGGCGATATCGCCCAAGTCGCAGGTAACCGAGGCCGTCCCGCT
The DNA here is from genome assembly GCA_016715115.1 of Acidobacteriota bacterium. NCBI lineage: Bacteria > Pseudomonadati > Acidobacteriota > Acidobacteriota bacterium. The sequence continues at coordinate 774,000 of JADKBM010000011.1, forward strand.
ACAGCTTCCTTGGCTGGCCGTGGCCGAGCCGAAGATCACGCTGGCCGGCAAGTTATCCGAAAGGACAACCGCCGTAGCGACGAGTGGACCGTGATTGGTTACTGTGAACGAATAGGTAAGCGGATCGCCGACCATTACCGGATCGGGCGAATCGCTGACCGCCAGTTCGAGATCGGCCGATTGATTTCCTTCTTCAACGCCGACTGCCAAGGTCGGTTCGGACTCCCGGAAATTCCTCAGGTAAACCCAATCCACGTCGAAGGTTGAGCGGTTGTCGTTGTAATTGCCAAGTTGGATCGGAAGCGACGACGTTGGAATATCCTGAGTCAACGAGCCCGCCGACGAAGAGGCGCGATCGAGAAACGCCCTGGTGGCCGTTGAGGTCCAGGTCACTTCGTAGATATGAAACGCGCCGGTCAAAACGCCAAGATCACTGGCCCGACGGGTGCCGGTCGTGTTGTTTGTCAGGATAACGTTGGGGTAGCCGGAATCGCCCACCGTGCCGATGTAGGTGTAGGGAGTATTGACTCCATTAAGGAATCCTCCCCACTTGTAACTTCCGCCGCCGTGCTTGAACCAGCCGCGGAATCCAAGTGCACGCCCCGGCGAGAAGAACGTTCTCGACTGCATCGTCGCGCCCGAGGCAAAGGCGACAACGCCGCTGTTCACCACGGGCGCTCCGCCGTTGATCGTCCAGCGAGCCGAAAGACTGGCCCAGTCATCGTCAAAGAAATCGAAGGTGTTTCCGCCATTGCTCGCGGAACTCGCGGCCGGATTTCCGTAGTACAGATAGATGGTGCTGCTGCCGTTCGGAATGGATGGAATCTTCACCCAGATCCGGGCGAGGTTTCCGGCCGCGTTCCAGCTTTCGATCCAAAAAGGCAGAGCAGCGCCGCTATCGGACACGGCTCGAACGTCGGACCCATCGATGTTTGCGCGGCTGAAGTCGAACGCGCCATCGAGGGTGATCAGGACCTGATAATCCGTCAGGGCGGAACCCGTGTTTGAAACCGTAATCGGACGGCGAGATGCCCAAGCTGGATCGAACCAGCCGCCGAGCGGATCGCTCGGCTCTTTTTGCAGCGATTTGACCTGCGCCGTTCCGATACCGAGAAACTCTTTTACGGAGTCCCAAAATGAAAAGGCCGCGGCATCGGAGCCCGCGGCGGTTGTTGATAGGATCGTCGTAAAGAAAGTTACGAATAGAAGAACGCTGCCTAAGCGGCGGCGCGCAAGTTTTTTGTTTCCACACATGACGTTTTCCCTCCGCGTTCCTCTTGAAGATGGTGGAAAAACCTCTATTTTGCTTCCTAACCGAAGTAGTGCGCTGTTTCTGCACCATCCTGTTCGATCGAACGCATCGCAACCGGAAACGCCTCACAGCTACGATTCCGGCTGCGCAGGTCCTCACTACACAAGATAAAGTCTAATCAATACCATACAGTATCTTAAGTAAAACTAATAACAGAACGACTGCTATTCGCGAAAGATTTAATGAAACGGACTTGTTTCCGTATGGAGCGGGATCGCCAGCCTTGAGTTGAAATTCCGATATTCCAAAACCCAAAACGGCCAATCCGAATTCCCAAATGCAATGTGTGAAAGGTTCGCCGTTTCCAGGAAATCTCAAACCGGAAACGGTTGCATTACTTCAACATCGAGCGGACATTCTCGATCCTGCCGTCGTTCGGCGCCGGATTGAGCCCGAGAATCTTGCACATCAGGTTGTAAACCTGAACATTTTCAAACGGTTCGGCGGAAAAGCGTTGTTTGAACGCGGAGCCCCGCGCGATGAAAAGCGCTTGCATAGACTGGTACTTGTTGTCGTAGCCGTGCGCGCCGCGCGGACGGTCGAGATCGTCGAGGTCTTTTGTCCAATCCTCGAAACGCTTGCGGGATGTCGTCACCCAGCCTTCTTCGCTCGAGCAGACTATCGGTGCAACGCGTTTGCCCTGTTTGTAGTTGAGTCGTTCGGGGATATCGGCCTTCTTCCAGCAGGTCACGTGCTTGAGATCGCCGATCTTTGAATAAATATCGTCGGTCTTTCCGGGTTTTGGAAAGATCTGAACGATCTCGTTCGTCCATAAGATGCGTTCCGTGAGACTGAAATCAAAGTGGTCGTCAAGAAATGTAGTCTGCTTCAAATAGACCGGAGCCATTCCGTGGTCCGAGACGATTATCAAATTGACTTTCTTGTCGATCTTGCGCAGTTTCAGACCATTGACCAGCCGTTCGACGTAACTGTCGACGTTCCAGACAGCGTATTTGGTCTCCTCGGCTTCGGGAGAATAGGCGTGTCCGGCATCGTCGACGTCAGAGAAATAAAGCGTGATCATCGTCGGACGCTTTTCGCGCGGCAGGTCGAGCCATCCGAGGACCTTGTCGACGCGCATCTGCGCCGGGACTCCGCCATCATATTTACGCCAAAAGGTCGGCTGTTCGTCTTTTATCTTCGTTTCCGAACCGACGAAGAAGTAAGAGGCAGCGATCTGGCCCTGTTTTTCGGCGGTTACCCAGATCGGCTCGCCGCCCCACCAACGCGGATTCTCGACCTCTTTCCGTTTTGACATCGTGAAGACCTCCCCGAAATCGAAGACGTTGTTCTCGACGATTCCGTGATTGGCGGGATAAAGCCCGGTCGCGACGGTGTAATGGTTCGGGAAGGTCTTGGTTGGAAAAGACGGGATCATCCATTTGGCGCGAACCCCGTCGTTGGCGATGCGGTTCAGCGTCGGAGGCTTGAACTTGTCGAGATAATCGTATCGGAATCCGTCGAGCGAGATCAGGATGACGGTCGGTTGAAGGTCATTGATCGGCTTTTGGCCGAAGGTGGCCGCCGCCGCCACGACGAACAAAGCAATTAGAATTCGGAATCGCACATTCATAGGAAAAACTTACTTGAAGTCGTTACGCGTTGCAATGGGCGGAGCGCGTTCGGGTGTTCGCTCGGTGCATTCCGTGACGGTTTGATTGCAACACGGAAGACAAGCCAGTAAAATCGTGCCTGTCGTTGCTTCATCGAGAGCACATTATTTTCAGGAGAATTACTATGGCGATCACCAAACTTGCGAACGTGCCCTTGATTCCCCAACCGACCGACGGCGTTTGCTGGTATGCCTGTGCGCGAATGCTCTATCGTTGGTCGAAGGCGACCGGCCGTGGCGTGATGACAAATCCGGCAGATGATTCCGGTTATCACACGCGTTTTCAAAACAACGGCGACGTCGCGGCGTTTCAAAACAACCATCTTGGGCGTGCGCTCAATATGAAGCTTCATTCGAGTCTGTCGCTCGATTACGGATCGGTACTTTCATTTCTTCAATCCCACGGTCCGATTTGGGTTGGACTCAAAAAGAATTGGGGCGGTCACGATCACGGACACGTCGTTGTGATCTGCGGGGTCGCGGATACGGGAGTTTTCATCCACGATCCGGAACCGATGAAACAAGGCAGCGCGATTTGGCTGACTTGGGCACAGATCAAAAAGGCCGTCGATGGAATGACCGATGCCGATCCGCAGTTTATGACCGCGGCCTGATCAGTTTCCAAATCCGCCGATCTCCTTGAATTTTTTTTGAAATCTCGGGTCGTGCCCGGTCTGGATTCCTTGCGTGCAAAACCAGGCGTGCGTCAGTTCGTGTTTCAGGATGTTGACCAACTGAGGCCGCGGCGCTCTCAAATAGAACGCGTTTTTGACGTAGATCGTCGGAATCTTATCGGTCGAGCAATTTGTGTAGGCGACTCCGCGTTCCGTTTCAGACCCCGATTTCTGCAACGGTTCGTCGACGACACGAACGTTCACAACCGGGAATTTCCCGAACAACGGCAACAATGCATCCGACTCTTTCTGAAGTTTCGAGTCTCTCCATCCTTTTTGCGGTTCTTCCTTGGCGACGTTTGTTGCACGATTGGCGTTTGGATTATTAGAAACCTCGACCGGTTTGATCGCGCAGCCGGCGAGTAGTACGATCGATGCCGAGATCATCACGAGCGTCGCGAATTTGGATCGTCTATACATCTTTATATCGTCGATTTCCGGGGCGATTTCATTCCAGATTCAAGATTAAGACATGCGAGCTTTGAAAAACCGACTTAACGGCGATCCCGGCGCCGTTTCCGACAGGACACAGATAGATCGGATTCAAGAGGACAGAAACCAGCGTTTCTCTATCGATTGAAACCAATCCGCTCCATCCAGCCAATCTGTGTTCCGGAGAAATCGCGATCTGTTTCCTTGATATCGGTTTTTCAAAGCTCCCGAATTGGGATTTAGGCGTCGAGCGGCCGCGGTTGCCCGCCCGCTCACGCAGGCGGTACTGACTCGTACCCAAATCGCAAATCCCAAATCCCAAATCCCAAATCCCCAATCGCAAATCCCAAATCCCAAATCCCAAATCCCAAATCCCAAATCCCAAATCCCAAATCCCAAATCCCCAATCGCAAATCGCAAATCGCAAATCGAAAATGGCTAAGGTCTGAGCCGGTACAGCATCCGTGGAAACGGGATCGTTTCGCGAACGTGCTCGATACCGCACATCCAGGCGGTGCAGCGTTCGATTCCCATTCCGAATCCGGCGTGCGGCACGGCGCCGAAACGTCTAAGGTCGAGATACCACTCAAACGATTCCTTCGGCAAACCGTGCGCCTCGATCTGCTTTTCAACAAAATCCAGATCGAACGCGCGTTCGCCGCCGCCGATGATCTCGCCGTAACCTTCCGGAGCGAGCAGGTCGACGCCGAGCGCGAGCTCCGGTCGTTCCTTGTCGCGTTCGAAATAGAACGCCTTGATCGCGGCGGGGAAGTGATGGACGAAGACCGGCGTGCCGAACTGGTTGGACAAATAAGTCTCGTCGGGCGCGCCGAAATCTCCGCCCCATTCGAAGTTGTGCTCGAGTTCGCCCTTCGTGAACCCTTCCTGCAGCATCTTGACCGCATCGTCGTAGTGGATGCGCGGAAAAGGCGCGGCGATCGACTCGAGCTTCGAGACATCCCGTTCGAGAACTTTTAGGTCTTCCTGGCGGTCGCTCAGAACTCGCTCGACGATGAATCCGATCATCTGCTCGCCGAGATTCATCACGTCGTCAAGCTGGGCGTAGGCCATTTCAGGTTCGACCATCCAGAATTCGGTCAAATGCCGCCGCGTTTTCGATTTCTCGGCCCGAAATGTCGGGCCGAATGCGTAACTGCGGCCGAACGCGGCGGCCGTCGCTTCGTTGTAAAGCTGTCCGCTCTGCGTCAGATAGGCTTTGTCGTCGCCGAAATAATCGACTTCGAAGAGCGTCGTCGTGCCCTCGCACGCGGCCGGCGTGAAGATCGGCGTGTCGGCGAGGATGAATCCGTTGGAATCAAAAAAATCGCGCACCGCCTTGATCACCGTGTGACGGACGCGCAGCGCGGCATGCTGCCGTTTCGATCGAATCCAAAGATGGCGATGATCCATCAGAAACTCGGTGCCGTGTTCCTTCGGCGTGATCGGATAATCGTGTGCGTTCTGGATAACTTCAAGCCCCGTCACATCGAGTTCGACGCCGATCGCCGACCGCGTGTCTTCCTTGACGGTGCCGCGAACGATGATCGAAGATTCCTGCCCGAGACCTTTTGCGACTTCGAAAAGTTCCTCGTCATTCGGCCTGAAACAGACGCACTGGACGATTCCGGTGCCGTCGCGCAGTTGCAGAAAAACGAGCTTGCCGCTCGAACGCGAGTTATAAAGCCAGCCCTTCAGCGTAACTTCTTCGCCGATATGTTCTTTAAGTTCGTTGATGTATGTTTGGTTCATTTTTTTGAAAGATTATCGCACAAAACACGGCACTGGGAAACAGAGGACCAAGCGCAAAGCAGGCAAAGGGGGTACGGCCGCGCAGCGGTCGGAGCGCACCTGCGGGCACATGCTCCGCTGCACCGTTGCTTTCCGGAAATCGCAGATCAGAGTTTGCAAATCCAGAAGTATGTAACTAATCTTGTTACATATATGGCCGGGAACTCCAGACTTGCTACCGCAATACACGTCGCCGGGATGTTGTCATTCGCCGACCGGATGCCGATCACGTCCGAGGCGATCGCGCAGAGTTGCGGCACGAACGCGGTCGTCATCCGCCGGGTCATCGGACTGCTGACGAAACACGGATTGGTCGCGGTCAAGAAGGGAACCGGCGGCGGCGCGCGTCTGACACGGGAGCCGGAACGGATCACGCTCGGCGACATATATGATGCGCTCGACGAAGGCGCGCTGTTCGACGTTCCACAGTTTGATGCATCGCACGAATGCGAACTCGGAAAGGTGGTTCGTCCGGTCCTCTCGGATATTCTCGGGGAGGCGGAGTTCGATCTGCGACACAGCTTGAGTGAACGCACGCTCGCCGAGGTGATCGAACTCGTCCGCCTGAAAATGACGGATAGCTGCCGTCAAGCGGTCGTCGCTGAATAAAGACTGTATCCAAAAACAAAATGGAAAAAAGCGCCAAGAAGAAACAGAAAATTGATTATTCCCGCGCCTGGCACGAAGCCCGCAAACTCATCTGGAGCTATCGCTGGCGGCTTCTGATCGGGCTCGGGCTGATGCTCGCCAGCCGCGCCGCGGGATTGGTGCTGCCATACTCGACCAAATTCCTCGTCGATAACGTTTTCGGCCAGAAACAGTACGATATGCTCTGGCTGATCGCGCTCGCCGTCGGGCTTTCGACCGTTTTCCAGGCGATCACATCGTTTGCGCTTTCGCAGGTTCTGGGCGTCGCGGCGCAACGGGCGATCACCGAGATGAGGAAACGCGTCCAGGCGCACATAGAGCGTTTGCCGACGTCTTATTTCGACTCGACGCAAACAGGTCAGCTGATCTCCCGCATTATGCGCGACGCCGAGGGGATTCGAAATCTCGTCGGCACGGGACTCGGCCAGATGACCGGCGGGATACTCTCGGCGCTCGTATCGATGGCCGTCCTGTTCTATCTGAACTGGCAGATCACGCTCATCACCCTTGCCGTGCTCGCGGTCTTCGGTTATGTACTCAGCTACGCATTCAAGCAATTGCGTCCGCTGTTCCGCGATCGGGGCGAGATCGAAGCGGAAGTCACCGGCCGCCTGAACGAAGGCCTCGGCGGCATTCGAATCGTCAAGGCATACACCGCCGAGAAGCGGGAGGAACTGTCCTTCGCCCGCGGCGCGCACAAGCTTTTCCGGAATATAGCGAAATCGATGACCGGAGTTTCAGCGACGGGCGCGTTCGCTTCCGTCATCATCGGCGCGATCGCCGTCATTATGATCTGGTTCGGCGGCAACGCCGTGATCGCGAATATGCAGGACGCGACGAAAGGTATGACCTCGGGCGATTTCACGATGTACATCGCGTTTACGATCTTTATGGTCATCCCGATCGTCGATCTTGCGAACATCGGGACGCAGATCACCGAAGCCTTTGCCGGGCTCGACCGCATATCGGAAGTTTTCGCGATGCGCACCGAAACGGACGAGGACGAAAGCAAGAACGCGATGCCGAAGCTCGAGGGCGCGGTGGAATTCGAGGACGTTCATTTCGAATATGAAGTAAACGTTCCGGTGCTGAAAGGGGTCTCGTTCGCCGCGGCGGCCGGTACGACGACGGCGCTTGTCGGATCATCGGGATCGGGCAAATCTACGATCCTGAGTCTCGTGCTCAACTTCATACAACCCAACCGCGGATTTGTAAAGATCGACGGGCGTGACCTCAATTCGATCAAACTCCGCGACTATCGGCGGCATCTGGGCGTCGTGCTGCAGGACAATTTCCTGTTCGACGGCACGATTCTGTCGAATATCCGGTTCGCGAACCCGCACGCCAACTTCGACGAGATCAAAGAGGTTTGCCGCATCGCAAACGCCGACGAGTTCATCGAGAAGTTTCCCGACAAATACGACACCGTCGTCGGCGAGCGCGGCGTCAAGCTTTCGGGAGGTCAACGCCAGCGGATCGCGATCGCACGCGCGTTGTTGGCGAATCCCAGGGTCTTGATCCTCGATGAAGCTACGAGTTCGCTCGATTCGGAAAGCGAGGCGCTGATCCAGGAGGGACTGCGGCGTCTTCGCGAGGGTCGGACGACGTTCGTCATCGCGCATCGTCTGTCAACCATACGCTCGGCCGACCAGATTCTCGTAGTCGAATCGGGCGAGATCCTCGAACGGGGAACCCACGATGAGCTGATCGCGATGAACGGCCGCTACAAACAGCTTTACGACAAGCAGTACAAGTTCGAACAAAACCTCTTCGTCAATCCCGGCGAGGAGATCTTAAACGAGGAGAAACAGGCAGTCAGCAAACTATAAACATATGGCAGATCAACAAAACTTCAAGAACCACACGCGTTGGTTCCCGCTTTTTCATTTCGTCATCATGCCGCTCTTGCTTTTTAATCTCGGATGGCAAGCCTACCAGTTGTACTACGACCGGAGTTGGGACCGTGCGGAATGGTTGTTGATGGCGTTCGTCTTTATCCTGATGACGCTCGCCGCGCGCCTGATGGCGCTCCGGGCGCAGGACCGCGTCATACGGCTCGAAGAACGGCTCCGCTATTCGAGCCTTCTTTCGGCGGATCTCGCGGCAAAGGCATCATCATTGAAGACTGGCGAGATCATCGCGCTTCGATTTGCGTCGGATGATGAACTGCAGGACCTTGCTCAACGCGCCGTCAACCGGGAGTTCGCGACGCCGAAAGAGATCAAAATGGCAATCAAAAAATGGCGTGGCGACCATCTGAGGGTCTGACAATTTGGGATTTCTGATTTGTGATTGCGGATTTTCGTATCGATCGGTCTCGGCTCAGATGGAAGCGCAATCGTTCGTCAGCCGCGTCGCGAGTTACGACCTATCGTCGTAACTCTAACGATCCGATGAAGAATCGCAAAACAGACAACCTTTGCGGGATGGAGGCAACAACTTGACGTTGGGTTGAAACGGACGCTCGCACCTTGGAGTTGCCGTGGGTTCGCCAGTTGAGACCAGCTGGGATCTGCGCAATCCCGGAACCCCGTGTGAACAAGAAGGCCGTCCTCGCCGGACGGCCTTCTTTGTTCTTCGAAAATGGTGAGTCGTGCAGGACTCGAACCTGCGACCCGAAGATTAAGAGTCTTCTGCTCTACCAACTGAGCTAACGACCCATATGTCGGAACGAGGAAGATTATAGCAAGAGCGGCCGTGAAAACTCAAAAACCATTTGAAGGATTTTGCCCGTGTGGGAAAGACGAGATTTCTGCCGGGAAGCGTTCAATGGTTGGTTTCGCTGTTTTGATTCCGTAGCCAGGAAGCGGGGAAGCGACGGCAGCTATCAGATCACCGTGATTTGCCCACGGCTCAGCGGTTCAACCGACCGGTCCCGAAAGGAAGAAACATGTCAAGGAAATTCAAATCCCTGGTCCAAAATGTCCAAAATCCGAAATTGAAATGGAAATTGGCGCGTCATTCTCATCAACCCCGCCGTCGCCCTCGGATTGTTCGGCACCAAAATAAAATTCTCGAACAGAGCGCTGAAGACGAGGCGCCGGCCCGCCTCGACCGGATTTACCAACAATCCTTGATAAGCCGCGTCAATCCTTTCGTTCCTCGCCGACCCCGACACCGCGGCACGTTGAATGTCGCTGCTGTTAAGGCACCGGGCATTGGCGGTCGCCGCAAGGCAATGCTCGAAGACATCGCGGTCCTGACGGGCGGCAAGGTCATCTCCAGTAAAATTTTCTTTTTGACTGACCGCTATACCATTGAATAGTATAGTCACAGATGATGAGAGCCGAGCTTACTCATTTTTGTCGAATCACCGGGATTTACGGATCGAATAGACAAGCTGGCCTCGCTTGACGTTTTGTTTTCATTGCAAAACGATCTGGCCAAAAACCCTTAACGCGGCGACCTGATGACCTGATGTGCCGGGGCAAGAAAGGGTCGAATCGGAGACAAGGCAGCAGGCAAGGGCAAAAGCGGTGGTTTTCGGTACATCTACGTCTACATCGTTATCGCCGGAACGATGTATCTGGTTCATTTTTTTACGGCAAGAACGAAAAGGCCGACCTATCAAAGGCCGAGCGTAACGAACTCGCGAAGCTGGTCAAAGAACTAAAGAGGTTATATGGCGAAAAAAGCTGAATTGAACAATGAATTTTTCGAGAGTATCAAGGCAGGGTTGAATGCCGCGATCGAACACGCCGAGGGCAAGCGCCAAGATCTTCGCACCACGACGCTGCCGCGTCCGCCAGATCAGTTTTCGGCAACAGAGATCGCCAATTTTAGAGCTCAGCTCAACGTTTCCCAGGCAGTTTTCGCCCGATATCTGAATATCTCCCCGAAAACCGTACAGTCCTGGGAACAAGGCCACGGCAAACCCAACGGCGCCAGCCTCAAACTCTTGTCAATAGCTCGAAAAAATCCAAAAGTACTTATCGATGCTTAGTATTCTCAGTTTTCATTCTCGGTTTTCCATTTTCCATTGCTATCGTGGGCGGCATGGGCATGGGCATGGGAATGTAGTGTCAGTAGCCCGCACGTAAGTAAGGGCATTCTCAAAACACAAAGGCCTCGGCAATCCGCCGGGGCTTTTTTTTGATGTATAATCAGCATCATGAAATCGCGAGTTTATATCGAGACGTCCGTAGTAAGTTTTTATCACGAAACTCGTACCGAGCCCGATATGATCGCTCGTCGCGAATGGACTCGTAAATTTTGGGATGTCGCTGGCGAAGAATATACGCTGCTTACGAGCGTCGCGGTGTTGGAAGAACTTGAGAGAGGCGAATTTCCGAACAAGGAAGCAGCACTCGACCTTGTTAGCGGACTGACGCTCCTTCCGAATATCGAGGAGATTGATCTTATCGTCGATGTGTATATCCAACGCATGATAATGCCCGCTGATCCGGGCGGAGATGCCCGACACCTAGCACTTGCTTCTTTTCATAAATGCGATTTTCTTCTGACATGGAATTGCAAACACCTCGCAAATGCGAATAAATTCGGGCATATCCGAAAGGTTAATGATATTCTTGGATTGTACAATCCCTCTTTGGTGACTCCTATGGAACTGTTAGGAGATTTATATGAAGCGTGAAGTAGACCCCGGCATCGCATGGATAAGAAAAATTCGGCACCAAATTTCCGCCGAATGCGGTCACGATACTAAAAGGTTCGGCGACCATCTACGCGAACTGGAAAAAAAATACGCCGATCGCCTCGAACCTGTCACTCGTCAAGCTAGAGTCGAAACCGTTGAGGTAGTGATAAATAAATGATCGCCGGCCTCTTGCTGACGACCGAAGCAATGATCGCCGACGCTCCCGACGACAAGGGCGGCATGGGTATGGGAATGTAGTTGCAGAACCCCGCACGCAGTAAGGGCATTCTCACAGTACAAAAGGCCTCGGCACACGCCGGGGCCTTTGAGCGAAAGGCAGCTCCGTAATCGTTTGAATAACCCGATGTGCCGCGATCGAATACGCGAAGATCCAGATAATGCCTAAGACTGCGGTTATTTGAGCGATCCGGCGAGCAACCGACGAACCGCGATAAATGAAAAGCCCGGCAATGCCGAAGATCACGCCCCCCGCGATCATAAATGGGAGATAGGTGATCCAGGTATCTTGGATAGCTCGCATCATCGCTGCGAAATGCGGAGGAGCCGGCGGCGCAGATGCCATCATCATCCGCTGAAACGCGACCATCGCTAACCCAAATGCTCCAAACCCTGCGACAGCGATTCCAAAGAGTCCCGTTAGTATCCCGGCGACCTTATTGCTTTTGAGAGAATTCATCATTTCCCAATCCTACACCAACCCCGCGAATGTTCTTGACACCAAGAGCGACTTGATCAACCTTCTTTCCGCCGCAGAAGACGGTGTCAGGCTTGCGATATGAGATTCTCAAGGCCTCGGGGGGGAACGAACGGTGAAACAATCGCGGTGTCTGACGCGGCTGTCTTGTTTCTATTCCACGGGTTTGCACCCGTGGCTTTATGCTCGTCACCCGCCACGCGGGATCACACTTCAAGTGCCCTGTCAGTCCCGGGACGCATCGGCATCGCAATTTGATTGTTGATTTTCGTGTGCAGTCTATGCGGTATTCCGCAAACTGAAATCCTTAACGGGACAAAATATGTATGTAACCGCCGTATTTGCAGAATTTACGCCGGGGGCGACTTTTTTCGCCGTTCTCGCGCGCGCAAATGGGACAAAATCGGGGTTAAGTGATCTGGATTCAAACATTTAGCCTGTCCCATTTCGGCGAAAAAATGGGACAGTTGATGATCCCGGAGCTTACCAGCATATGACGAACGGTGTCAGAAGAACGGTGAGAGAACGGTATCAGTCTTGCGAAAGTGCGATTTTGGCACAAGAAGCGTGCCGATTTTGGAAAGTGCAGTGTCAGGCCTCCGATTTTCAAGTTAGTGGCAATTTGTTTCGGCTGGCCTTTTTCGTGGTAGAATACGCGGTCAGGAGGCGACGGTATGGGTTGGGAAGCTCAGAGAGTACTTGAGGGCATATTCGAATTTGGAGCGCCGCTGAACATATGGGCGATCGAGCTCGATTGGGATCATTGGAATGATCGGCAATACTTTGTGATCCACATGCAGATTGATAATGACGATAACCTTGGCCAGCGTCTGATGTCCAAGATGAAAAGCGAGGAGGGCATATACAAGTATCCGCGAATGATCATTATGGAAGCAAGGTCCTCCGCTTGGCGCGAATGGGTGATCGAGGGAGCTTATCTATACTCGCTCGAGAAGAACTACCGCCCGAGCCAATATCCACACAACCCGTGGCTGGGCTGGACCCTCGGCATCCGCTTTGACAAAACGAAGCTTAACAAAGGTTCGGTAATGGGCATCTTTGGAAACGAGAGGGGAAAACAGTTCTGGCCCGACCGCGATGGCCCCGGCTCCTCACCGAACAAATACTAGAGATCCTCTAGATCCTGAGCACGAAAGAGAATAAAGATCCGATCGACGAAACAAAGACCCGCACGATCGAACCTTGGGAGAGGTTGAATCTTGCTCTGAGGTAGTAAAGGGCGTTGGAAGCCTCCATCTGCGGAACATCGTCGCTATGGCTGACGATCCCGGGCCAGATCATCGCCGCTTGTCCCACCACTATTAACAAATACCCCGCCCGCTGCAGGTACAACCTAAACGTCGAAACCTCGCCCGTATACCACCTCCCATTTTCAAGCCGATACGACACCCCGGATTTTGTGTTTGAAGAAGATCAATGGTGAGGTTTTTTATCCCAGAGTCCCGACGATTGTGGACGACATTCTCCCTGCTTTGCCGCTGCGAAAGAACGGTGCCGCGCTAACTAAACCCGTGAGGCAACGCAAACGGCGGCATAGGCTGAATCCTGCGTCGCCTAGCGGCGGCTGATTGTAGCCGTGGGACAAACGCGGACTGGAAAAAGAGACGGGGGATTCGCGGCGCCCTCTCGAAGGACGAGAGTGCTTGAGCGGGTCGTCGTTGAGGGAATGTTCAAAGACATTCGCGCCCGCGAACCGACCTGGTTCGGACGGCTCCCGAGTCCGGCGCCGTCGAAGGTTTCGAACCTCCGCAAAAACTGGCCTGCAAAAAAAGGCATCTCTTTCGTTCTTAATTTGGCAAAAACAAGAGTTACGGCGAAAATAGAAACTGAATGAAAGAATGTCCCGAATGCAAGATCTGTTATAACGACAACGTCGCGATGTGTCCGGCCGACCGCAAGGAGACGCGGTTCGCGCTGCCGGGCGACCAGTTGCTTGCCGGGCGGTACTTTCTCGAACGACAACTCGGAAAAGGCGCGATGGGACAGGTCTACCTGGCGCGCGACAAAAAGTTTGACGCGCGCTGGGTCGCGGTCAAGACCGTTCGCCAGGATCTTCTTTCGAGCGACGATCTGCAGGAAGGCGAGGCGATCGCGCGATTCGAACGCGAAGCGCAGTCGGCGGCATCGATCCAGCATCCGAATACGGTCAGCGTCACCGACTTCGGCGAAACGCCCGAAGGCGTCTTCTATCTCGTGATGGAATATGTCGAAGGCGAAACGCTCCATCGTCTGCTGCGCCGCGAGGGAACTCTGTCGATCAAGCGGGCCGTAAAGCTCCTGAGGCAGATAGCCGACGGCGTCGAAGCCGCGCACGATCGCGGAATTCTGCATCGCGACCTCAAGCCGGCGAACATCTTCCTGATGTCGAAGGGCCGCGCCGGCGATGACGGATTCATCAAGGTCGGCGATTTCGGGCTTGCGAAGATCGTCCATCAGACCGTTACCGATATCAATTCGAAAGCGTCTCCGTCATCGCGCGGCATCATCGGAACTCCCGAGTTTATGGCTCCGGAACAGATGCAGCCGGAACTCGGAGTCGACGTCCGCGCCGACATTTATGCTCTCGGGACGATCGCTTATCTGATGCTCGGCGGACGAACGCCGTTTACGGGCGATCTGATGCAGCTCGTGATGCAGAAGGTGATGCACGCGGCGCCGGCATTGTCGACATTGCGTTCGGACGTTCCGGCCGACGTCGAACGGGTGATTATGCGGGCGCTCGACACCGAAAAGGACAGGCGTCCGGCGTCGGTTCGTGATTGGATCACCGAACTTGAGGCGGCTGCCGGCGATGCCGACGTGCCGCAGGGCAGCGGCGCCGCGCGGCTCGTGATCATGGCGCCGATCGGCGCCGAGGTCTACGTCGATGACGAACGGCGCGGCAGTGTCGGGCGATCGGGCCGACTGGTTTTGTCCGGCGTTCCCGCAGGCCAGCATATTCTGCGTGTTTCCAACACCGGCGAGAAGGACGACGAACGCGTCATTGAACTTCGAGAGGGCGGCGAAGAACAGGTGATTCAGGCGCAGCTGCGGCCGATGAAGGGAACCGCGAGCCAGCCGTCGCCGTCCAGCCACGGCGGGGCGACCGAGTCGAGCATAATGCCCGGGATCGTCGCTTGTTCGAACTGCAGCGCGCGGTTTGCCGAAGGCGTGAAGTTCTGCGGGCGATGCGGAAACCGGACGTTCAATGTCGTCAGTCTCGGCGCCACATCCCGCGGTTACACGAATTGCCCGCGGTGCCAGTCGGTCCTGCCGCAGAACGCGAAATTCTGCGGAAGGTGCGGGATGCAGTTCGGCCAGTCTTTGCCCCAGACACCTGGCTTTTCGGTTCCCGGGATCCAGCCTCAGAGCGTGCAGCGGATCTGCGGCAAATGCGGCGCCGTGATCGCACCCGGCGCTCGTTTTTGCGGCAAGTGCGGCGGCGGCTTGATTTGAGCCGAGGCCGGAGATCGCGGGAAACTGATTGTTCCGCATCGGAAATCCGAAGGATTCAAAATCGAAAATCGAAAAGTGAAAATCGTGCTACTCTTTTAGCGTTATGAAGATCTGTCCACAATGCCGGCAAACTTATACGGATGACGGATTGAATTTCTGTTTGAGCGACGGAAGCATTTTGGATGCCGCACCTGCTCCGGAGGCAAAGACGGTCTTTTTCGAAACGCCGAGGGTAACCAACGAATACCGTCCCGAGCCGCAGTTTCAGCCGCCGGCGGTTTGGCAGAACCAGCAGAACATCCAGCCCGCGCAGTACGGCGCGGTCACGCGACAAAACGGCAATACCGACCGATCCTTGCCGATCATCTCGCTCCTTTTGGGCGTTTTCGCGATGTTCCTCGGTTGTTTTCTGATCGGAATTCCGCTCGGACTCGGAGCGATCGTCACCGGCGGCCTCGGAATCAAGAACGAGATCAACGAACCGAATCGATTCGGCGGCCGCGGATTGGCGATCGGCGGAATAGTGACCGGCGCGGTCGGGCTCGCGATCGGTTTCATTTTCCTCATTTTATTTATGGCGGGCTGATGATATAGAATCTAGCTTTAACTGACCAAATGCGAGTAACACTTCGCGTAATCGCGGGTCCGCAAACAGGACGCGTCTTTACGTTTGACCAACACGAGACGTTTATGATCGGGCGCGGCGAGGACTCGCATTTTTGCCTCCCCCAGGACCGTTATTTTTCGCGCCACCATTGCATTTTGGAGATGGCGCCGCCGCAGTGTTTTCTTCGCGATCTCGGCTCGACGAACGGAACCTTCGTCAACGGTATCCGCGTCGAATCGGTGTATTTGAAGAGCGGCGACCGGATTCAGGGCGGGGAAACGGTGCTTGAGGTCGAGGTCACGGGCGATCCGGATCTGTCCCGGCCGACGGCTGACGACATCGGAAACAGAACGATTCCGTCGATGATCACGGTCGCTTGCCTCAACTGCGGCCTGCCGTCCGAGGCTGAAGTGTCGAGACCCGACGCGCGTATGACGTTCCTTTGTGACGACTGCCGCGAGAAACTCAAACAGAACCCGCAGCCGATCCCGAATTATCAGATGATCCGGATGCTCGGACAGGGCGGAATGGGAAGCGTGATGCTCGCGCGGCACATAACCGACGGCCGGCCGGTGGCGATCAAGACCCTTCTGCCCGAAGTCGCCGTCTCGGAGCAGTCAATGAAGCGTTTCATTCGCGAGATCGAGGTCGCGGCGAGCCTTCAGCATCCGCATATCGTCAGTTACATCGAGCACGGCACGCACAACGGAATCATCTATCTCGTCACCGAATTCGTCGCCGGAATGGATGCGTCGAAACTTGCGAAGGAACGCGGCGGGCGTTTGCCTTATCCGGAAGTGGTGAAGATCATCGAGCAAACCCTTTCGGCGCTCGACTTTGCGCACGCGCAGGGTTTCGTGCATCGTGACATCAAGGAACAGAACATCCTCGTGAACGGCAATTTCCCGGGCTATATCGCGAAACTGACCGATTTCGGACTTGCAAAGAGTTACAAACAGACCGGAATGAGCGGCGTCACGATGGTCGGCGACGTGGCCGGGACGATCGCCTATATGCCGCCCGAGCAGGTCCGCGATTTCAAGGAAGTGCGGCCGCCGTCGGACATCTACGCGACTGGAATGACGGCATATTCGTTGCTTACCGGAGCGCACGCTCTCGACATCGGCCCGCGCGCCGGAATCGCCGAAACGGTCAAGGCGATCTTCGAAAAGCCCATCATCCCGATCAGCCAGAGAACTCTCGACGTGCCTTTGCGGGTTGCGAGCGTGATCGAAACCGCGATCGCCAAACAGGTCGAACTCCGCTGGCGATCAGCCGGCGAGATGCGCGACGCCCTCTTGCGCGCGATCAATTGAACGAAAAATGCTTCTTTTTTGCTGTGGCATCAGATTCGACCGAAAGGTCGGCAACGGTTGATCTCACGGAGCCGAAACACAAGAATTCACGAACTCAAAATCCGCTCTCGCGCCAGGATCAATCCCATCAGCGCCCAAAGATGCCTTGCGTCTTCGAACGAACCGGTCAGCCCCTGATAGACGAATGCCGAAAGGAACGCGATTACGAGCAGCTTCAGCGGCTCGTCTTCGGTGCGCACGAACCTGACCAAAAAACCGCAGATAAGCAAAACGGCGGCGAGTCCGACGATACCCGATTCAGCGGAGACGTTCAGGAACGTGTTATGCGCATCGGTCAGCGTCTGGTCGACGCCCGAGAGATCGTCGTAACGCACGAGACACGTGTTTTCACCTAGTCCGCGACCGAAAACCGGATTCCGGGCGAAGGTCTTCGCGGCGTCGATCCAGGTCAGCGCGCGTGCGCTCGGTTCGAGTTTAAGTTCGGTGAACGGGACGGCGACCGAGAACAATGGCGTCGATTGCGGCTTCGGCGAAACTGCGGCGACGAGCAGGAAAAGGGTCGCGAACGAGATCAGCAGGACCGCGGAGCGTCGTTTCTTTTCCGTGAAGAGCCAGATTCCGGCCGCGAAGAAAAATCCGCCGATCCCTGGCGAAAAAGTCAGCATCGCGCAAATTGCGCATCCACCGAGAAGAACCGCGGCACAAACGCGTCCGATAATACCTTCACGCCGGCCCGCGATGATGATCAACGCCGCGACGCTGAGATAATTCGCGAGCATATTTGCGTTGAGGAAGGTGGACGAGATGCGCGGGTAGTTTCCGGGCGGCAAGGTTCCATAGTGGAACAAAGTGTAACCAAGCAGCCAGTTATCGCGGTCGGCGTAAAAGAGAAACGCCGAAACCAGGCCGACGCCGATGCAAACCGCGGCCGCTCCGATCGATATCTGAACCGCGCGCCGAAGATCGTCGGCGGACCGGACGATCGTCACGGTCACCAGAGGGATCAGCGCAAGGTATGTTTTTCCGGCGAGTTTCAGGGACGCGGATTGCCAATCGTCGGCGGCCAGCGCCGAAAACGCCATCGCGGCGAGAAAGAAAAGCAATACGTAGACAAAACGCGATTTCGGGAACTCGTAGGCGCTGAAAGCGACGCCGAATGCGGTCAAAAGAAACAAGACCGGAAAAATGCCGTCCGAGACCTGGATCTTAGCCGAGCCAAGATACATAAAGGGCTGCATGAACCCGAGCGAAAAGAGGAACAGCAATAGAACCGCGGATGTGATCTTAGCGAACATCTTTAAGAAGAGATTTCAGGGCCGAAGCGAATTTCGCCAGATCGAAATTCTGGGGATCGTCGTGGGCGTCCTTGATGCCGGCGTCGATCGCCGAATGGTACGCCGGGATCAGCCACGTTCCGCGCCGCACGCTGGCGGCCACATAGAGCAGCGCGAGCCGTTCGTATTGGGCGTCTGAAAATCCGGGAAACGGAGCGATCAGGTCGTTGTTCGGGTTCGAACTCGCCGGATCACGCCTGCGTGGTTGGACGAGTTCGATATGGATCTGCAGTCCTTTTCCTTCGGCTTTCAGCATATCGCGCGCGAATTTCGTGCCCCAACCCTTGCGGACCGTCTCGCCGAACGGCGTCGCGGTCAGAGATTCGCCAAGGCGATTGACGAAAACATGCGCCACCGGCTGATTGATCCAGACGTTCAGGTTGTTGCCGCGCGCCTTTGGATTCGAATCGAGGTCGGCAGGGAACTCGGCGTCGACGAGATTTGGCGTTGAGGTGTCGTGGATGATGAAATAAAGAGCCTCGATCGCCGAACCGTCCGGCAGAATTGCCTTTGCGAGCGGAAGATCGATACTGCCGCCGATCGTATCTTCGGTTATCTTCTTGTCGTTCAAGTACGCACGAAGCTTGGCGGCCTTTATTTTTACGGTCCCGCCGATGAGTTTCTGGAGCGGGTCCGGGAGTTTCGCCGGTTCGACGCCGAGCGTTCCGCCCTTGCCGTTCGGGCGTAGGAGGCACTTCGCCTGCGCGAGCGGGTCACCGTTGAATTGCAATGTTCGCGGATCGAACCGGCACGAAGTGTTTTGGGCCATCGCAGTTGTTGCAACCAAATAGACTAAGGCTGTGATCAGAAAACAAGAATTGAATCGCAGATAGGCGGTTGCGCGGAAATGCATAAGTTGGTTGAGATTCATCATGCGCGAAAATCAAGATTCAAAATTCCAATGATTCCAGATTCCAAATCCTGGACTCAAAATTCCAAATTCCAAATTCCAAATCGAAAATCCCAAATCCGAAATCAACGGTTGCCCGCCCGCTCACGCAGGCGGTACTGACTCGTACCCAAATCGCAAATCCCAAATCGCAAATCGCAAATCGCAAATCCCAAATCCCAAATCGCAAATCGCAAATCGCAAATCGCAAATCGCAAATCGCAAATCGCAAATCGCAAATCGCAAATCGCAAATCGCAAATCGCAAATCGCAAATCGCAAATCGCAAATCAGAGCGTTTTGGTCACCTTCGAGAGTGATCTCGGCGCGTCGGCGTCGAGCCCTTTTTCTTTGGCAAGCATCGCGGCAAAAAGCTGCGCCGGAATGATAAACGGGATCGGCGACAGGAATTCGTCGATCTCGGCCGGCATCAACAAGGAGCGCGAACTAAGATTGGCGATGTCCGGATCATTCGTGATCGAGAGACTGTCGGCGTGAAGGTCCCGCAACCGTCTGAGCAGATCGACGCTGCTCGCCCTGGTGACGCCGGCCGGGCCGAACATGATCACCGGAAAACGGCGTTCGACGATCGCCAGAGGGCCGTGAAAAAAGTCCGCGGACGAAAATCGTTCGGCGATGACGTAGCAGGTTTCCATCAGTTTCAAAGCGAGTTCGTATGAGTTGCCGTAGTTCAAGCCGCGGCCGACGACGACGCAGTTTTCCATAAAAGCGTAACGCTTGACGATCTCTTCGACATCAGAGGTCAGTTGCAGGGCGAGCGCGGAAAAATGCGGAATCTTGTCGTAGGCGATCTTCGCATCCGAAAGCGCCGCGGCAAGCATATAGAAATGAAGCATTTGGCCGGTGTAGGTCTTGGTGGCCGCAACCGACATTTCTCTCCCGGCATGCGTCAGAAGAGTCTCGTCGGCGATTTTCGCCATCGACGATTCGGATTCGTTGGTGATCCCGAGCGTGAACGCTCCCGAACGCTTCGCGCTTTCGAGAACCTCGTTGATGTCGGTTCCCTCGCCCGACTGCGACACGCCGATCACCAAGGCGCGCTTCAAATTCAGTTTCGCGTTGTAAAGCGTGAACACCGACGGCGCCGAAAGCGAGACCGGAATGCCGGTCGTGATCTCGAGCAGGTATCTGCCGAAAAGCGATGCGTTGTCGGAACTTCCGCGCGCCACAAGGACGATCAGATCGATCTCCCTCGACGCAAGATGGCTCGCGAGTTTGATGTATTTGTTGTGTTCCGCCTGAATCATCCGTTCGAGCGCGACCGGTTGTTCGGCGATTTCCTGCAGCATTATCGACATAATCAAGTTGTCGGTTCTGCGGTCGGTTCATTTCGCTTAAGCTCTATTAACACTGAGTTTATGGCCCCGCCTATGAGAATGACGAGCGCCGTCAGATAGAGCCAAAGCATCAGAATAATCACCGCGCCGAGCGAACCGTAGGTTTTATTGTATGTATTAAAGTACTCGAGATAAAGGCGAAAGGCCGTTGTCAGCAACAACCAAAGCGCGATCGCGACGAACGAACCAGGCGTGATCCATTTCCAGTCAAGTTCCGGGAACGACGGCATCAGGTTGTAGATCAGTTCGCACGCGAAGAGCATTATCGCAAGCATCGCGAGCCATTCGACGGACACGAGGACGAGTGGGGAAGTGATCTGGAACCCAATCCAGCCAAGAGCGATCTGCACCAATTGCCAGCCGTAGAAGACCAAGCCGAGCACGACGGCTGCGAGGATCGTGAGCGCAAGCGTCATCCCGATCGAAAGTCCTTTGGTCTTGAGCCAGGAGCGTTTTTCACGGACTTCGTAAACGGAGTTGAGTGCGACCCGCAGACTGTCCATACCCGCCGACGCCGACCAGACGGCGATCAAGATCCCGAGCGTGAGTTTGCCGCCGGAACTGTTCGCAATGATCTCTTCGACGGTCTTCTGAACGAGGTCAAACGCCGTCAAGGGCATCAACTGCCTCATATAGGCGTAGAGTTCGGACTTGAGGTCGACGGTTGAATCGAGCACAAGGCCGAACAAAGAAACAAGAAAGAACAGCAGTGGGAAAAGTGAGAATGAAAAGTAAAAGGCGACTTGCGCCGCCCGACTGAAAATGTCGTCGTGAAACGCCTTCTTGTAAAGGAGTTTCACGAAGTCGACAAAATAAAAGATGGCGTCGATCATGCGTCGTCGGCGCTCTCCTAGCCGCGGATACGTTCGAGAAGGGTCATCATCAGCACGCTCAGCAGAACGCGTGTCTCTTCTTCCGGGGACATCTGTCCGACCGGTTCAAGCTCGAACTTGCCTTCAAGGAAAGCCGGCGTCTTTTTGAGCCGCGCAACCGGCGCTCCGTCCATACGCGAAACAAGATACGTCGGATTAAAAAGGTAACCAGAGAGAATGCCGACCAGCGGAATTTGGCCGAAAAGCGCATCCCCCACCTTGATCCAGCCATTCTCTTCATTGATCTTCATTACCTGGTTTCCCGAGGCGTCGAAGATCTCGTAGCTGGCCTTCCAGATCGAACGCATTCCCTTGCGTTTGATGGATCCGAGCCTATTTCCACGCGAATCCGTAAAGCCGTAATTGGCTGACCAGTCGATCACTCGGTCGGCCTTGATATTGAAAAGATGCTGCGTCTGTCCCTCGTCGGCGAAGATATTGATGTCTTCCTTCAGTTTGAACAGCTTTTGTTTGACATAGCCGATCAGGGTTCCGGATGCGTCCCGGACATAGATCTGGTTGGCGATGGCCAGGATCTTAAAGCTAAGCGATATGGGGTAATTCATCTTGATTGCTCCGTATAGTGAAAATTGAAAAGCGGCTTTATTGTAACGCAATTTCGGATCGTGTCGATAGTGGTCTTTGAGGATGGCGAAAGTGCCGATCAACCTGTTTAGGTCCGATGCCGCCTTGGACCATCGGAGGACGCGGCGGCCGGGGATCTTGGATTTTCGGCTTTCGATTTTGGATTTGTTTTGGATTTGTGATGATGGACGGTCCAGCGCCGGTCCGAATCGAAACTCGCAGTTTCGAACAAACCAAGAAAATGCAGGATTCGGGGATTTCCCGTGGACGGGCTCACGCCCACGGCTCGAATCTACTGTCGCTGCCGCGACTTCGGATTCTTGATTCAAAAACCTTACGGGAGAACGGTGACGGATGCGGAGATTCCGATGGCTTCGCCGAACGCCTGATTGTCCCGGCTGCCGGAGCCGCGCAGGCGCGGGGCGTGATCGTAAATCAGAACCAGTCCGCATACGCGTCCGATAACAGGTCTAGCGGAGCAAATCGGTGAAATTGTCAAACTGATCGTTGTTCAGTGCCATTTCAATACCATCCAACTCGTTTGTGAGTTGCGTCGCGAGTCCGGCAAGGGAAATGGGGATTTCGCCGGGACCCGCGACTAGGCCTTCTCCGACGGTCGCGAAAATCTCGGGTTTGAATTCGCGCCCGAATTCGTATGATAGTGCCAACGGGACGACGCGGCAGGGAACCAGGCGTTCGACAAGCCTCACAATGCCGGATTCGAATTCGAAGGGACGCGAGCGCGAGTGCAGAATTTTGCCCTGCGGAAAGATAAGAATGGCGCGACGCGGCTTCTGTTTCGCGACCTTCGCGGCATATTCGATGCTGGCAAGCGCTGAACGCGCGTTGTTCCGGTCGACCGAAAACGCGCCGAGTTTGCGGAAGAGCGGATACCTTCGCAGGTTTTCCTGCTCCATCATGACGAACATATCCGAGTCGGCACGTTTGAATAGCTCATAGCAGACGAGTCCGTCCCACCAACTCGAATGATTCGCGTAAACGATGGTCGGAAGTTCATTGTCCGCAAGGCTTTGCAGGTTTCGAACACGAAGCGAAGAGAACCGCCGCCGGAGCAGGTTGCGGTTATAGAGCCGGAACACCGTTTCAAACCAGGCGCTTTTCTTTGCCGTCAACATAGATGCGCGGGACACGTTTGCTGATGCCGCAGGTGATCTCGTAGGAGATCGTGCCGGCCTGACGGGCGACCGTTTCGGCCTTAATCGAGCCCGGTTCCGTTCCGCCGAAAATAATGACTTCGTCGTCGACCGCCACATCCGGGACGTCAGTGACATCTACGATCGTCCAGTCCATCGACACACGTCCGACGATGGCGGCGTTCCGGCCTTTGACGATGACTTCGCCGATGTTCGAGAGCGAGCGGGGAAGCCCGTCCTGATAGCCGATCGGAAGCGTTGCGATCAACGACTCGCGCCGTGTTACGAAGGTTCGCCCGTAACCCAGACTCTCGCCGGCCGGAACTGTTTTCAGATGGGCAATCCGTGTATGAAGGCTCATAACCGGCTTGAGCGGCGGCTTTTCGGCCTCGGGCGGCAAAACGTCGTCGCCGAGCCCGTAGAGAATCCCGCCGAGCCGAACCAGATTCCCGCGCGACGCGGGATGAACGATCGCTCCAGGAGAGTTTGCGAGATCCAGATAGACGGGATTGAATCCGCGAGCCCGGAATTTCGCAACGGAGGATTCGAATCGCTCGATCTGCTGCCCGGTGAACTCGTCGTCGCTCGGGTTGTCAGCGGCCGAAAAATGGGTCATCACTCCGACCACGCGTATGTTTCGCATCACGGCAAGCTTTTCGAGGAACTCGTCGAGTTCGTCCGGCCTCACGCCGACGCGCCCCATACCGGTGTCGATCTTAATGTGGACATCGGCGACGACGCCTCGGATGAACGCGGCGCGATCGAAGAGCGAGGCCTTCCTGATATCAAAAATGACCGGAGTGATGTGATTGTCGAGAAGAAGGTCTTCCTGCCCCGGCCAGAAACTCCCCAGGCACAGAATCAGCTTTCGGATCCCTGCCTGTCGAAGTTCCACGCCTTCTTGCGGGAGGGCGACGCCAAACCAGTCTATGCCTTCACGCTCCAGTCGGCGCGCGCATTCGACCGCGCCGTGTCCGTACGCGTCGGCCTTGACGACGGCCATATATTTTACGGAATCACCAATGAAGTTCCTGACCGAACGGAAATTGAAGCCGAGGTTCTCGAGGGAAATCTCGGCCCAGGTCGGTCGTTGAAGAGCAAGGTCGGACATTTCGGGACTTAAAGTAAAACTTAAGGTCGCGGAGAATTGCCTCGGAAATCACTTTAAGTGTCTGCGTGGCGACACTTAAAGTGATTTCTAGAGCGGGATATTGCCATGTTTCCGCGGCGGGTTCGACTCGCTCTTGTTTTGAAGCAGCGTCAGCGCCCGGATCAGCTTCGGACGGGTGTCTTTCGGTTCGATGACCTCGTCGACAAAACCACGCTCGGCGGCGACATACGGATTCGCGAATTTGTCGTTGAATTCATTGACCAGTTCCGTGCGCGTCTGTTCGGGATTCGTCGTTTCCATCAAATCCTTGCGGTATAGAAGTCCGACCGCTCCTTCCGCTCCCATCACCGCGATCTCGGCCGAGGGATAGGCGAAATTGATGTCGGTTCGGATATGCTTCGACGCCATAACGCAGTACGCCCCGCCGTAAGCTTTACGCGTGATGACCGTGATCTTGGGCACCGTCGCCTCGGCAAAAGCGTAAAGCAGCTTCGCTCCGTGGCGGATGATCCCGAAATGCTCCTGATTGACGCCGGGAAGGAACCCCGGAACGTCTTCGAACGTTATCAACGGAATGTTGAAGCAGTCGCAAAAACGCACGAACCGCGCGGCTTTGACCGACGCGTCAATGTCGAGGACGCCAGCCAGAAACGCCGGTTGATTGGCGACGATTCCCACCGAGAAACCTCCCAGACGCGCGAATCCGATGACGATATTGGCTGCGAAATGCTCCTGGATCTCGAAAAAGTAGTTGTCATCGACGACGTTTTTGATGATATCGCGGATGTCGTAGGGT
The DNA here is from genome assembly GCA_016715115.1 of Acidobacteriota bacterium. Lineage (NCBI taxonomy): Bacteria > Pseudomonadati > Acidobacteriota > Acidobacteriota bacterium. The sequence goes on from JADKBM010000011.1 coordinate 799,255, forward strand.
TGATTCGAGGATTCCGGGACGACCGAATTGAGTTTTACGTCGGTACGGTTCGCCGGATCTTTGGTCGGAACGAACGGCGGATTTTCGCGGTTGTTCGACGGGACAAACGAAAGAAGTTCGCGCGTCAGGCGCAGCGCGTGCTCATCGGAGTCGGCCGCGAAATGCGCGACTCCGGATTTGGAATTGTGTGTCATCGCGCCGCCGAGTTCGTCCTTTGTAACCTCCTCGTGCGTTACGGTCTTGATGACGTCGGGACCGGTGATGAACATATACGAAGTATTCTTGACCATCACGTTAAAGTCGGTAATTGCGGGCGAATAGACGGCACCGCCGGCGCACGGCCCGAGAATGCAGCTGATCTGCGGCACAACGCCGCTCGCCAGCGTGTTGCGCAGGAAGATATCGGCATAACCGCCGAGGCTGACGACGCCTTCCTGGATCCGCGCGCCGCCGGAGTCGTTGAGTCCGACGACCGGTGCGCCGATCTTCATCGCGAGATCCATCACTTTGCAGATCTTTTCCGCATGGGTTTCGCTCAAGCTTCCGCCGAAAACGGTAAAATCCTGGGCAAAAACGAATACTGGCCGGCCGTCGAGAAGTCCGTGGCCGGTGATCACGCCGTCGCCCGGATACTTCTGTTCGTCGAGTCCGAAATCGTGCGAACGGTGAGCGACGAACTTGTCGAATTCCTCGAAAGTTCCTTCGTCAAGAAAGAACTCGACACGTTCGCGCGCGGTCATCTTTCCGCCCTTGCGCTGTTTTTCAAGGCGTGCGGCGCCGCCGCCTTGCTCCGCCTGCAGTGATAGCTCGTGCAGCCGGTCGAGTTTGTTTATAGGCTTTGTTTTCGCGTCCATATTTGTTTGAAAAATTAAATCGAATCCTTAAAATCAAAAGGGAATTCGCGTCGTTCGATGAGTTCGGTCAACCGTACCAACGCATTCTCGGCGCCGGCCCTTATCTCGTTCGAATATCCGTAAAGGCCGGCATTGTTCTCAAAATCCTCGCGGTCGAGCAGTTCGACGCGGAAATCCCTCCAGACAAGTACATCAAGGTCGAGATCCACGTAATCAAGCACACCGTCATCATATCTGGGCGGGAGATTAACGTTGCAGTAGTAGTTTCGAAGCGAGCCGTCAGGCTGATGAAAGCGGAACACGTTGTACCATTGGTCGAGCCAGTAATACTCGTAGGAAACCGTTCCGCCTCCGATAACGCCCAATTCCGGGTGAACGACTTCGGAATCGAAGACACCGCGGAAGAGCAAAAGCGAACCTACCTTCTCGATCAACTCCGCGGACCAACTCCGGTGTACTGAATTGTCAAATTTTCGCGCGTTGATCGTGACCTTCGAAGACATCGTTCATTCGCCGCTGCGGACCACGAGGACCGAACACGGAGCGTGATGCACGACCGAGTCCGAAACCGAACCCAGCAACAGCCGTTCCCAACTGTTGTAACCGTGCGAACCGACAATGATCAGGTCAGCGCCGAATTCCTCGGCCGTTTCAACGATCCGGCTCTCGGGCGAACCGTGCAGGACCTCGGTCGTCACTGTGACGTTTTTGCCGGCGAAGTATCCGGCGATTTTGTCTTTTGTATCCTCCAGAACCTTCAATGTATTTTCCTTGACCGCCGCCTCGATGTCGGTCGACGAAGGCAGATACCCGGCGTAAATGTCCATTGCCAGGGGAACAGCCATATCGACGACCGAAATAACCATGATTTCGTCGCCGTCGGCGAGACTCAGGGAGCGGACGATATTCACGGCCGCGTCACTGTGGCCGGTTCCGTCGGTTGCAAGAATCACTTTCATAATTGCCGTCTCCAGAATTTAATGCCTTTCTGTCTTAAGTCTATTACGTAACCGACAGATTCGGCAATTGCGCATTGCATGTCGATTTGCTGATCCCGGCGCCGCGGCAGTCGGTCAGGCGGGCCTGGATTTACTGAGCAGTTGCTTCAAGATCAGTCGTTCGGTTTCGGTGAACCCGCCGAAGAAAAGCCGATCCGCTTCCTTCCAGCGGTCGACGACCTCAGCCTCGACATTCCGGCCCATTTCCGTGAGGAGGACCGATACCGAACGGCCATCCGAGGCGCTTCGGGAAGAGGTTACAAAGCCTCGTTCGACCATCGTTTGGACCATCTTGTTGACCGTCGGCGCGGAAACGCCCAACTCGCGCGCGAGGTCCGCCTGCGTCCCGCCGTCCGTTTTCCAAAGTATCATCAGCAACGCGACCTGCCCGGCGTTCAGATCGAGCGGCGCGAAGAGCCTGTCTATGCCGACCCGAAATGCCGACGCCGCCTGGGCGAAAAGCACGGGAAGTTCGATCTGCGGGTCCGTTGAATCCATTGAATTAGTTAGCGCCCTAACGAAAAAGCGCGAAATAACAATTAGCCGGCTAATTGTTGAGGCAAAAGAAAGCGGTTGACGTCTTAAGTCAACCGCTTAAAGCACTTACATTAATCGCGGCCGCTCTTTTTCCAGTCGTTTAAGAACGATTCGAGGCCTTTGTCGGTGAGCGGATGTTTGACGAGCTGACGAATCACGTTGAAAGGAATCGTCGCCACGTCGGCCCCGGCGAGCGCCGAATCGACGATGTGCATCGGATGCCGTATCGAGGCCGCAAGGACTTCCGTCGCGAATCCGTAATTGTCATAGATCTGAACGATATCGCGGATCAACTGCATTCCGTCCTGTCCGATATCGTCGAGCCGGCCGATGAACGGAGAGATATAAGTTGCCCCGGCCTTCGCCGCGAGAAGCGCCTGAGCCGCGGAGAAGCAGAGCGTGACGTTGACTTTCGTCCCTTCCGAACGGAAAACGCGGGTCGCCTTGAGGCCGTCGAGCGTCAAAGGGCATTTGATCACGACGTTCGGCGCGATCTTGGCGAGCTCGCGTCCTTCACGCAACATCCCATCGGTGTCGAGCGCCGTGACCTCGGCCGAAACGTCGCCCTCGACGATCGCACAGATCTTCGCGATATGTTCTTTGAAGTCAACATTTCCTTCTCTCGCAACGAGCGACGGATTGGTCGTCACGCCATCGATCAGTCCAAGTTCGTTGGCCTCGCGGATCTCATCCAAATTCGCCGTATCAATAAAAAATTTCATAATCTCCTCGGAATCAAGTTACTGAATTTGAAAGCGTACCGACGCCTTCGATCTCGATCTCGCAGACGTCCCCGGGATTGAGTTTCGAAACCCCTGAAGGTGTTCCCGTGGCGATGATGTCGCCGGATCTCAAAGTCATCTGGTTCGAAATGTATCGTACCAAAAACCCGACGGGAAATGCCATCTGGGATGTCCTTCCGTCCTGCCGGATTTCGCCGTTGACCCGGCAGACGACCCGCAGGTCGGACGGGTCGGCTTCGGTCTCGATCGTTGCTCCGACCGCGCAGAACGTGTCAAAAGACTTTCCGCGCGTAAACTGTACGTCGCTCCTCTGAACATCACGCGCCGTGACGTCGTTCAGGCACGTGTAGCCGAAGACGTATTCGAACGGATCGTCGTCGGACGTCAATTTCGAGCACTCCTTCGAGATCACGACCGCCAGTTCGGCCTCGTGTTCAACCTGCTGCGATTGAACGGGAATGACGATCTGCCCGCGTTCCGTGATCAGCGACGAGGGCGCCTTCAAAAACAGGAGCGGTTCGGCCGGCATCGGATTTCCGAGTTCGGCGGCGTGTTCGGCGTAGTTCCGGCCGACGCAAACGATCTTCGAAGGCGACATCGGAGGCAGAAAGTCAACCAGCTCGGCGTCGACGCTGCGCGTAAGTTTGAGGCCGTCGCCCGTTTCTGAAAGGTCGTCGTTCTCAGGAAAAGGGAATATCCGGCCATTTTCAAAGGCGCCCCAGTATTCGCGTTCGTTGTACAAAAAGTGACAGATCTTCATAGTTCAAGGGACGTTGTCGCCGACGATCTCCGACGGGGAACTGACGTTTCCGAAGCGGTCGATCGCCGTCAGATAGTAGAAGTAAGCCTTGCCCGTCTCGACCGCTGCGTCCTGGTAGGTGTTCGTCGCGATCGGCGTTTGCGTCAGGAGTGTCCAGTCCTTAAGCGCCAATTCGCGATCTGTCGAGCGGTAAACGCTGTATCCGACGACGTCCGTTTCGGCGTTCGCGGCGAAAAAGATGGAGATCTGGCCCGGCGCCGCGGCAATCGTGATCGCGGACGGAGCCGCCGGCGCGAACGTGTCCTTCGGCGTTATCGAAAGCGTCGCCGAGTCCAGGCTCTCGACCGGTTGGGCGTTCACGCCGAGCGATACGGTTCTCACAATATAAGCATAGGATTTCCCGAACTCGAAGAATCGGTCGGAAAAGGAAACGTCGCCGACGGGAGTCTTGTTCAGCCTCCGCAACGCGCCGGACTCGACCCGGTAAACGTTGTAGCCAAGAATGTTGGCCGGCTCGGAACCGTCGATGTTGGACGCCGGTGCGCGCCACGTAACGTTTACCTGGTCTTGAGACAGCGTAAGCTCGGCGGCTGCGGGTGAACCGGCGACGCGGGCCGCAGGTTCGATCACGAAGAAGTTCGAATAGGCTGCCTTTTGCCCCGACTTGTTGGCGTAACGCGCGGCATATCTAAGCCGCGCCTTTTGACCTGCGAAACTCAAACTATCTTCAAACGTCATTTCCTTCCGGCCAAAGTCCGAAATACCTATGTCGACGGTCGCGATCAGCGTGCTTCTGGCGGCGAAATCCTCCTCGGTCAGCATCAACGGCGCGTCGAGCGGTTCTGCCAGCCTGTAGATATCGATCCGGTCGATGTTGAGCACGCTCGATTCGCCTGCGTTCCGCGCCGGCGTCGTCCAGGTGAGAATAATGCGATTCCCGCGCTGGACCGCCGAGATCTCCGCCTTCTGCGAAACACGCTCAACCGGTGGCACGGGCGGCGTCCGCTTACCGCAGGAAATAAGCAAAGCACAAAGTGTAAACGCTAGCAGTGTTTGCTTTTTAATCGCTTTAGATTGGTTAAGCATTAGTTTATGCAACAGCATTAAAGTATATAACGGCTCAGATCCTGGTCACGAACGAGTTCACCGAGTCGTTCCGAAACGAACGCGGCGCCGATGACCTGATGCTTAAGCTCGAGTTCGCCGCCGGCGAAACTGATCTCTTCCAGCAGTTTCTCGAGCAGAGTGTGAAGTCTCCGGGCGCCGATGTTTTCGGTGGCGCCGTTGATCTCGACGGCCATCTCGGCGATTCGCGCGATCGCGTCCTCCCTAAACTCAAGCGTTATGCCCTCGGTGTTAAGCAGTGCTTGGTATTGCTTAATAAGCGAATTCTTAGGTTGCGTGAGTATGCGCTTAAGGTCGTCAAGGGTTAAGGACTCGAGTTCGACGCGGATCGGAAAGCGACCCTGAAGTTCAGGGATGAGATCCGATGGTTTCGAAACGTGAAAAGCTCCCGCGGCGATAAACAGGATGTGTTCGGTGTTCACCAGGCCGTAACGCGTCGTGACGTTCGTTCCCTCGATGATCGGCAGAAGATCGCGCTGAACGCCTTCGCGCGAGACGTCAGGGCCGCTTCCCGATTCACGTCCGGCTATCTTGTCGATCTCGTCAAGAAAGACGATCCCCGAAGACTGCGTCTTTTCGATCGCCTGGCGCGTGATCTGTTCCATATCGACGAGGTTCTCCGTCTCGTCGCGAAGCAGAACGCTCCGGGCCTCGGCGATGCGTATCTTGCGCCGAACGGTCTTCGCCGGAAAGATCGAGCCGAACATATCCTTGATGTTGACTCCCATCTCTTCCATTCCCTGACCGCCCACGAAGTCGATCATCGTGTTCGAACGATCCTGGGTCTCGATCTCGATCTGGCGGTCGTCGAGTTCCCCGCGGCGGTACTGTTCGCGCAGTTTTTCCCGCGTCCGCGCTTGCGAAGGCGGCGCCGGCTCCGACAGTTCGGATTCGAAAGAATCCGAATAGCCGTAAGACGAGGCCGGCAGGAGAATATCAAGAATTCTCTCCTCGACGTTGAGATCCGCCTGTTCCCGGACTTCGACGATGGCGACCTGACGCGCCATATCGACGGCAACCTCCGTCAGTTCACGGATCATGCTCTCGACGTCGCGGCCGATGTATCCGACCTCGGTGAATTTTGAGGCCTCGATCTTGATGAACGGCGAATTCGCGAGGCGCGAAAGCCGGCGGGCGATCTCGGTCTTGCCGACACCGGTCGAACCGATCATCAGGATGTTCTTCGGCAGTACGTCGCGGGCGATGTCCGCCGGCAGTTTCTGGCGCCGTATGCGGTTGCGCAGGGCGACGGCCACGGCACGTTTGGCCGCCGTTTGGCCGACGACGTAGCGGTCGAGTTCGGCAACGATCTCACGCGGCGTCAGATCGTCAAGCTTGATTTGCTGCGGGTTTGTTTCTCCGCCGAGAAGAATCGCCATATTACTGCTCAATCTCTTCGATCACGAATTCGTTGTTGGTGTAGATGCAAATGTCGGCGGCGATCGAAAGCGCTTCGAGCGCGATCGCTCGCGCCGGCAGTTCCGTATGCTTGAGCATCGCGCGGGCGGCGGCGATCGCATACATGCTGCCGGAACCGACCGCCAGCAGGCCATCATCCGAAGAGATCACGTCGCCCTTTCCTGAAATCAGGAAAGCGCCGGTCTTGTCGGCGACAATGAGCAATGACTCGAGGCTCCGCAGATACTTGTCCGTGCGCCAGTCCTTGCTGAGTTCGACCGCGGCACGTTCCAGCTGTCCCTGAAACTGCTCGAGTTTGGTTTCGAAACGGCTCAGGAGGGTGAATGCGTCGGCCGTCGATCCGGCGAATCCCGCAAGCACCCGTTCGTTGAAGATCCGGCGGACCTTGCGCGCGTTGCCTTTGATAACGGTCTCACCAAGCGTCACCTGGCCGTCGCCGGCCATCGCGATCCGGCCGTCGCGTCTGACGAGCAGAACGGTCGTCGAGCGGATTCGTTTCTGTGAAGTGTTCCGGGACATTGTTCGATGATAAATCCTAAAATCCAAATGCTCAAATTGACAGAAGATAACCAGTTATTTGAACATTGAAGAGTTTATGGGAAAGCGACCGATAATCGGCATCACGATGCGGCTCGAGATCGATACGAACCGCTTTTATCTGGGGAGGGATTACAGCGAAGCGCTCGCCGGTTTGGGCGCGGTTCCTTTTCATATGAGTCTGATCCCGGACCCGGCCTATATCGGCGAAGTGCTGAAACTGGTCGACGGGGTTCTCCTTCCGGGCAGCGACACCGACATTGACCCTCTGATATACGGTGCCGAACCGCAGCCGCGGCTCAAAAAAACGGTCTCGCTCAAGGATGACACGGATCTGTTGGTCCTCGAACATATTGAACGCACCGGAATGCCGCTTCTCGCGATCTGCTACGGAATGCAGGCCTTGAACGTGTCGCGCGGCGGAACGCTCATCCAGGATATCGAATCGGAGATCGCTGATTGTTTGCGGCACGAGCAGGGTGTTCCGCTCGAGCGCAACTCCCACAGCCTGATGATCGCCCCCGATTCGGGATTGAAACGGCTCGCCGAGACGGCGACGGTAAACTCGCACCATCATCAGGCGGTGCGAAACGTGGGCCGCGATCTGCGGGCGACGGCCTGGGCAAAGGACGGCGTCATCGAATGCATCGAAGATACGCGCCCGGAACGTTTTGCCTTTGGTGTTCAGTGGCATCCGGAACTTTCCTGGAAGTCCGACAGACTCTCTCGACGAATCTTCGAGGAGTTTATCGGCGCCTGCGGACGGAGTGAAAAATAACCTGTGAAAATACGTGAACTAAACAGAGTTAAAATCGGATTGGAAAGAGGTTTAGCGGAGCATCGCGATCTTCTCGAAGGACGCGTCGGTTTGATCTGCAATCAGGCAAGCGTCGACCGCCTTTACAGACACGCTGCCGATCTCTTTTTCGAAGATAAGAGTATCGATCTGACGACGCTCTTCGGCCCGCAGCACGGAATCCGCGGCGACGTTCAGGACAATATGATCGAAACGGCGCACGGGGTCGACAAATACACCGGACTTCCGGTTTATTCGCTCTACAGCGAAACGCGGGAACCGACCGAAGAGATGTTGCGTAATACGGATGTTCTGGTCTTTGATCTGCAAGACGTCGGCTGCCGGGTCTATACTTTCATTTACACGATGGCGAATGCGATGATCGCGGCGGCGAAGTACGGCAAGCGGTTCGTCGTTCTCGATCGCCCCAATCCGATCGGCGGTCTCGCGCTTGAGGGGAATGTCCTCGAACCGGGGCACGAATCCTTTGTCGGGATGTACCCTATCCCGATGCGGCACGGGATGACCGTCGGCGAACTGGCGAGGATGTTCAACGAAGAATTCGGCATCGGCTGCGAACTCGAGGTGGTGGCGATGGACGGTTGGGACCGGTCGGCTTTTATGGACGAAACCGATGCCCCGTGGGTGATGCCGTCGCCCAATATGCCGACGGTCGATACGGCTCTGGTCTTTCCGGGAACGGTTTACTTTGAGGGCACCAAGTTATCGGAAGGCCGCGGGACCACCCGACCGTTCGAGATCGTCGGTGCCTCGTTCGTTGACCCGAACGCTTTTGCGTCAGCCTTGAAATCACTTGAACTCCCGGGCGTTATCTTTCGCCCGATAAAGTTCTTGCCGACCTTTCAAAAGGAGGCGGGAAATGAATGCGGCGGCGTTTTCGTTCACGTCACCGACAGGCTTGCGTTCGAGCCCGTGTTTACCGGGCTGGCGTTGATCAAGGCGTTGTTCGATCTCTATCCGGGCGATTTCCTTTGGAAAGACACGCCGTACGAATACGTCTATGACCGGAACCCGTTTGACGTAATTGCCGGAACGAACAGGGTGCGCGATCTGTTCGAACGGAAAGGGAGTTTTGAGGAACTGCGATCTATGTGTTCGGACGGAGTCGAGGAATTCGGCGCGAGACGCCGGCGATATTTGATTTATTAAAGTTGTTTCTAGAATCGTAACGCGTGTTTTGGCAATCGGTTACGGAGTATTATCGGGAGATCGTTTACATTGTTGGGAAGCAGACTATTAATGTAAACTGTCAACTAATTCAAGAGAAGAAATGAAAAACCCTTTCACCATCGGTGCCATTTCCTGGTTTTTGCCGGGAGTCGGGCACATCGTTCAGGGCAGATTGGTCCGTGGACTGATCATTGGCGGCGTAATCTGGACGATGTTCATCATCGCGGCCTACAGCGGCGGCCTCTACTACCCAGGATTTTCGTTCAAGGACGGTTCGCTTCTTTATTTGCTGAACATCTTTGCAAAGCTTGGAAACGGGCTTGGCGGACTGATCAGTTTTATAGGAGCTTCGGATCCGCCGAAAGGTGTCGCAGCGTGGGCCACCTTTGAATATGGTGGGCGCTTCATAGAAGTAGCCGGATTGCTTAATTATCTAGCCGTTATGGACGCGGCGGACATCAATTCGGGGAGGAAGGAATGATTCATTTTTCATATCTTGTGGGATTCAGCATCTTGGTGTCCGTCGCGTTCGCGCTCTATTTCGACGGCTCGACGAAAGAGCGCGTTCTTTACGGACTTAAGACGTTCGCTCAGTTCTTCCTGATAAGTCTGGCAATGGCCTGGGTCTTCTATTTTCTTCCCTGGTAACGAATGGGACTTCACGAAACCGAGGCGCTGGTGTTGAAAAGCTATGCACTGGCGGAAGCGGACAAGATCGTCGTTTTTTTGACGCGGACCCACGGCATAGTGCGGGGTGTGGCAAAAGGGGCGAAACGTCTGACGAGCCGTTTCGGCGGAAGTCTCGAACCGTTCTCGGTCGTCAGAATCGAGTTCTTTCAATCGGGTGACCGCGAACTGGTTACCGTTAAGGCCTGCGAGATAGTTGAATCGTTGTTCGACTATGCGTCAGACCCGACGGTCTTGGGGAGATTCTCCTATTTCTCCGAGATCCTGACTTCCTTTACGCCGCCTTTCGATCCGGACGACAGGCTTTTCCGAATGACCCGGCTTTGCATCGAGACGGCCGCCGCGAATCCGACAGCGGCCGACCGCATCGTGACCTACTTTGAACTTTGGGTGTTGCGGCTCGGCGGGTATCTTCCAACGTGGGATTCCTGCAGCATCTGCGGGCGGACTCTGGATTCATCTGAGGATGCAGCATTGCGCGCCGATTTCAGGCTTTCGTGTGGCAAATGCGAACGCGTACGGCAACAGAGCCATCTCCCTGCGGGAATCCGGGAGATCCTGGCGACTGCGCTAAAGTATCCACCCAAAGGGTTTATCGAGATGACTGAGGATCGTGAGGGGGAGTCAGCGGCACTGTCGGGGATACTCAAGCGAATAATCGGGACGATCCTCGGAAAAGAGAATTTTGCCGCCGGGAGCCAAAAGTAGGGACGAATGAAGAAGATCAGCTGGCAAATTTCGAAGTATCTGCTGACGAATGTCGGGCCGTACTTTTTGTTTTCCTGGCTTTTGCTGAGCGTCATTCTCTTTGTTCAGCAGGCGAGCCGGTTTGCCGATATTTTCTTCAATATCAACATACCGAAGGGCCTTATCTTTCAGCTGACGTTCGCTCTTTTGCCGAGTGTCGTCGCCTTCACGTGTCCGATGGCGATTCTGGTCGCGGTCGTGATCGGCCTCTCGAAGATGCAGGGAGACAGCGAGTTGACGGCGATCAGGGCCGCCGGTGTCGGGAATCTGCAGATCGCCCTGCCGATCGTCGTCTTCGGGTTGATTCTGGCGGGTTTCGCATTCCTCATCAATCTCAAGGGCGTACCGTTTGCATCGGGCATCGTCCGGAACATCGCGCTGCGGACGGCACTCTTGAAACTTGAATCACCGATCGAACCCGGGGTTTTCAACACCGAGATCAGCGGTTACACGGTTTACGTCCGGGAAGGGGAGATCGAAAAAGGGCTGTGGCGAAATATCTTCATCCACACCGAAGACAAGAAGACCGGTCAAACGCGTCTGATAACAGCGAGCAGCGGGCGGATCGATTCGACTTTCAACAACGGCGGCGAGATCGCGGAACTTGTGCTCGACAATGCCTCGGTCATCACCCTTCCGGCGTCGATCGGCGGGACGGAAAAGGTCGCGGCTGAGACACTAGGGGCGTTGCGGTTCGCGATCAAGACGCGTCGCGACGAGATCGTCAACCGACTCACCACATCACGGGAAACGCCGGAGGAACTCGGACTCGGCGAGTTGGCTCAGCTGGTGCGTTCGAGCGAGGGAAAGGAACGGGTCGAAGCGCAGATACTCTGGCAGCGACGAATCATTCTCTCAATTTCGCCTTTGGTTTTCGCATTGCTCGGCACGGCGTTGGTTCTCCGCTTCAATCGCGGCGGGCGTGGATTCGGCATCTTTCTCGCACTTGTCAGCCTGATCTCATACTACCTGGTCACGCTCCTCGGCGAACAGTTGACACGCACCGGTCGGATCGGAGCCGTGTTTTCGGGTTTCCTGCCGATCCTGTTGAGCGTTCTGGTCATCGCCTGGCTGTTCCTTTCTTCGAGATTTATGCGAAACGGCCTTGTAGCCCGATTGTCCCGACTCTTTTCGTTCAAGCCGGCCGCGAAGAAGGAGACGGTGGCGAGAGAAAACGTTTACCTCGATCTGACCACGGGCATCCGCGATTTCGACATCGCGGCGAATTTGGCCAAGTATTTTGCGTTGACAACGACGTTTCTGTCGCTGATCTATCTTATCTTCACGACGTTCGAACTCTGGAAGTTTGCCGGGTCGATCCCCGACGGAATCCCTCTGCTTTTGCGTTATCTGCTATTTCTGCTCCCGTTCCTGTACCTGCAACTGGCACCGTCGGCTCTGATGATCGCAACGCTCGCGACGTTCGTCATCAAGTCGAGAAGCAACGAGATCGTGACGTGGGCCGCGGCAGGACAGAGCCTCTATCGGCTTTTGGCTCCGTGTTTCGTCTTTATGATGCTTGTCGGACTTTTCAATTGGGGCGTCCAGGAGTTCGTCGCGCCCTTTACGAATCAGCGGCAGGATGAGTTGCGCTCGCAGATACGAAACCGCGGCACAAGTTCGGTAACGGATGGCAAGATATGGGTTGCGACGCGTTCACGGATCTACTCATTTGAAACATCCGGCGGCGGGGCGGCCGTAGATTCGGTGAGAAACATCTCGATCTACCAGTTTCGGGACGATGATCATCGGACGGAAAGCGTCTTGCGGGCGACGACGGCGGAATGGGCGAACGGCGAGGTCATTTTGAAGCAAGGGACACAGATTCGCCTTGAAGGGAATACGGCGGTCGAAGAGGCCCGGGCCGAGATGCGCGTTTCCGAATCCGATAACCCGTTTGGAAATCTGAGCGAGAAGCCGAATCATATGAGTTCGGCGCAAACATCGAAGCGTTTGGCCTCAGCCGACGCGGAATCGGAGGTGCGTTCACTTGGCGTCGCATTGAACAAGAAATACTCGACGCCATTCCTTCCGCTCCTCATTGCGCTTTTCACGGCACCTTTCGCCCTTTCGTTGAATCGTCGCGGAAAGGTCCTTACCGTTGGACTCGCGGTAGCCGTGTGGCTGGTCTATATGGCGGTCGCAAGCGGTTTTGAGCAATCCGCGTTGGGTGGAAGCCTGCCGCCGGCGGTCGCCGTTTGGATTCCTCTCGCGTTGTTCTCGGCACTTGGGATCTACCTTCTGACGAAAGTACGGACGTGAAGCAGTGCAGAGTGCAAAGTGCAATGCAGTGCAGAGTGCAATGCAGTGCATAGTGCAAAGTGCAATGCAGTGCATAGTGCAAAGTGCAATGCAGTGCAGAGTGCAAAGTTCAAAGTGCATAGTGAATCGGCTTTAGACCGTCTTCCACTATGCACTTTCCACTATGCACTTTCCACTATGCACTATGCACTATGCACTTTCCACTATGCACTATGCACTGAATTGCACTATGCACTGATCTAGGTTCCCGTTTCCCAGCTCGACATATACTCGAGCATTTCCGGTGTCAGGGTATCTATCGAAATTCCGAGCGAACGGAGTTTCAAAGACGCGATCTCCTGATCCACTTCCGAAGGCAGAACGTGAACGCCGGCCCCGAGGATGCCCTGATTCTTGACAAGGTATTCGGCCGAAAGCGCTTGGTTGGCGAACGACATATCCATCACACTCGCCGGATGGCCCTCCGCCGCTGCAAGGTTGATCAGTCGGCCTTCGCCAAGAACGATGACGCTCTTTGATCCGTCCTTGAAGCGATACTCTTCGACGAACGGCCGGCGTTTGGCAACCGGTTCGCACATATCACGGAGCGAGTCGAGGTTGAGTTCGAGGTCAAAGTGGCCGCTGTTGCAGACGATCGCGCCGTCTTTCATCGCCTCAAAATGTTCGCGGTCGATGACGTGGCGGTTCCCGGTGACGGTCACGAAGAAGTCGCCAACCTTGGCGGCTTCCGACATCGGCAGCACGCGCATTCCGTCCATCACCGCTTCGATCGCCTTGATCGGGTCGACTTCGGTGACGACGACATTCGCGCCCATTCCGCGGGCGCGCATCGCGCAGCCTTTTCCGCACCAGCCGTAGCCGACGACGACGAACGTTTTGCCGGCGAGCAGAATATTGGTCGCGCGGATGATCCCGTCGAGCGTCGACTGGCCGGTACCGTAGCGGTTGTCAAAGAAATGCTTGGTCTGCGCGTCGTTGACGGCGATCGACGGGAAGTTAAGCACTCCTGCCTTGACCATCGCGTTCAAACGGACGATTCCGGTGGTCGTCTCTTCGGTGGTTCCGATGATCGTTTTCGACAGTTCCGGTTTTTCCTTGAGCATCGTCGCGACGACGTCCGAGCCGTCGTCAATGATGATGTTCGGGTTCGAATCGAGCGCCATACGGACGTGCCTCATATAGGTATCGGTCGATTCGCCCTTGATGGCGAAAACCGGAATTCCCCAATCGGCGACGAGCGAAGCCGCGACGTCGTCCTGGGTTGACAGCGGGTTGGACGCGATCAGAATCGCTTCCGCGCCGCCGGCTTGCAGCGTGCGCGCAAGATTTGCCGTTTCGGTGGTGATGTGCGCGCAGGCGACGAGCTTAATGCCGGCGAGCGGCTTCTCAGCTTCAAAGCGCTCGCGGATCAAGCGCAGAACGGGCATCTCCCGGTCCGCCCATTCGATTCTTTGTTTGCCCTGCGGAGCAAGGCTGATGTCTTTGATATCGTATTCCATTGATATTCCTTCTTGTGCCATAACGGATTTTAGATTTTAGATTTTAGATTCTAGATTTTAGATTTCGGATTTCGGATTTCGGATTTAGGATTTCGGATTTCGGATTTCGGAATTGAGTCTGCTGTTGTTTGTTGCGAAAAAGGCAGAGACCATATCTCTGCCTCAGGAAAACAATCGCAAATCGAAAATCCAAAATCGCAAATGACTAGACTCCCGACGCCGCTCCGAGGGCGTCCGTCCTCAACTTCTCGGCCTTATCGGTCACTTCCCACGTGAATTCGTTGTCGGTTCTTCCGAAATGGCCGAATTTCGCGGTCTGTTTGTAGATCGGGCGACGCAGCTGGAGCGCCTCGATGATGTCGCTCGGCGTCAGCTTGAAATTGTTGCGGACGATCTCCGAAAGCTTTTCGTCTTCGACCCGCCCCGTTCCGTGCGTGTCTACGAGAACCGAAACAGGTTCCGCCACCCCGATCGCGTATGCCAGCTGGACCGTGCATTTTTCGGCGAGTCCGGCGGCGACGATGTTCTTCGCAATGTAGCGCGCCATGTAAGCCGCCGAACGGTCGACCTTCGTCGGATCCTTGCCCGAAAACGCGCCGCCCCCGTGCGGTGCGTAGCCGCCGTAGGTGTCAACGATGATCTTGCGTCCGGTCAGTCCGGCGTCACCCATCGGGCCGCCGACGACGAAACGTCCGGTCGGATTGATGTGATATTTCGTATTTTCGTCAAGCAGTTCCGGCGCGACGGTTGTCTTTATGATCTTCTCCATAACGTCAGCCCGAAGTTGCTCGGTCGTCACGTCATCGGAATGCTGGGACGAAATGACAACCGCCTCGCAGCGGAACGGTCGTCCGTCACGATACTCGATCGTCACCTGGGATTTTCCATCCGGCCGAAGATACGGGAGTTCCCCCGAACGGCGCGAATCCGACAAGCGCTTCGTCAGATTATGAGCGAGTTGGATCGGAAGCGGCATCAGTTCCGGAGTTTCGTTGCACGCAAACCCGAACATAAGTCCCTGGTCGCCGGCGCCGCCGGTATCGACGCCCTGCGAAATGTCCGGCGACTGCGTTCCGACGGCGTCGATGACGCTCAAGGTGTTGCAGTCGTAACCGTACGACGCATCGTTGTAGCCGATGTCGTCGATCGTGTCGCGGACGATCTTCTTGTAATTGACAGACGCATTCGTCGTGATCTCTCCGGCGATGACCGCGAGACCGGTCGTGACGAGCGTTTCGCAAGCCACGCGTCCCATCGGATCCTGTTCGAGGATCGCGTCGAGAACCGCATCGGAGATCTGATCGGCGATCTTGTCCGGATGGCCTTCCGTAACGGATTCGGAAGTGAATAAAAAGTTAGCGTTGCTCAAGTTATTTAAAGCTCCTTTCCTTAGAGAAAAATATTTTATTCAGGTTAGAATAACAAAACCAAAATTTTAACTTCTTAGGATGAAAGTGTCAAAAGGGCCGGGTTTACAAAAACGATTCGAAAGCCGTGGGTACGAGCCCGAATGACCAAATCGGGGAATTCAACCCGGTTCGCCGCGAAAAATTACCCGAAGCGCGGAACACGGAGGGCGAAATTCACCAAAAACGGCGCTCTTTTCGGTCCGCACCGACGGGTACGGTTATTGCGGGTTGCTTTTCGGTATATCAGAAAAACTCTGCCGCTGGATTGGATTTCGTCGCGGCTAGTTTCAAAGGGGTGGCTCAGATGAATGAAAAGATATTGGTCGTCGACGACGAACGTCTCATCCGCTGGACTCTCAGCGAAGCCTTGCGCGGCTGGGGTTATCAAACGCTTGAGGCGGCGAACGTACGCGGCGCGCGTGAGATCATAGAAACCGAGCATCCGTCGGTGACCCTTCTCGACATTAACCTTCCGGACGGATCCGGTCTCGATCTCCTTCGCGAGATCAAGACCGCGCATCCGGACTCGGTAGTGATAATGATCACCGCGAACGTGCTCGTCGACGATACCATCGCGGCGCTTCGGGCCGGGGCATACGACTTCATCGGCAAACCGCTCAATCTCGATGAGATCCGCCTGGCGATTCGGAATTCGATCGAAACGCGCGAGCTCCGCACAACGTTGATGCGGTTTCAGAATGAGCGTTCGAAGGATTTCGGGTTCGACCAGATCATCGGCGACTCCCCGGCAATGACAGAGATGAAATCGCTCGCCGAAAAGGTCGCGGCGAGCGGTGTTTCGAGCGTTCTCCTTCAAGGGGAGTCCGGGACGGGCAAGGACCTGGTCGCCAAGGCGATTCATTTTGCATCGGGACGCGCGGCGCGGCCGTTTGTCGCCATCAACTGCGCCGCGATTCCCGGAACCTTGATGGAGTCCGAGTTGTTCGGCTACGAAAAGGGTGCGTTCACCGATGCCAAGTCCCGAAAGGAGGGGCTCTTTGAGCAGGCCGAGGGCGGAACGCTCTTTCTCGACGAGATCGGCGAGATCGACCTCTCGCTTCAGGCAAAACTCCTGCGCGTTCTCGAAGAAGGGAACTTTCGGAGGGTCGGCGGTTTGAAGGATCTCAACCTCAACGTCCGCGTGATCGCCGCATCGAATCGCGATTTGCGGGAAGAAAGCGAAACCGGACACTTTCGGCTCGACCTCTATTATCGCCTCTCGATCATCCAGCTTGATATCCCGCCGCTCCGATCGCGCGGGCAGGATGTCCTGCGCCTCGCGGCGCATTTTATCGAAACGCTCGGCACGCGTCCGGGAGGTCCGAAAAAACTCTCGCGAGAGGCGGAGAAAGCCTTTGTCAATTACACCTGGCGCGGCAACGTGCGCGAACTCCGAAACGCCATTGAACGTGCGATGATCCTTGAAGACGGTGACGAGATTACGCTCCGTTATCTGCCTAAGGATCTGCTTGAGTCGAACCGTTCGCAATCCGGATTGAATGCCGGCGTCGAACGCGCCGTCGGGCGCTACATCTCGTTTCCGCCCGAAGGCCTGCCGCTCGACGAGGTCGAGCATTTGCTCATCGAGAAGGCTTTGGCGCAAACCGGCGGGAATGTCACGCGTGCCGGAGAGCTCCTGGGAATCTCGAGGGATCGTGTTCGATATCACCTCAAAAAAATGCGACGTCCGCCAGTAAATGTCTGAAAATGATCCATTTCTGAACGAGCTGCACGATTTGCACGCACCGCTCGATGTTCCACTCGTCGTGTCGATCACGGATGCGCGCGGCGTGATCACGCACGTGAACGACCGATTCTGCGAGTTGTCGGGCTATCGGCGCGACGAGTTGGTTGGTAAGACGCACGCCACCATCAATTCCGGGTTTCATTCGAAGACCTTTTTTAGGGACCTTTGGAGGAGCATCAGGCGCGGGCACACGTGGCGCGGCGAGGTGCGCAACCGTGCGAAAAACGGGGAGTTTTTCTGGCTCGACACGACGATCATCCCGTTCCTCGATGAAGACGGTGCGGCCGTGAAGTTCCTGTCGGTACGAAGCGACATCACTGCCCGTAAATCCGGCGAGCAGGCATCTTCCCAGGAATTGATCCGTCGGCTGGCGCGTGAAGAGAAACAGAAAACGGGAATCCTTGAGAGCCTCAGCGAAGCATTCATCTCGCTCGACCGCGATTTTCGCTGCATCTACATCAATCCGGCCGCCGAGCGATACCTGGGAAGCACGATCGAACAGCTTCGCGGCCGCGATATGTGGGAGGTGTTCCCGGATGCGGTCGGAACGCGGTTCGAACGGGAGTTCCGGAAAGCGATGGCAAAGCGGGAGGAAATCGTTTTCGAGGAATTCTATAAGCCAAACGGAAGTTGGCTGGAATTGAGGGCGTTTCCCTGGGAAGACGGACTTGCCATATTCTACCGGGACGTGACTGGAAGAAAGCGGGCCGAGGAACTGATACGCGAGAAGAATCAGCTCCTCGAGCAGACGTACGACGCCATTTTCATATGGAACCCGGACGAGGGCATCGTTTCCTGGAACGCCAATGCCGAGAAGCTTTACGGCTATACCGCCGCCGAAGCGATCGGACGGGAAGTCAGGGAACTGCTCAAGACCGAATATCCGACGTCGTTCCGGCAATTCGTCGCCGATCTCGGCAGGAACGGGTTTTGGGAAGGCGAGCTGATCCAAACGACGCGCACCGGCGAAAATGTGATCGTCGAAAGCCGCCAGCACGTGATGCGGCACGACGAGAGCCGTTTGACGGTGATCGAAACCTCCCGCGACGTCACGGACAGGCGACGTCTCGAGTCGAAGCTGTCGCGTTCGGCCAAACTGGCGCTTGTCGGCGAACTTGCGGCCGGACTGGCGCACGAGATCAAAAACCCGCTCGCCGGGATCAAGGGAGTCGTCGACATCCTTCTCGAGCGGCGGCGGGCCGTCAAATCGGACGAATCGGAGATCTTGGAGAGCGTTCGAAGCGAGATCGACAGGATCGACCGTACCGTCAGGATGCTTCTGCGGAATTCGAGGCCGAAACCGGTCGAGATCAGGCGCGCCGCTCTCGATGACACGATCAGACGTGCCGTCAAACTCGCGTCGTATCAGTTTCACCAACAGCGGAGCGGCGCGGAACCGATTCGCCTCGTACTTCCCGAGAATCATCTTTTGGTGCCGCACGACGAGTCAAGCATAGAGGATGCCGTTCTGAACCTGATCCTGAATGCCGGCGACGCGATCGGCGACCGTCCGAACGGGCTGATGACGGTTGCACTCGAATCTGACGGCAAGGCCGCGTTGATCAGTGTGTCCGACAACGGGTGCGGAATCGAAACCGCAAAACACGACGAGATATTTCTACCGTTCAAGACCTCGAAGAACGACGGCACAGGGCTCGGACTTACCGCGGTCAAGCGAATCGCACGCGCGCACGGTGGCGATTGCGCCGTCGAATCGGTTCCGGGGAAGGGCTCGACATTTACGATCATTCTTCCGCTTGGCGAAAACACGCCACGCGTCCGTTGACGTTGTCGGAGTCGGCGCTCGCTTCGGAAGCGGACCGGGAAACATCGAAGAGGCGAACGAAAAAAAACTCACAGGCCGGCCTGGATTCCGGTTCCACTGGAAAAACTATGAAAATTGAGGAAATTGCATATCACAGGACGGAACTGGGCGAACTCGTGCTTCGCCGGCGGATCGAACCAAGACTCGGAGACCTTGAGATATTCGAGGTCAAACTCGGTGACGAGTTTCTGATGTCAAGCCTTTTCACGAACGGGGAGGAAGAGCTGTCGGCGCTCGGGCTGGCCGGACTGGCAGGTGGACTCGACGTGGTTGTCGGCGGTCTCGGGCTCGGCTACACTGCGGTCGCCGCATTGCGAAACGAGAAAGTTCGTTCGTTGCTGGTGATCGACAAGTTTCAGGAAGTCATAGACTGGCATTTGAACGGACTCGTGCCGCTCGGCGAGGTGTTGGCCGGCGACCAACGGTGTGAATTGCGTGCCGGCGACTTCTTTGCGCTGGCGCGAACCGGTTTCGACGCCGCCGATCCGGAGCGGCGGTTCGACGCGGTTCTGCTCGACATCGATCATTCACCGGAGCATTATCTCGATGAAACGAACCGTTCGTTCTACGGCACCGAAGGTTTGAACGCGCTTCGCGGGCAGTTAAAGTCCGAGGGTGTTTTCGCGCTCTGGTCCAACGATCCCTCCGACGGTAAGTTCATTGATCATCTCCGGTTCGTTTTCGGTGAGGCGTCCGGTCACGACATCGAATTCGCGAATCCTTACACGAATTCGGTCTCGGTCAATTCCGTATACATTGCGAGAAACCGGACGCAAACCCCGGTGTTGCGATAGCGCGGCACGCGTGAAGCGGGACAAAGGGATGTAGAGGCCCTCTGGCGTGCGTCCGATAACGTATCAACGGAATTGGGTAAAATTACCCGATCGGGCGGAGGGAAATCCCCAAAGAATCGTTGAACCAAGCCGACTGTGTACCATAAGCTGTTGTGTCTGAACGTCTTGTCAGTATCTTGGACGATGGAACGCAAGTTGCCCTTGAATGAGAACGGAAGGCAACAAATTGGACTGACGGGGCGCGGGACGGATCGCCGGGAACGGCGGTCCGTCCCGGACGGGAGGCAAGAATTCCGGCCCGCTGGAGGTGAAATATGAGCAAGATCCTGAATGTCGTGATGATACTCGTTTCACTCGCTTTCGTAATGTATTTGAACCGAACCCGAGAAGTTGGAATTCGGAGACCGGCGAGGCGTCTGGTTCGTTACGGCCATCCCGTGTTGAGATAACAGTATTCCCTGGAGGTAAATGCTATGAGAATCGGAGAAATAATGACTGCGGATCCGGCGTACGTAACCGTCGACACGAGTTTGCACCAGGTGGCGCAATTGATGGCGGACCGTGACTGCGGGATCGTCCCGGTGATCGAAACGGCTGAGCGAAGAAAGCCGGTCGGCGTGATCACCGACCGCGATCTCGCCCTGCGGACGATCGCCCACAACAAGAATCCGCTGCATATGATCGCCGGCGAAGTGATGACCGAGATGGTCGTCACGGTCGAGGCGGACGCGTCGGTCGAGGAATGCGTGCGTTTGATGGAAACGAACCGCATTCGTCGGGTGTTCGTGGTCGACCAGAATGGCAACCTTGAAGGCGTCGTGGCGCAGGCCGACATCGCCCGGCACGCGCCGGCCGTTGCGACTGCCGGCCTTCTGAAGGACCTGTCGGCCAAAGCGATCGCATAGAGGGTGGAATCGGTTCAAAAAATGCAGGCGTACGTGCTTGGCGCGGCCGGTAGGGTCGAAGACCGGCCGTTACGCCTTTTGCGCGTGAGAATTCCGCGCGCCGAAACGGACGAGGTACTTGTTCGGGTGACGGCGTGCGGGATTTGCCGAACGGATCTGCATATCTGCGAAGGAGATCTTGAAAGGCGCCGCGAACACATCATTCCCGGGCATCAGGTTGTCGGGCGGGTTGCCGAATGCGGAACCTCGGCAGGGAAGTTCGCGATCGGCGAACGCGTCGGTATCGCCTGGCTCGGAAAGACCTGCGGCCGCTGCCGTTTCTGCATTGGCGGAAAGGAAAATCTGTGTGACGCTCCGGAGTTCAACGGCTGGACGCGCGACGGCGGGTTCGGCGAATACGTCGCCATACCGGAAAACTTCGTATACCGTATCCCGGACTCTTTTACCGACATCGAAGCCGCGCCTTTGCTTTGCGCCGGAATCATAGGCTACCGCTCGCTGCGCCTGACCGGAATCGATCGGGATTCCTGGGCCGGGGCGCGTCTCGGGATCTATGGATTCGGTGCCGCCGGGCATATCGCGATCCAGATCGCCCGCAAACGCGGCGCCGAGGTTTATGTCGCGACGCGCGATCGTGAACGCCATCAGGCGCTTGCGGTCGAACTCGGGGCCGTCTGGATCGGCGATACGTTTGAACGCCCGCCGGTGGAACTCGACGCCGCGATCGTCTTTGCGCCGGCCGGCGAGATCGTCCCTGCGGCGCTTAAGGCGCTCGGAAAAGGCGGAAGCCTCGTTCTCGGCGGGATACATATGTCGCCGATTCCGGAATTCGAGTACAAACTGATCTACGGCGAGCGGATCGTTCGCTCGGTGGCGAACAACACCCGGGCCGACGGCGAGGAATTTCTCAATGAGGCAGCACAAGCCGGCGTCCGGACGCATACGCAGGTCTTCGCCTTCGACGAACTTCCCGAAGCGCTCATCGCCCTCAAACACGACGCCATCCGCGGCGCGGCCGTTCTGGAAGTCGATGAAACACCTGCACGGTTTCCAACATCGCCGAACTAAAAAGCAACTCAAGCGCGTTCTTGGAGCAGGTTCGCAATGGCGCGGAAATTATCGTCAAAAACCGAAACCGTCCGGTTGCCCGGCTAATGCGGCTTGCGGTTGGGGACGATTTGGACGCGGAAGAAGAGATTTTGGTTAATGCGTTTGCCGTTGGAAGCGAAGTCCGGCGCCCGGCGTTTATTTTGATATCATTAGAGAAATGATAAGGTCCGAGCGTGATGAGGACAAGTGCGATTGTTCCGGTTTGCGTCCGGCAGAATGCGGGTCAGAGGCCCGATTTTTGATGCGGTTACGGGTGAGGAAATCTATGAAAGTCGCGGTGATCACATTGGTGCTGCTTTTTGCCATTGGCCCGACGTTCTCGCAGGCGCAGAGCGTCGAAACTGCCGTCAAAGCCGCGTTTGAGCCGGAGTTCGTGCACATACCGGCAGGGCGGTTCCGAATGGGGTCCGACATTGGAATGGTTGATGAGTCGCCGGCGCACACCGTGGTCATCGAAAGGGAATTCTGGTTGCAGGCAACTGAGGTAACGCAGGCCGAATGGGAATCGGTGATGGGCGTGAATCCATCGTCGAATCCCGGTTGCGGGCGCTGTCCGGTTGAGACCGTGTCTTGGGACGAGGTTAAGCAGTTCATCGCAAAACTCAACGAGCGGGATGAAGAATTCGAGTACCGGCTTCCGAGCGAAGCGGAATGGGAATACGCCGCACGTGCGGGAACCGTTGCCGACGCTTTGCCGACCTTAGACTCCGAAGCGTGGTATTTCACAGGCAGGTCCGTCGGAGGCGCGCAGCCGGTCGGCTCGAAGAGTCCGAACCGGTGGGGCCTGTACGACATTCTCGGAAATGTCTGGGAATGGGTCGAAGACCGCTATGGTCGGTACGGCGGCCCCCCAAAAGACGAACGATTACGCGTGTTCCGTGGCGGTTGTTGGGCGACGGCCGCCGACATCCTCAGACCGGCTTACCGCGGCGCCGCCTACCAAAGCGATAGACTTACCCTTGTCGGATTTCGAGTCGTGCGTTCGGCAAAGAGGCTGAGCTAAATGCGCACATCCCGACGAGGACTGGTGAAGAAGTAAGGCGCCAAGGGGAACCACACTCTCTGCGTCTGATAATAAAGATTATGTAGTAAGTGCTTAAGGCGCGTCGCCGGCCTTGACCTTGTCGAAGACCTCTTTGAGCGCCTGCAGTATCTGTTTCCGGTCGCCGGTCTCTCCGCCGGCGAACCTGATCGTCAAGTCGAACCCGCTGCTCTTCGACTGGAACCGAAATCGGTTCTCGGATTGATTCTCCCGCGCTGCCGAGGCTCCGGGCTTTTCGGGCCGCGCCGCCTTCCGGATATCCTCGCGCGTGAGGTTCCTTTCGGCGATCGTTTCGACAAAGGTCCGCATCGCCGCGTCGTCGAACTGGCGCGCGACCTCGAGCAATGTCGATTTCGCGCTGATGCCCGCGGTCGCGCATTTTTCGCGGATCTCTTGCGGAATTCCGGCGAGCGTCATCGATTCCGTGACCGACGTCCTGCTCTTGCTGATCTTTTTGGAGATCTCGTCGTGAGTGTAGCCATAGTGCTTCGCGAGCGCCGCCAGACCGTCGGCCTCTTCCCAAAGCGTCAGGTCCTTGCGCTGCATATTCTCTATGAGCGCGATCTCGGCGATCGATCGTTCGTCGATGTCGAGCTCGATGCACGGGACTTCCTTGAGCCCGGCGAGATTTGCGGCCCGCCAGCGGCGCTCGCCGGCGATGATCATCCACATACCCGTTTCGGGGACAGGCTTGACGAGCAGCGGTTCGAGCACGCCCTTTTGCCTTATCGAACTCGAAAGCTCGGACAGGTCCCCGATCTCGGTGCGCGGCTGATCCGGATTGGGTTCGATCTGGCTGATCGGCAGAATTCTCCCGACGGTCCGGTTGGTGCGCGCGAGA
Source organism: Acidobacteriota bacterium (assembly GCA_016715115.1). Lineage (NCBI taxonomy): Bacteria > Pseudomonadati > Acidobacteriota > Acidobacteriota bacterium. The sequence goes on from JADKBM010000011.1 coordinate 823,083, forward strand.
TCATCGACGTAATGCGAATCGTGACGCATCTTGATTTCCACTGGTAGACCGATTCTAGGCACGACTTAACACCTCTTTGCTTAGTTTCTTGTATTCATCGGCGCCGGACGAATGCGGCGCGTAGCTGAAGATCGCTTCTTTGTGCGCCGGGGATTCCTCGAGCCGGACGCTGCGCGTAATGACGGTCTTGAAGGCCTTTTCGCCGAAAACCTGCCGGATGTGCGCCTCGACGTCCTTTGAGAGTGCCGTACGCCGATCGAACAGCGTCACCAGCACGCCCATCAGGTCGAGGTCGGGATTCGGCCGGGCGCGGACCTTTTCGATCGTTTCGAGCAGATCGTCGGTGCCTTCAAGCGCGAAATACGATGACTGGATCGGGATCAGGACGTGCGACGCCGCGACGAGCGCGTTGACGGTGATGATCCCAAGGGTCGGCGGCGTGTCAAAGAAGATCACGTCATAATCGTTCCGGATCTGCTCGAGCCGGTCGCGCAGACGGAATATGGCGTCAAAATCCCCAACGAGCTTCGCCTCGAGCTTGGCGAGACTGATGCGCGACGGAACGATATGGAGCCCGTCGACCTTTGTCCGGCATATGAAATTCTCCCAGGGCTCGTCAAGCTCGGTCATCAGCTCGAAAACGCTCCCGTTGATGTCTTCCGAATGAACGAACGACAGCGAACTGTTCCCCTGCGGATCAAGGTCGAGCAACAGGACGCGTTTGCCGGCGAGCGCGCAGGCCGCCGAGAGATTTATCGCGGTGGTGGTTTTTCCGACCCCGCCTTTTTGGTTAGCGATTGCGATGATCATTATTGTTTGTCTCTAATTTATCCGATCAGATCGGGCCAGTCCTCCGGCGGCGGCGGCGCTTCGGATTCGAAATCCGGCTCGGCCTGTGAAGATGCGGACGAAATATCAAGCACTTTCTGGTCGGCGAAGATCGCGCTGTCGGCGCGCAGGGCGAGCGCAATCGCATCGGACGGCCGCGCGTCGAGCGTGACTAGCTTGCCGCTCTCGTCGGTCAGTTCGATCACGGCATAGAACGTGTTTTCGCGAAGATCGGAGATGATCACGCGCGACACTTTCATTCCCATCTCGGTGACCAGATTTCGGATAAGGTCGTGCGTCATCGGCCGCTGCGGCACGATCTTTTCGATCTCGAGCGCGATCGCGTTGGCTTCGAACGCACCGACCCAGATCGGCAGCACGGCGTCCGTATCGACGCCCTTAAGCACCACGATCGGCGAATTGCTGTTCGGATCCATTATCAGAGCGCCGATTTTAACTTCGATTAACATTTCAGAATCTTCTAGGATTTGGTTTCAGACATCTTACCAAACAACGTGTTGGTTTTGCATTCCGTGATCTCAACATCGACGATTTTTCCGATCGATTCGGGTTCCCCCGGGAAATTGACCAAACGGTGGCAGGTCGAATGTCCGCGGAGCGCATCCTCGGACCTGCTCGAAATACCTTCAACCAATACTTTAAGTGTCGTTCCGAGCGTTGCTTGGAAACTACTGAGCTGATTGAGCTTTTGGACTTGCTCGAGTTCGAGGAAGCGGCGCGTTTTGACCTCCGCCGGGACATCGTCTTCCATTTCGTACGCCGGCGTTCCGGGCCGCGGCGAGTACTTGAAAATGTACGCCGAATCGAACCTGCAGTACTCGGCCAAACGCACGGTCGCCTGAAAATCTTCTTCGGATTCGCCCGGAAATCCGACGATGATGTCGGTCGAGAGGGCGATCCCGCGCGGGGAACTGCGGATTCGGTCGATGCGCTTGAGATAACTGTCGATGGTGTGGCCGCGGCGCATCATTTTGAGCACGCGGTCACTTCCCGACTGCACCGGCAGATGCACCCAGTTGCAGAGGTTGTCGTTCTCCTCGATGGCGTCGACGATGTCCGGGTGGAAATCCCTCGGAAACGACGTCGTGAATTTGATCCGCGGCATTCCGGTCGCGGCGACCGCGCGCAAAAGCCTCGCGAACGGGGTCGCCCCCTTGAACCGTTCGAGTCCGGAATCCGTCAAAGGGCGATAGCTGTTGACATTCTGGCCGATGAGGTGGATCTCCTGGACGCCTTCGCGCCGCAGTTTAAGCACCTCGCGAACGATCTCAGACGCGGCAAGGCTCTTCTCCCGACCGCGCGAGAACGGCACAATGCAGTAGGTGCAGAACTTGTTGCAGCCCTCGATGATCGGGACGAACGCGACGTGCGGCGACGATCGCCGGGACTCGGAGACCGACCAGTCGTAGTCGAGTTCCCTTTCGTCGAGATCGACATATCCGGGTTCTCCGTCGAGGGCGGCGCCGATCGCCTTTGAAATGCGTCCGACGGCCTTTGTACCGAGCACGAAATCGATTCCCGAATTTCGTTTGAAGAGCGTATCGCCTTCAAGCTGCGCAACGCAGCCCATGACGCCGATGAGTGGTCTGCCTTCGGGACGCGAGGTCGCGATCTGACCGACGCGGGTGTACAATTTATGCTCGGCCTTTTCGCGCACCGAGCACGTGTTGAGCAGCACGATATCGGCCGACGATTCGTCGGCCGTGACCTCGTAGCCGTCGGCTTCGAGGGTCGACAGAGCCCTTTCGGAATCGGAAACATTCATTTGACATCCGAATGTTTCGAGATAAACTTTTTTCATAAGTTAGAAGCCTTCAGCACACTGGAAATCAATGCCGAAAACCGCGAACGAGAAGACACAATCAGACCAATTCGTGCATCTTCATTTGCATACGGATTATAGCCTTTTGCAAAGTGCAATCCAAATCAAGCCTCTCGCCGCGCGTCTCTCCGAATTCGGTATGAAGGCCTGCGCCATAACCGATTCGGGCAACCTCTACGGCGCGATCACGTTCTATAACAAACTGCGCGAAAAGGATGTCAGGCCGATCCTCGGTTACGAGGCGCTCTTGACGTTCGAGAGCCGTTTCGACCGGACGAGCGCGCTCAAACCGGGAGAAAGGCCGTTCTATCCGGTCGTGCTTCTCGCGCGAAACATCGAGGGTTACCAGAATTTGGTGTGGCTTGCATCGAAAGCGTTCACCGAAGGTTTCCATCACCGGCCGCGGATCGACCTCGAGATATTGAAAGAGCGCGCCGGCGGCCTGATCGCGCTTTCGGGCGGCGAGCACGGCCCCGTGAATCACTACCTCGCCACCGGAAACCGCGCCAGGGCAGAGGAAACGGCGCGCATTTTCAGGGATATCTTTGGCCCGGATGGTTTCTATATCGAGGTCCAGAATCATGGGATCGCCTCCGAGACCGACCGTAACCGGGAATTGGCGGCGCTTGCCTCTGAACTCGGGATCGAACTCGTCGCGACCAACGATGCTTTCTATCTGAACGAGGAAGACGCGCGCGCGCAAGAGGTCCTGATGTGCATCGGCGAGGGCAAGACGATGGTCGAGTCGACGCGGACCGTTCTCGGGAGTTCGAAGTACTACGTCCGCTCGGCCCCCGAGATGTGGGAAGCGCTCGGCGGGGATTATCCGCAAGCGCTGCTGAACACATTGAAGATAGCCGAAGCCTGCGAACTCGATCTACCGCTCGGCGACAACCTTACGCTTCCGAATTATCCGATTCCGGAGGATTCCGGGTGTTCGACGATCGAGGAGTATTTCTCAAAGGTCGTCCTTGAAGGCTTCGAGCATCGCCGGCGAACGGTCTGGGAACCGATGGACGGACGCGGAACCCTCAGGCACTCGCTAGAAGACTATCAAAATCGCATCGAGACCGAGATCTCGATGATCAAGAGCATGGGGTTTCCGGGGTATTTCCTGATCGTCTGGGAGTTCATCGAATACGCGAAGCGCAAGGATATCCCGGTCGGTCCCGGCCGAGGTTCCGCGGCCGGGTCTCTGGTCGCCTACAGCCTCGGGATCACCGATGTCGACCCACTCCAGTACGACCTGCTTTTTGAACGCTTCTTGAATCCCGAACGCGTATCGATGCCGGACATCGACATCGACTTCTGTGTACGGGGGCGCGGCGACGTTATCAATCACGTGACCGAGTTCTACGGCCGGGAATCCGTCTGTCAGATCATCACTTTCGGGACGATGGCGTCGAAGGCGGCGATCAAGGACGTCGGCCGGGCTCTGAACATGCCTTACGGCGATGTCGAGCGCGTTGCGAAACTGATCCCGCCTCCGGTCCGCGGCCGAAACGTAAGCATTTCGCAGGCGATCGAGCAGGTCCCCGATCTCAAGTCCCTGATCGACACCAACGAACAGGTCCGCGACCTCGTCGGTCTTGCGCGCATCCTCGAAGGATGTTCGCGGCACGCGTCTGTGCACGCCGCGGGCGTCGTCATCTCGCCCAAACCTCTGCACGAGATCGTGCCGGTCGCGGAATCGGCGAAAGCGGAGTTGACGAGTCAATATACGATGGGCGACCTCGAGGCCGTCGGGATGCTTAAGATGGATTTTCTGGCGCTTACGACGCTTACAGTCATAAACGACTGCTTAAAGAATCTTAAAGCGAAACGCGGCGTGAAGATCGACTGGAGCGCCGTTCCGCTCGACGACCCGGCGACGATGGCGCTTTTCGCCGAGGGGCGTACGGAAGCGATATTCCAGTTCGAATCGTCGGGGATGCAGGAGATCTGCAAGCGCTTAAAACCGAAAGAACTCGAGGACCTCGCGGCGCTTAACGCGCTCTATCGACCGGGGCCGCTCGACGGCGGAATGGTCGACGATTTCATCGCCCGGCACCGCGGCGAAAAGAAGGTGCAATACATCGTTCCGGCGATGGAAGAGATCCTCAAGAACACGTTCGGCATCCTTGTTTATCAGGAGCAGATCATGCAGCTCGCTCAGAAGCTCGCCGGATATTCGCTCGGCGAGGCAGATATGATGCGGCGCGCGATGGGCAAGAAAAAACGCGAGGAGATGGCCCAGCACGAGCAGAAGTTCATCTCCGGCGCGGTGCTTAACGGGGTCAAGAAGGAGAAGGCCGAAGAGATCTTCAAACTGATGGCCCAGTTCGCCGATTACGGCTTCAACCGGAGCCATTCGGTCGCATACGCTTACCTCGCTTTCCAGACTGCTTATCTTAAAGCGCATTACCCCGCTTATTTTTATGCAAGCGTGCTTTCCCATGAAGCACAGGACAGCGCCAAGGTTTACAAGTACTCGAAAGAACTCCGGTCCGCGGGGCTCAAGTTGCTCCCCCCGGACATCAACGAAAGCGACGAGGGCTTTACGCCGCTAGACGGGGCCGTAAGATTCGGGCTGACGGCGATCAAGGGGATCGGTTCGGCGAGCGTGCATTCGATCATCGATGCCAGAAGTTCCGGGCCGTTCGTTTCGATCATCGACTTCATTGAAAGGCTCGAGGCCGGAACGCTCAACCGCAAGGGAATGGAGAGCCTCGTCAACGCCGGCGCTTTCGATTCCCTGCGGCCCGCGGAACTGACGACGACCGCCTGGCGCTCGCGATTGTCGGGCGGCATCGATAAGGCCCTGGCGCACGGCCAGATGCTTGCAAACGACCGGCTTAAGGGCCAGAATGCTCTATTCGGCAATGATCCCGCGGTATTCGCGACCGATTGGCGCGAAATTCTGCCTGAAACGCCGGAATGGACAACCTCCGAGTTGTCGAAGCTCGAAAAGGCGGCGGTGGGATTCTATCTTTCGAACCACCCGCTCGACGAGTTTCAGAGGAGCCTCGAAGCCCTGGACATCCGGAACGTCGCGGACCGCGACGACATCGCGCCGGGCCAGAAACTGACGATCGCCGGAATTGTTTCGGCGGCACAGGTCAAACAGAGCAAGAAAGGCAACAGGTTTTCGGTCTTCCAGCTCGATGATCAGTCGGGCAGCGTCAAATGTCTCTGCTGGGCCGAAAGCTTCGCGCGCTGCTCCGGCGTTCTGAGGGATGACGAGATACTGGTCATCGACGGCCGGGTCGAATCGAACGACGGCAACGAAATGACCTTGATCGTCGAGAATGCGAAGCGTCTTGCCGACGCCGTCCCGCAAATGGCGCGGAATCTGTCGCTGACTCTGCCTTCGGACCGCCTCGGAAACGGGTTCCTGGACGGGATCTTGACGAAATTAAGCCGTGAACAGGGCCGTTGCGAAGTATTTCTCGATGTTCCGCTCGAGGACGGCAACGTGGTCAGGGTTTATGCCCAACCGCTTCGTATACAGGGTTCGGGTCAGCTCGAAAGTGAATTGGTGAAAGAGGGGTGCAAAGTCGAATGGATACTTTAGGCGAACGAGAAGAAGGCGCATACGCGCGCGTGCAGGAGGCACGGAATCCGAAACGGCCGTACACGCTGGATCTGATCGAGACGATGTTTACCGATTTCGTCGAACTCCACGGCGACCGGCGGTTTGCTGACGATCCGGCGATGGTCTGCGGATTCGCCAGGCTCGGCGACTTTGACGTCGCCGTCGTCGGGCAGCAGAAGGGCCGCGATATGAACCAGCGGCGCTTCCGGAATTTTGGAATGCCGAAGCCCGAGGGCTATCGGAAAGCGCTGCGGATGATGAAGCTTGCGGAGAAATTCGGACGCCCCGTGATCACGTTTGTCGACACGCCGGGTGCGTATCCCGGGATCGACGCCGAGGAACGCGGGCAGGCCGAAGCCATCGCCTTCAATCTCCGGGAAATGGCGGCGCTGCGGGTGCCTTTGATCGTCGTCGTCCTAGGGGAGGGCGGCTCCGGCGGGGCTCTCGCGATCGGCGTCGGGGATCGGATTTTGATGCTCGAAAACGCGGTCTACTCGGTGATCACTCCCGAGGGATGCGCCGCGATCCTCTGGAAGGATGCGGCCAAGGCGTCCGAGGCCGCGGCGGGCTTGCGCCTGACGGCCGACAACCTGCGGCGGCTTGAGATCATCGACGGTGTCGTCCAGGAGGATTTCGGGGACGGAAGCTGGGAGATGTCGGAAGAGGGAGCCGCAAGCGACGACCGGATCTTCGGCAACCTGAAATCGGTGCTGATCAAGAATCTTCGCGAACTGACCCGATTGAGTGCCAAGGAACTCGTCAAGCAGCGCTACGATAAGTTCCGCAAAATGGGGCGTTGGGTGGAATAAGGATCCGGAAGGCCGGATCCCCTGTCGACCGAAAGCGGTTAAAAAGGTATGTCGTCGTTGCCTGTCCCGCCCGCGGGCGCAGGCGTCGGCGTCGGATTCGAGGGAACCGGTGCGCCTCCGGAATAGGCCGCTTCATTTGATGTCTCGGAATCTCCGGCACGGCCTCCGAGAAACTGCATATCGGTCGCGGAAACTTCGAGGGTGTATCGGTTGTTGCCGTCGCGGTCCGTCCATTCTTCGACATGAAGACGACCCTCGATGTAGATCGGACTTCCCTTTGTCAGGTATTTGGAAGCATTTTCCGCCTGCCGCCGCCAAAGCGTCACTCGAAACCAGGTGGTAATGTCCTGCATCTCCCCTGCCTTGTCGCGCTTCTTTTCATTAACGGCGACCGAAAAATTGCAGACTGCGTCCCCTTGAGGTGTGTAGCGAAGTTCTGGATCTCGTCCGAGGTTTCCGACGATTGTGATCTTGTTGAATGACATAAGGTGTGTTTTCTCCTTGTTTGGTTTTACGTTTTGAACGTGTATCGAGATTTTAGCAAACTTTTCACGATATTGCCCGCATCAAGGGATGTGGAAACCCGGCGCATTGCGGAAAAAAAGCATCGATGAAAAATAACAGCGCAAGGAAGTTCAGACCCTTCTTGCCGCTCCTGGCGGCGGGACTTTTGTTGTTTCCGGGCGCGCGCGCACACTCGGCCCGGGCACAGCCAAGGTTCGATTCCCCGGTCCGTGTCTGTCGGGTACTTGAATTGGATCAAGACGCATCTCTTGTTACTGCGTCTGATAACGCAATACTCTCCTACCTTTCCAGGAGCGCCCGTAACCTCAATGCTCTTTCGATAGGCGAGTTCCGCAACCTTTGGGCCGTTGAACCCGGCGGACAAATACTCGGTTCGCCGCGTCAGATAGGTTCCGACACGATCGATATTCTGACGGAGACGCCGGACGCTTTCGTCGCACGTTCATTCTCGATCACCTCGGGTCTTGCGCGACAGAGCCATTCGTACTCAAAGACGGAATTTCGAGAAGCGAGTTTCCTCACTGATTCCCTTCTTTTGCGAACGGTCTCGAACGATTTGGTGCGAATATCGCCGGGCGATTCCAAAGCAGTTTGGGAAATCAGGGGCATCAACGCCAATTTGGGCGGAATGGTCGTCGGCGCGGAGCATTTTGCGTTGGGACAGGCGGTCTATGAGACACGGAGCGGCAATCTTGTTCTCAAATTCGATCAACAATTAGTGAGCGCGGTGCTCGGCTTCCGCGGCGACTCGGAGATATTTGCTGCGGGTTCGAGAGGCGAGCTTTACGTGTACGATCTGCGAAAGCAGACACTGCGCTGGCGTTTCAAAACCGGCGGAAAGATCACTTCTGCGGTTGCGTCCGGTAACTCGGTCCTGATCGGTTCCACGGATAATTACCTTTACAAACTGAGCCTCCGGAACGGCTCGCTTGAGTGGAAAACGAGGCTTTTCGATCGTGTACTTGACCGGCCGGTCGTTGCCGGCGGCATCTTTTTCATAGCGAATCAACTGAAGAACTCGGTCGGCATCCACGATTTGCGAGACGGCAGATTGATCAACAGATTCGATGTTCCCGGGGATTCGCTGATAATCGCCGTTCGATCAAGCCCCACCGGAGCCATCGTTTTCACCTCCGACAGCGTCTACGAGGTCGCATCGCAATGCCCGAAATAGCAAGCGGCGCGGACAATCCTGCTTGATTCGCCGCGCCGCATTTATGATAAAAAACAAAAACTTAATGTGATTTCGTATGTTCCTGGATCATGTTGAACATCTCGTCCTTAACCGCCAATTTCTTTTTCTTTAAAACGGATTCTTCAAGCATCTCTTCGTCGCTCGGATAGGTCAGTTCGGCGATCTCCGTTAATCGTTGTTCGTAATTGTGATGCCTTTGCGCAAGTTCCCTGAAATTCTGGTTGTCCTTTAGCAATTCTTCCCTTGCGGTTTCGATCTGTGCTGTGTCCATGGCCGTTTTTTCCTCACTTAACTGGTTTCGTTTCAACGAAGAACGGTGAAAGATCATTCTCCTGAAACTGTTGAAATCTTAGTATAGGTGTCCTTTCAAAATCAAGCGCTCCGATTTCTTCACACCGACGTTTTGGCCATCAGCAAGGCGTCATCCGCCGGCGACGAGTAGAAGTTCTTTCGCTTGCCGGTCCGCTCGAATCCGATGGTTTCGTAGAATTTGATCGCCGCGGTGTTTCTCTCACGGACCTCGAGAAAAACAACGTAACCGATCGAAGGATCGAGCTGCGCGACAGCACTCTCGATCAGAGAGGCAGCGAGTCCCCGGCGTCGAAAGAAGGGGGAAACGCCGATGTTGCAGATCTCCATTTCTTGAATCGATCCGGGATCGGAAACGGCGTGATTGGTGTTCGTTATCAGACGCGCTACAATGAAACCTGCGAGAACGCCGTCGACGGATGCAACCAACGTGATCGAATCCGGGCGAACAAGTTCGGCTTCGTAATCCGCTTCGGACCAGGGACTCAGGCCGCACGCCGTCTCAACGGCCTTCACCGGCGGAACGTCCGTCGCGCGCATTGTCCGGATACCGGTTTTCATTCCCAATCGACCAAGAGCCGCGCCGTATCGCTTACCACGCTGACGTCTCCTTCAAGAAAAGCCACGCCCCTGTTCCCTGCCCCGCGGATGCGTTCAGCCAAATCGCTCGTAAGAACGAATCGGGAGCCGCAAAGCTCGGAGACCGCGCGGTCGAGCCATCTTTCGGTCGCGAGCGATTCGCCGGAGCCTTCCGTCATACCGACACGGAACACGACCGTATCGGCGCCGGCATAAACCGCGGAGACCGGCCTTTGCCCGTCTTCGGAAAGTTCGCGATGAAGAACGTCAAGCAAAGGGCGCTCGGTGCAAACGATCCCCAGAGCGTCCGCGAGGCCGCGGGCGAAAGAGATTCCGATGCGAAGCCCGGTCGCGCTGCCCGGTCCCGTCGAAACGACGACGCCCGCCAGTTCCGCCCGGCTCACATCGCAATTCCCGAGAGTCTCGGCGACGAGTCGGCCGAGGCCGACCGAAACCGACTCCCCGGGCTCGCAGCGCCCCGAGACGAGCTCTTGTCCGTCGCGAAAAACCGAAACGCTTGCCATTTTCTGAGATGTGTCGATCCCGAGCACTGTCCGTTTGGTGTTCATCGCCCTCCGCCCCTTACCAAATTCCTTACCGCCGGCCAGACGCGCGCGAACGACGGATTGAAGCGCTGGAAAACGTTCTTCAGTTGATACTTGAAACGCGGGCCGTCGTCGATCTCGCCCTCGACCTCGATCGTTGACTGCAGGGCGTTCGGCGGGATCCGTTTGCGTATCTGCGCCACGATCTGCCGGGGATCGTTGAGGATCGTATGGAGCGGAACGAGCCTCACGCCGCTTGCCCATTCGCGCTCGACCGTGCGGCAGACCCAATCCGGGATATCCTCGAATTCTTTCGCGAACGGAACGAAACCGAGATCGACATCGAGATACCGCGCGGCGAGCCCGACGGTGGTCACGACCCAGCGCCGCCTCCGCGGACCGACCGGGGCGAAGCACTTGTCCCAATCGAAGCGGTCGCCGCATTGACTGAGCAGGTGCGCGATGTCCCAGAGCCTATGCCGGTAGGCGCCGCCGTCGTTCATCCAGTGGACCGACAGAACACGCAAATGATCTTCAGGGCACAGGACCCGTATCTTCGCGCCGGCGCAATCGACCAGAACGGACCGTTCGAACAGATTCTTCCAGTTCTCAGTATCGAGATGCCTGAGTTCGCGGTGCAGGTCCGTCCGATACAATCCCCCGCGAATGCGCGCAGCCTCGGCCGCCTCGTACTCTTCCGCTGCGAACGCGAGATCGATGTCGCCGAGGTGCCTTGCCGAAGGCTCCGGATAATACCGTGCCGCCGCCCAGCCCTTTATCATTATCGGGTTCAGGCCGGCGGCCTCGAAATCGCGCCAGACCTTCGCGATTTCGATCTCGGCGACCCTTAATGCGAGCATACGGAACTTCGCCTCATCGGTCAGGGCGCCGCGACCGCAGCCTGTGTTTTCCGACGTTTCCGTCACGATTTTTTCAGAATTCCTTCGACCCAATTCAAAACCTCTGACGCTTCGCCCCGCTCGCCTTCGAAAACATCCGCCTCGGAGCACAGACGCGCAACGAAGCGCATTGTTTCGGCCGGAAACTCGCGCACGACGCCATTGTAAAAGAAACTATCGAGCAAACGAAAACCGGCGACGCCCGTCGCCATCCGCACCGGATTCCAAACGCCGCCCTCGCGAAAGGCCGGAAACAGCACGAGTTTGACCCGCACCGGAATCGTGCCGTCCGCGCCGCCGAGGCTTCGCGCCGAACGGGATTCGCGCCGTTCGCCGTCGCGGACCGCGAGCGGGATCGGGTAAGGATAAAGATTGCCGTCGCCGTCGAGGATCGCGCAGTCGTCCGTGTAATACTCGCCCCCGGCTTCGATCAGAGTTCGGACAAGTGTCGTTTTTCCCGAAAAAGTGTTCCCCGGTATTAGAATCCCTCGCCCGCCGATCGAGACCGCTCCGGCGTGGATAAGAAACAGCTTCGGCGCGGCGAGCAGGGCGATCGCGAATTGAAGCTTGGTTTCAAGGCCTTTGAGCGAATCGCCGTCGAGTTCGTCGAAATTGAAGGCGGGCTCGAAATCCCTCGAATCGAGATACAAACCGTTCGGGACGCGTCCGCCGCCGGCGACGATCGAGACGAACCTTTCGCAGGCTTCGTACGGCACCGTTTGAAGATCGCCCGGCAACAGATCATCGGCCGACGCTAAACGCGGGTCGTCCGTTCGAACGCCGATCCTCGTGCCGAAAAGATCGAACCCGAAGTAGCGCTTCCAGGCAACGCTTTCGAATGCGCTTGGGTGGGCCATATTGATACAAAAAAATGGCTTGAGTCGCCTCAAGCCATTTTACTGTTGATTCCGACCAAAAACTAACAAGGCGTACCGCAAGGCGCCACCTGACAATTATAAACGCCGGGAGAAACCTTGCAGCAGTATTGACCGCTGCAACCGCTTGAAGGGTTGTTCGATCCGCAAAACGAAGCGGCGCAGGTCACTGCCAGCGCGCTTCCCGGAAAGCTGAGCATCGCCACCACCGGCAGCGCAACCGCAGCCGCCAATCCGATCTTTCTGATCACGGCGCGGCGCGAGATTCCGTTGCTTTCCAATTTGAACTGCGCTTCGAGAAGACGCTCACTGGAAAGCTGGTCAATCGCGAGCCAAACCAGATCCTCGTCGACTTTCTGTGAAAATTCCTTGCCAAGCAATGCAGCGATCGCCCGAACATCATTCTTACCGTCGCAGGAACGCCAGACGAACGCTGCCGTCCGGTTCAGGCAGTGCGCCTCGTTCCGTTCGAGATCATATACGAGAACCTCGTCCCCGGCTTCCTGAATGACCAGTCCATTCTTACGGGCCATCGGGATCTGTGAATTGTTCATTGTTTTCTCCTCAAAAAAACTCAAAAGTGCAAATATGCAAAATGACAAAGGCCGAATTGGGGGGCTCGCACGAACTCTCGCACCTGCGTTCCAATCAACAAACCCTCTCCCTTATCTTACTTTCGGTCGATTATGCCACGCTTCTTCAAATTATACAAGACTTTACAGAAAAAAACTCGCTCTATTGATCTGACTGTGATCGAGATACTGCAATCGTGCGGCCAAAGCGTGAAACCAGATACATCAGGGCGCAAGTACCCGGCAGCGCCCAAACATAATACCAGAATCGAAAATCCCCGCGCAACAAAATTGTCACGCCGACGGCGGCGGCGAGCGTTGCGGACAATATCCCGTACAAAACCGTAACCCTTCGATGCGGCATCCCACCGATCACCAACTGTTGGTAGATGTGCTCGCGATGCGCGCGCCAAACCTTTTCCCGCCGCCAAAGACGCTTGCAAAAAGTAAAGACCGAGTCGAAAACAAAGAACCAAACGGGGATCAGGATCACGCTCTCCAGCCATCCGCTCCCACCTCCGGACGGTTCGCCGGCCGACAGAAACGGCATTACCGCAAACGAGAATCCAAGAAATGCAGCTCCAACATCGCCCATAAAGATACTCGCAGGCGCCCAGTTATGGTAAAGGAACCCGGCCGACGCGGACGCCAGTACGATTCCGAAGAACGACAGCACGGGTGCTCCCGCGAGGTGTCCGAAGACCGCCCACGCGATTCCGGCGGTGATCGCCTGGAGCGCCGCGATCCCGTCGATCCCGTCCATAAAGTTGTAGGCGTTGACGAACCAAACGATCCAGATGAAAGACAATGCAAACGATGCCCAGGGCGGGACAATTGAATGGAACGGCGCGAATCCGCCGGTTTCGAAGATCACCAACACCGCAGCCGCCGAATGGATCGAGAATCGAAGGGCGACCGGCACGTGCCGAAAGTCGTCGATCATGCTCACCGCGGCGATGAGGATCGAACCAACGACGAAACTCCAGACGATTTCTCCGTTTGCGGCCGAACCGTAAACGACGTACGCGGAGAGCGACGCGAAAAATATTACGACCCCGCCGCCGCGCGGCGTCGGCTCGAAATGCGAACTCCGTTCGTTGGGAACATCGAGAACACGGCGTCGAAGGCTCCAAACACGATAGTACCTGACGCCGACGACGGTCGCGGCGAAGACGAGGAGGCAGGCTATCGGTGTCGTCAGGCTCATTGTCTATCTAAGGAAAGCACTTCGGCCCGGATCTCGTCGAGCGCCGCGCGCCGCGCCGAAATCCCGTAAACACGCTCCAGCGCTTCGGCGCAGTAGACGTCGTCGGCGAGCCACTTCCGCAAAAGAACGCCGGCCCTCGAAACCGCGCCGGCCCGCAGTGTCCGGTCGTTGATCCGAAACATCGACCGGAGCATTGCCGGCGGAACGTAGATCCTCGGCGGCCGGCGTCCGAGCGCTTTGCAGATCTCGCCAACGACGTCGCGGATCGCCACCGGTCGCGCCGCGACGTTAAAGAGACCCGTTGCGCCGATTGCGACCAGTTGATCGACGATCTCGGCGACGTCTGCGACCGAGACGAACGTCTTCAGATTGTCTCCCGAACCTACCGGGACAAACCGGCGGCGCTTGATTTGCGTTATCAGACGCGCCATGTTGCCGGCGTCGCCGGGGCCGATGACCGTTGCGAGTCGAAGGGTCAGCAATGAATCCCGGCCGAAGACGTCGGCGGCGACAGATTCCGACATCAACTTCGTTTCGGCATATGCATCGACCGGAAAACATTCGAATCCTTCGGTTACCGATGCGCTTCCGTGATCGCCATAAACGGCGACCGAACTCAGAAGCACGAAGCGTTGCGCGCCGAGTTCGGCGGCGAGCCGGCAGACGTTTTCCGTTCCGTTGACGTTGACCGTTTTGAATTGCTCAAACGACGCGCCGCCGAATTGATGCGCGAGGGCGGCGGCGTGCACGACCGAGTCGAACGGTCCGTGTTTGCGCACGCCTTCGAACGTCGCCGGATCGGTAACGTCGAACGAAACCCGTTCGAAACGTTCGTCTCGGCCTTTAGGGTCTTCGTTCCAATGCCGGCCCGCGGCGATCACCCGGTTCCCCGGCAAAACCGCGAGGCGGCGCGCGATCGCGCCGCCGACGAATCCGCTTCCTCCCGTGACGAGTATCTTCATTTCAGCGCCCGGCGGTAGTTCTCAACCGCCGTGTCAAGCGAATACTTTCCGAGTGCGGCGCGGCGCGCGTTTCGTCCGAGGTCCTCAAACAAACGGCGGCCTGCGGCGATCTCTTCAAGCGTCTCGCGGAGTGCCCCCGGATCGTTCGGGCGGACGCTCCAGCCGGCGTTGTCCTCACGCACCACGCGGTCGAGTTCCGAATCCGGCTCTGTCAAGGCGAGGATCGGCTTCCCGGCCGCAAGAATATTATAGGTCCGGCTCGGCATCGAAACGCCCCACATACGGTCGACGAGACTCACTACCCCGACGTCGCACGCGTTCAGGAAAACGTTCTGCTCCTCGCGCGGCCGAGGGTCGAGTATCCGGACATTTGAAAGCGCTTTCCCGGCGACCGTCCGCTCGAGCCATTTCCGTTTGACGCCGGCGCCGAGAAACAGAAAACAGAAACGATCATCGTCCCGTAACTGCGCGGCACACTCGATGATGCTTTCGATATCGTTCGGGTATCCCATATTTCCGGCATAGAGCAGGACGATCTTCTCTTTGATGCCCAACTCTTCGAGAAGTTCGTTCTCCCCACGCGGCCGAGGTTCGACGCGTTCCAGTTCGGCCCAATTCGGGATGATATCGATCGGAATGTCGAGCCCCGCCGTTTTGCGCCCGACGAGTTCGAACATATCCCGGCCGACGACTATGATCTTCGAAGCGTATTTGTAAAGCCAACGGTTGCAGCGGTTCGCGAACCCGACGATCGCCGATTCGGGCTTCGCCTTCGCCGCCGCGACGAGGATCTCAGGGTAGTTGTCGTGAATCAGAAGGACGTAGCCCGCGCCTTTCAGAAGCGACGCGGCCGCGGCGATGAAAGGCAGGCTCGGCGGCGTCGTCACCACCAGGACCTTGTCTCCTTTCCTGAACCGGCGGAGCGCGGTCGAAAAGATCGAGACGCTGAGCGTCAGCATATTGAGGACCCGGAAAGGAATGACGTTCTTGTTCAAACGGGTTCCACGTGCCCTGAATATGTCGACGTTCCGGTGAACTTCCCTCTTCGGCGCCCTGATCCCGCGTGCCGAATAGTTCGGCTGTCCGCAGATCACGCGGACGTCAAAATCGCCCACAAGTCCCTCGGCGATGCGCGTCAGATAGTAACCGGTCGACGTTTCTTCCGGGTAATAGAGCTCGCTGATGACCCACAGGCGCGGACGCCGCGCAGACTCTCCTGATTGTTCTTGGTCCGGCATCCGACGCCTCACACGTGCCTTCTCAGACTTGTATAGCCGAGGATGATCTTGCTCACGACCTGCGCCACATTCTCGGCCAGGTACTCTCTTGGAGCCTTCCAATCCGACGGTTGCGAAAGCGCGATCTCGACGGCCTTCAGAATCCGGCCCTGATCGGCGCCGCTGATGATGTTGCTCCCGCATTCGAGAGTCTCGGGACGCTCGGTAACGTCCCGCACGGTGACGTTCGGAACACCGAAGATCGCGCATTCCTCCTGGACCGTGCCGCTGTCGGTCAGCACCGCGAGCGCGTTCTTTTCGAGCTTCACGAAATCGTAAAATCCAAGCGGCTTCAGAAGGCGTATATAGTCGCTTTCCGGCTTGAGTCCGAACTTTGCAAGTTTCTCGGCGGTACGCGGATGGACGCTGACAAGCATTTTCTTTCCGAACGTCCCGACGACCCGTTCGAACCCTTGGAAGATCTCCCGCAGACGCCCTTCGATATCCACGTTTTCGGCGCGATGAATGGTGGCGAGAAAATAATCGAACGGTTTGACGCCGTACACCCCGAGCGCCGGACTCTGTTCGATCTCGTCCGAAAACGTTGTGAGCACCTCGTTGATCGGATTTCCGGTGATGAATATCCGTTCGCGTTCGATGCCTTCGCGGACGAGATTCTCCTTGCTTCGCTCGGTATAGGGCATCAGGAACGTGCTCGAATGATCGATGATCCGCCGGTTGACCTCTTCCGGAACCCGGTCGTCATAACATCGGTTGCCGGCCTCCATATGAAACACGGGAATCCCCCTTCGCGCCGCGACGATCGCCGAAAGCGCGCTGTTCGTATCGCCGAGGATCAGAATGCGATCCGGCTTGTGCTTTTCGAGCACTTCGTCCGTCTTCGTCAAGATCTGCCCGATCTGCTCGCCGAAATTCGCCGACCTGATACCGAAATGCTCGTCCGGCGTGCGCACCCCGAGATCGCGTATGAACACGTCGCTCAGACTCTCGGAGAAATTTTGCCCCGTGTGAACGGTAACGTGGTCGGCGTACTGGTCGAGCAGTTTGAGGATCAAGCTCAAACGAATAATCTCCGGGCGCGTCCCGAAAATCGTCATTACTTTCATATCGAACCCGTTAACTTGTCGTGATGAATTCTCTAATCTCTTTATCTGCCTCACTTAGCAGAATCTTCAGCTGCTCGACCGAGACATTGTCGTCCTTTGAGGAGTACTCGCTGCCCAGTGCCGGAACGAATTCGGCGGTCGAACGCAGTTCGGGAAGGACCGGGAGGATCACATAAAACTCTCCGCGTTCGACCGTCCTGTAGATCTCCTCCTCGGAGACCATTATCTCGTGGATCTTTTCACCGGGACGGATCCCGGTGAACACGAAAGGCAGGTCCTTCTCGCCCATCAGCGCCTTCGCGACGTCGGTGATCTTTGCCGCAAGCACCTTCGGAACATAGGTTTCACCGCGCTCGCCGGAGGTCACGGCGGCGAGGACCGTATCGACCGCGCGTTCAAGACTCAGAAGGAACCGAGTCATCTCGGGAAGCGTGATCGTCACCGGCTGATTCTTCGAGATCTGTTCCACAAAAAGCGGAATAATGGAACCGCGCGACGCGATCACGTTGCCGTACCGGACCGTGGTGAAGACCGTGTTCGCGCAATCGCGGTTGGCCTCGATCAGAATGCGTTCCTGGAGCGCCTTCGTCATTCCCATCACGTTGATCGGCTTGCACGCCTTGTCCGTCGAGATGCCGACGATCCGCTCGACCTTCAGGTCATGCTCGCGCACCGCCCGGACAAGGTTCTGGGCCCCGATGACGTTGGTCATCACCGCTTCGTACGGGAAATACTCGCACGAAGGAACCTGCTTCAGGGCGGCGGCGTGAAAAACCACGTCGGCATCGCGCATCGCGGCGGTCAGCGCCGGAAGGTCCCTCACGTCGCCGATCCGGAAATTCAATAAGTCCTGTGAATTCCGATAGATAACGTCATCCGTCGCGTGCTCGCGGTGGAGATACTCGAGGCGCATAAAATGCTGCTTCGCCTCGTCGCGAGAAAAGACGGTGATCTGCGCCGGAAGTCCTTTCCCGCCCTTCAGAAGCCGCCGCACAAGGGTTTTTCCGAGCGAACCGGTGCCGCCCGTGACCAAAATTCGTTTTCCTTCGAGAGAATTCATTTGCTCAATTATTTTCGCTTTTGCTGGATTTGTCTATGCATTGCGTCATTCGCCGCCATCCGGCCGACCATAGCCGGCCAGTCGTCGGGCCTGAATCCCGTTTCGGTGCGAAAGCGCGTCGAATCCAGACTGCGGTCGATGACGAACTCCTCGTCCGGTTCGATCTCGATCTCCACCCCGTAAGCCTCTCTGAACAACTCCAGGAGCCGGAACTTGTTGATCGGTTCGCTGGAAACGTGATACAACCCGCTCATCTCCGGACGTCTTTCGATGATATCCGCGAGTATCTCCGCCAAAACAACCGTCGGAAACCCGGAGTAGATCGCGTTTCTGAAGCCCCTGACCCTGCCGCCGGCGTTGCTCAAAAACCATTCAAGCAGACTGTGCGAAGTCCGCAGTTCCGGTCCGATGATCGATGTCCGGACCGTCAGGCAGTCGCCCTCCGTCACCTCTCCGAGATGTTTGCTGATCCCGTAGAGGTCCGTCGCGTTCGGAATGTCCGATTCCCGGTACATCCCGCGCTTGCCGTCGAACACGCAGTCGGTGCTGATGGTGATCAAACGGCTTCCCGCATCCGCGGCGAATTCCGCGAGGCGGTGCGGGAATATCGAATTGACCGTCAAGGTTTTGACCGTGTTCCTGGAACTTGGCAGTTGCTTGATGATCCCGACCGCATTGACGACAACATCCGGGCGTATCTCCCGAATGACTCCCCGAACGCGTTCGGCGGCCTCGATGTCCAGTGCTTCGACCGTCCGGGACCGCTCCAGAAAGCCGTATTCCTCGAAATCGCCGAACCGGCCGCGGATCGTCGCCACGACATCGAATCTGGGACGCCAGGACCGTACCAATTGATGGCCCAACATCCCCGTTCCGCCAAAAACAAGAACTTTTATCGTCATTAATGTAATTTCGAGAAGTCGGCAAACCGACACATAACCTAAACTCTCGATTTGTAAATCTCTTATTTACCAGGTTTACGGCTAATAATGCACATCGGACCTTAGCACTGGCATTCTCGTCCGCGCCTTACTTAAAGTGATTTCTCAACACTTTTCTGGACCGTTTCCCGAGCGGATAGGTGCACTTCGGCCGCTATCTCTCCGCAGGGGCTTTGGTGTATCCTCTACCTATGTGCGGAATTGCCGGCATCGTCGGGCCCGAACGACCCTCGACCGTAAAAGACACGCTTTCAAAAATGACCGATCGCCTCCGCCACCGTGGCCCCGACGCAACCGGTCACTTTTTCGATCAAGGCGTCGCGCTCGGGCACTTGAGACTCTCGATCATCGACCTCTCGGAATCGGCGAACCAGCCGATGAGCGATTCATCAAACCGTTTCATCATCACATTTAACGGTGAAATTTACAATTACCTCGAGGTTCGGTCCAAGCTTCCCGATTACGATTTCCGAACGAACTCAGATACCGAGACCATACTCGCGGCCTACTCGAAGTTCGGTCCCGATTGCCTTGCCCTTATGAACGGGATGTTCGCGTTCGCGATTTGGGACACGGAGCGCCGCGAATTGTTTATCGCGCGCGACCGTTTGGGGGTCAAACCGCTCTACTACTTCCTCGGCGAAGGGGTTCTCTATTTCGCCTCAGAGATCCGTGCGCTCCTCGCGTCCGAAGCCGTTCCGCGACGGATCGACCGCGGTGCGCTGCGAGACTATCTGCAGTTTCAGTCCGTCTACGCTCCGGACTCGATCGTCGAAGGGATCAAGCAGCTTCCGGCCGGATCGTTCGCACGCTTTGCCGGAAAGGAGATCGAGATCCGAACGTACTGGTCGATCGAGGCCGACCCGGCGCCAATTGAGGAGAAGTCCGAATCCGAGGTCCGCGGCAAGGTACGCGAACTGTTCAGGCGCTCCGTCGAGCGCCGGCTCGTGAGCGATGTCAGGCTCGGCGCGTTTCTGTCCGGCGGAATAGACTCGAGCGCGGTCGTGGCGATGATGTCCGAGATCAGCCCGGCGCCGGTCAGCACATTTTCCGTGAACTTCGCCGAGAAGGAATTTGACGAGTCGGAATACGCCGAGACGATCGCCCGGAAGTTCAAGACCGAGCACACGAGCATCCGCCTCGGCGCCGCGGATTTTCTGGAACAGCTGCCGAAAGCGTTGAAGGCCGCCGATTCGCCGAGCGGCGACGGCGTCAACACATATGCCGTCTCGAAAGCGACGCGCGAAGCGGGTCTCAAGGTCGCGCTTTCGGGTGTCGGCGGAGACGAACTCTTCGCCGGATATCCGAATTTTCTGAATTGGCTGAAATTTCGGGGCGGGCCGGTATCACGTGTGCCGCAGGTTCTGAAAAAGGCGGCGGGCGCCGTCCTGTCTCATTCCGCAAACTCCAAGTACCAGCGCCTTGGCTCGCTTCTGAGCGCGGGAAACTCAAGCATTGCAGCGTTTTACCCTCGAACACGTCAAGTGCTTTCTGAACGTCTCGTCGGCGAACTGACCGGAACGTTCGACGGTTCTTCGACGATCGCTTCGGAACTGGCGACGCGAGGCGCGGAGATTGCCGAATTCCCTATGCTCAGCCAGTTTTCGATCGCCGAAATGCTGGGTTACACGCAGAACGTTTTGCTCAAGGACGCCGACCAGTTCAGTATGGCGTCGGCGCTCGAGGTTCGCGAGCCGTTCTTTGATTTTGAGTTGGTCGAGTACGTCCTTCGCATTCCGGACAGCTTCAAGTATCCGTCCTATCCGAAGCGTCTGCTCGTCGAATCGCTCGCGCCAATGCTTCCGGATTCGATCGTCCACCGCAAAAAGATGGGATTCGTTCTCCCTTGGGAACACTGGATGCGGAGTGAATTGCAGGAATTCTGTGAACGCCGCATCGGGCTCATCGCGGAGCGCGACATTCTTGATGGCGCAAGAGTTGGAAGGCTCTGGCGCGACTTTGCGGAGCGCCGCTCAGGCGTTCTGTGGTCGCACATATGGCACATCGTCGTCCTCGCCGAATGGCTTGAGGAGAATGGCTTTTAGTACAAATGAAGATCTTCTATCCGCTCGAGGTTTTCTACCCGTCGCAGGCCGGCGGGCCGGCGAACACCATTTACTGGATCACCAAGAACCTCATCCCGCACGGATTCGAACCCGTCATCGTTGCGACCGATAAAGGCATTGAATCGAAGGTTCCGCTGGACACCTGGCTCAACAGCGACGGAGGCCGCGCCATCTACATCCGGACGCGCTTCCTGAATTTTCCCTTGCGGCAAACGTTGACGGCGCTGCGCACGTTTGCGGGGTGCGACGTCGTGCACGTTTCCTCGTTTTTCTATCCGGCGGCATTCGTGACGGGTATCGCCGCTCGGTTGATGCGCAAGAAACTGGTCTGGTCGGCGCGCGGAGAACTCGATACGAAGGCGCTGAAACATTCGCGCGGGCGAAAACTTCCCGTGCTGGCGGCGATCCGCCTGATAGTCGGCCGTTATCCCCTGTTTCATTCGACCTGCGACGAGGAAACGCGTTACATCAAACTGGCGTTCGGCGACAGCGCGCGCGTCGTTCAGATCGCCAATTATCTCGAGATTCCGAAGCCCTTCGCCCGTGAACCCCGGGAATATTTTCTTTACATCGGAAGGATTCATCCCAAAAAGGCGATCGACAATTTGATTCGCGCGGTTTCCGCGTCGGATAGATTCATGGCATCTCGCTTCGTTTTGAAGATCGCCGGCGCAGGCAAAGAGGAGTTTGAAGAACCGTTACGTAAACTGGTGTCAGAATTGGGTTTACAAGACAAGGTCGAGTTTCTCGGCCAGGTCGAGGGCGAGGCCAAGCAAAAACTCTACGCCGACGCGTATTTCACGATAATGCCGTCGCATACGGAGAATTTCGGGGTCGTGGTGCTGGAATCGCTCGCTCAGGGAACACCCGTGATCGCTTCAAAAGGCAGTCCGTGGGAAAGTTTGGAAAAGGAACGCGTCGGCTACTGGATCGAAAACTCCAAGGAGGCGATCGCCGAATCGATCGACAGGGCATTGTCGATCCCGTCAAAAGAATACCTGGAAATGCGCCGCCGGTCGCGGCCGTACGTCGAACGCGAGTTCGACATCGATCAGAACATCGGTCAATGGATTGATGTTTACAACTCGCTTTAGCCCCAGTATTTATAATGATTTAGTTCGTCTCTGCTGAGCTATCACTTTATCATAGAGCCGGGCGTATTTGCGCGCTATGCCGGCAGGCTCGAACCGCTTGACGTTTTCCGTTCCGGCGGATGTTATCTCCTCGCGCAATCCTTGATCTCCGATGATCGATAAGATCCCGCTCCGTATCGATTCAACGTCAAACGGATCGACGAGAACCGCCGCGCCGCCCGAAACTTCTTTCAACGGACTAAGATCGCTCGTGATCAGCGGCTTTTTCATCGCCTGCGCCTCGAGTATCGGCAGCCCGAATCCTTCGTAGGTCGAACAGAAGGCGACGATGTCGGCGCGTTGGTATTCATCCCGCATTTCTTCGCTGCTGAGGCCGAACGCGATCTCGTAGTCGATGCCGCTGTTGGCAAGCGTTTCTTCCAGTTCCCTGTCCGGTGTCCCGATCACGCGAAGTTTGCAACTGATTCCGCGGAGCGCGTCCAAAAGTCTCGGAATGTTCTTGTTCGGCGTGATCCCGACCTGCAGGATCGTTGGACGGCCGGCGTTGAATTGCGGACTTTCGCCGGCGTCGAACCCGCCAAGCAGCGGATTCTCGATGACCTCTATCTTGTTGCGAGCGAATCCGGCATGTTCCAGGAGTTCGCTTCGGGTCGCTTCGGAAACGACCGTGACATACCTCAAACGCCGCAAAGGCCAGTCAAGAAAGAGTTTCTTCAGGATAAAGCGGCGAACTCCGGACCTCAGATGGAGGAACCCGATGTCGTGGATCGTGAGAATCGTCCTCTCCGGCGGAAACAGCAGAGCGATGTAGTGAACCTGGCCGGTGACGTGATAGATGTCGGAGTCGGGCGGCCGAAAGAACAGAAGATTCTTGAGGATATCGGCAAATGCGTTGCCGTAAGGAAGCTTGACGAATTCGGTTTCGAAACCTCGGAGTTTGCCGGCGATCTCCGCAAAGACCTTTTCGATGCTGAACGCCAAACCGTCTTTTTTCCAGTATTTGCGTTCGATGAATGTGATCTTCGGACTCATCGGTATTCGGCGTGTTCGTGAACGTACCTGATCAGCATCTCTTTCGAAATGACGGTCGTTCCGACCTGTTCGACAACCAGTCCGGCCGCGAGATTCGCGAATTCGACCGCCTCGGCGAGGCCGACCCCGGCCGCAAGCGCCGTACCGAGCGCGGCAATGACCGTGTCTCCGGCACCCGTGACGTCATAGACCTTGCGCGCCTGCGCCGCGAAATGATGTTCCGCGCCGGTCCGTTCGTAAAGCGTCATCCCGGATTCGCCGCGCGTGATCAGAACAGACTCGATCCCAAGTTCACGGACGAGCATCTCGCCCGCGGCATCGACGGCGTCCCCCTCTTCCAAACTGCAGGCCTCGAGCGCCTCGCGCTGATTCGGAGTGATCAGGTCGGCGCCTTTGTACTTCCTGTAGTCCTTGCCTTTCGGATCGACGAGCACAAGCTTCCCGGCGTCATTTGCAAACGTTATCAGACGCGTCAAAAGGCGGTCGGTCAGAAGGCCTTTCGCATAATCCGAAACGACCAGCAGATCCGAATCTGCCAGCGCCCGCTCGATCGATGCGGCGACCGTCAGTTCGGCCTGACCAGTCAACTCGGCGGAGTTTTCCTGATCGAGCCTGACGACTTGCTGGCTATGGGCGACGATCCTCGTTTTGACGATCGTCGTCCGGTCACCGACGGCGAGCAGATCGGAGCCCGACACCCCGAGGCGTTCCAATTCGGCACGAAGAACGTCGCCGTCAGCGTCTCGGCCGGTGATCCCGAAGAGCCGCACCGACGCCCCGAGTCCGGCGGCATTGGCGGCGACATTGGCCGCGCCGCCCGCGGCGATCGTCGTATTTTCCAGCTTAACGACGGGAACCGGCGCCTCGGGCGAAATGCGCGACACGGTTCCCCAATGATAACGGTCGAGCATTACATCGCCGACTACCGCGATCCGTGCGTTCTTGAATTTTTCAAGCAGTTCTTCGATCAAAGCTCTATGTCCGTCAACTCCTTGTCGATGAATTCACACCAGAGATGCGCGATCGTGATGTGCGCTTCCTGGATCCGCGCCGTGCGCGGCGACGGAACGAGTATTGCCTGATCGCAAAGCGAGGCGAGCTTTTTGCCGCCCGAACCGGTCAGCCCGATCGTCTTCAAACCCATTTGGCGCGCCTTCATCACCGCCGCGATGATATTCGCAGAGTTGCCGCTGGTGCTGATCGCGACCAGCACGTCGCCGGCACGTCCCAGTCCTTCGATCTGCCGTGCGTAGATCCGTTCGAAGTCATAATCGTTCGCGATCGCGGTCAGCGCCGAGGTGTCGGTCGTCAGGGCGATCGCCGGCAGAGACGCGCGCTCGGTCTCGAATCGCCCGACCAGTTCGGCTGCCAGGTGCTGCGCATCCGCCGCGCTCCCTCCGTTGCCGCAGATCAGAACTTTTCCGCCGCGCCGAAACGCATCGATCATAGTTTGGGCCGTAACTGTAATTGCCTGAACGTTTATAGCGCGAAGCTCATCTAACACCTGAAGATGCTCAGAGATCGAGCGGGTTATCGGGCCAACATCATCCGTTACCTTAACTTCCGGCGGCGCGCTTTGCAGGCTTTCGACAATGCGGCTTGTGGAATGATCTCCCAGGAGCGCGAGCGAATGAACTTCCCCGCCCCTCGATCTCACGAAATCCGCGCCGACGATCTCGCCGACCGGCCAATCGCCGCCTTTGACGAGTACGTCGGGGCATAACTCACGGATCAGGCGTTCAGGCGTGGCTTCGTCAAAGACACGTACTTCATCAACTGCCTTAAGTCCCACCAAGACCGCGGCCCGGTCATTTTCAGACATCAGCGGCCGGTTCCGCCCCTTTATCGCGCGCACCGAAGCATCGCTGTTTATCCCGACGATCAGTTTCGTTCCGAGCGCCCGCGCCCGCGTCAGAAGGTCTACGTGGCCCGGGTGGATCAGATCGAAGCAACCGTTTGTGAAAACTACCTTTTCCATTAAGCGAGTCTATTACAGATCCGGATCAAACGGTTCGTCGCAGACGAAACGTCCGGTTGTCGCCTTCTACCCCAACAAGAGAAAAGTACAATTCGCTCCCGATTTCGGCGAAGTTCGGAAACTGGATCGTGCCGAACTGAAAGAGCGTCGGATGCCACCAGTCCTTTTCGAACTTCGCGACTTCGGTCAGTATCCCGTCTTGGCCGAAACTCCAGATCGCGGCAACATTCTCCTTTTGGCTCGGCGCGTTCTCGGCGGTCGTCGCAAAGAACAGGTCTTCGCCGACCTTTTTGGAATAGAAGACCGTCCCGGTGACCTCTCCGAGGATCTTTCGTTCACCGCCCGTACGCGAAAGCTCATAAACGACATTGCTCCGAAACTCGGCGTCCGTCCCGTAATACAAGGCTCTTTCTGAGAAAAGGACACTGACCGCACGCCAGGTTTCGTCGCCGGCGCCGATCTCCTCGACGGTTCTGAATTCATCGAAGGTGCGCAACATCCGGCATTCGGAATCGTTGTCTCCGGTCAGACAAACCAGGGACTCCGTGTATGGGTCGAAATAGACCCCGTGAACATGCTTGATCGAACCGGCCGGAAACTCGTAGACCGTTTCGACCGACTCTTGGCCGGGCCTGTAACGGTAGACAAGCATCGGTCCGCGCTCGTCGTTGGCCAGGTATTCGCCGAAAAAGACACTGCCGTCCCGATCGACCGCGCAGGCTCCTCTGAGAACCCGGCATTCACGGGTTAAACCACCGAGCGCCATATACTTACCGGCTCTTATCACACCTATCGCCTTATCAAATGTGACGAACAACTCGCCATTCCCGACGGGCAAAACGTTGGTCACGGAAAACCGTAGAAGTCTCTGAACCGGACGCAGAACCGTCGCCAGGCTTTTCCAACCGGGCGCGTCGATCGCCGCGACGAGTTCGAACGGCGGTTGAAGATCTGCCGACCGATAGATCGCGTTCCGGCGCGACAGTAGGTAATTGCCGCGCTCCGCCCACTCGACCGTGTAGCCGTCCAGATCCGGCACTCTCTCAACGTTCCAAATCATTGTTTTCGGCAGATGTACGAGCCGATCACCAGGACGTCCATCTTTGTTCGCAGGAAGCACTCGATTGCTTCCGAAGGCTTGGCGACGATCGGCTCGTTCTCGTTAAAGCTCGTGTTGAGGATGATCGGAATGCCCGTCCTCTTTTCGAAGGCGCTGATCAGGTCGTAATAGAGTGGGTTCTCGTCGCGAGCGACCGTCTGCAGGCGTCCGGTGTCGTCCAGATGATTGACCGCCGAAAGCCTGTCGCGCCATTCGGGTCGTATCTTGTAAACGTGCAGCATAAAAGGCGACGGATGATCCTGCTCGAAAATGTCGTTCTGGCGTTCCTGCAGCACCGACGGCGCGAAAGGCCGGAACGATTCGCGATGCTTGATGCGGGCGTTGAGAATGTCCTTCATATCGGGAAACCCCGGATGCGCAAGTATGGAACGGTTTCCGAGCGCGCGCGGCCCCCACTCCATTCGGCCCTGAAACCATCCGACAACGTTGCCGTCCTCGATGATCCCGGCGGTTTGCTCGATCAGTTCGGCGCGTCCGAGTTCCTCGTAAACGACCCCGTAGCGGTCGAGTTCGGACTTGATCTCGGAGTCCGAATACTCGTCGCCGAGATAGGAATGCTTCATCACCCAGCGCTTGCGTTCCTTGAGAACAGAATTGGAAACGAAAAGCGCCGCGCCAAGCGCGAGCCCGTCGTCGCCGGCCGCCGGCTGGATGCACGTTTCGCGAAACGGCGTTTCGAGCAGCAATTTACCGTTGGCGACACTGTTCAGGACGCAGCCTCCGCCCATCGCCAGGCGCGTCGTCGGAACTTTCGAGTGGAGAACGTTGAGGATATGCATGTAATACTCCTCGAAAACGCGCTGCAATCCGAAGGCGATGTCCATATCGCGCTGCTTGATCTCCGAATGCCGCGCCCGGGGTTCGCCGAACGCCTCGATGAACTTGTCGGAATACAGGCGATGGACGATCATCTCGCCGTCGTCGTTGATCTCCATCCCCTGATTCGCACCGAACGGCAGGAAGTAATCCGAATTGAGCGTAAAGCCGTCCTTCGTACGGCTGAGCATCCCTTCGAAAAACTCGCGGTACCGGTCCTCGCCGAGCGGCGCGAGGCCCATCACCTTGCCCTCGTCACCGTATTTTCCGTAACCGATGAACTGGCAAACCGCGGTGTACATCGTTCCCAGAGAGTGCGGGACGAATATCTTCTTGACGGGCTTGATCTCGTCTCCGACGCATTCGCTCATCAGGCACGAAACGAAATCGCCCGAGCCGTCGATCGTGATTCCCGCGCAATGATCCCATTCGGACGCAAAATATGCACTGGCGGTGTGGGCCAGATGGTGCTCGACGTTGTAGGTTTCGAATCGCAGAGACGAATGCGGGACCCCGCATTCCTTTGCGATCATCGTTTTAAGATCGTCAAACGTTTTGCTCTTGCCGCGTATCTTCGCAAGATTCAATAATTTACCAGGATTTCTTAAAGCGAATTCGAGTTTTTTCGAGAGATTCGCCGAAGAATCGCGTCCGACAGCGACGGCGTCTATATCCTCGAACCCGACGCCGGCGATCTCGAGACACCGCAAAACCGAAAGGCGAGGGAAACCCGCGAAATACTTGACCCGGTTGAGCCGTTCTTCCGCGATCGCCGCCAACGGTTGACCGTCGACCAGAAGTGCCGCCGAAGAACCGGCGTGGTTCGTGTTTATTCCAAGAATTATGGCCATTACTGTTCGAAAACCCCGAAGGGCGAAAAGGAAGAGTTTATTATCCGAAGCGCCCGTCGTGCAAGAACGGAACACCCATCCGCCGAAATCATTGGAAACGATTGTCGCGTTGGAACTTCCGAGCGAAAAAGCTGGTGAAGACGACGCTGACGACGACGACGAAAAAAACGCGCAGCACGATCGGAAAAAACGTCGCGTAAAACGATTCGAACGAAACCGCCGCAAGCAACGGATAATAGGCGACCTTTTTCCAAATCCTCGACTCCGGAGTGGCGATCAAGTAACTGTAGATCAGCCGGTAATAGACCCCGATGATCATCATTCCGAGCGGGATCCCGATGACCCCGAAATTGCGCAGAAGATCGCCGAAAGGAGTGATCGCGAACGAATTGTCGCCGTAATCGAAATAAAGCTCGCTGTATGCCCGCGGATCCGAGGTGTTTGGCTTGTCGGCCCAGACGATTCGCGGAACGAACGACGTCAAAAGGTCGTTGACGATGTTGTTCTTGAGGCCGTAACTCTCTTCGTACGGCTCGAGTTTCTCGTAATTGGCGACAACGACGCCCAGCGAACTCAGATTTTCGATCCTCTCGGCCATCGAGCTGAAGCCTTCGGACAAAATCATCGAAGTATCTGCCCGGGAGATATAATCGAAGGTCTCGGCGATCTGTCCGACGTAATCGCCGGCATTGATGCGCTCCTCCGATCCTTTGATGCGCCGAAACGTCGTTCCGTAAATGATCCCTATGAAGATCGAAACGACGAGAATCGCCCCGAAAACCGAGGTGTGCTGCCATTTCAATCGACGGCCCGAATACCAGAAAGCGACGGCGATCGAGATGACGCTCAGCATCAGGCTGCTGCGTCCGCCCTGAAGCGCCATTCTGAGCGGGATCATCATCACCAGAAACGCAATGATCAAATAAAAGAGACCGTTCCGTTTTCGGGTTTGAAAGATCGCGAGCCACAGAAGCACGTAGCCGACGTTGAAGATATAGGTCAGAAACACGACCACGCTGTCGAAGGCGCCGACCTGATCTACCCTTTGAAAGCCGAGGACGCCCTGCAGGATTCCGAGAATGCTGATCGCGAGCCCCGAAAGCGTCAGCACGACCCCCGGGAACCAGACCTTGTCGAGGTCCCAGTCGCCCTTCGGCGAGAATCGGCTGAGTCTGTCGGCGGCAAATTGGCCGACCGGAAGGTAAAACCCGGCAACGACGCCGATGAACCCGATAGACACGTAGACGAGCGACAACGGCAAGGTATATTCGGGATCGGTCACGAAAAGCATCACGTAATTGTTCGTCATATTGAACGTGATGATGAACGCTCCGACAACAAACGCCGGGAAGATATAGGACCAGACTCCGAAGACGAGCGGATGAAAAAGATCGAACTCACCCCGATAGTAGTAATATGCGGCCGGCGCAAGAACTATTGCTCCGGCTCCAAGCGCCCACGGAACCAGATAGAAATCGCCGAGCGCAGCCCCGAAACCGCCGTCGAATACGAAAAACGCCAACCCCGCGACCAACGCGAGTCCCCAAAGTCCCGCAACCGGCACGAAGAGCCCGCCGCGCCGTCCGCCGCTTATCTGAACATTCCTGAGGTTGTTGACCGATCTCATTTCCGAACTGTCTTGCGCGCGACGATGATCCTGCCCTCGCCGCCTTTTTCACCTTTTAGGAGCGGTTTTAAGAGCCGCGCCGCGATCCCGGCGATCTTTCCTTTGAGATTTTCGCCGGTTTTGTAGATATACCTATTGAATCCTTCTTCGACGATCTCGAAACCTGCTTCGTCAAGAAGCATTTCGAGTTTCCAACGGAAGATCGGCGTGATGTGCGCCGGCCGAACCGTTTCCCAGGCGCTGAAATGCTTCAGCCGTCCGGTGTAAAGAAAAATGAGCCGCGAACTGACGGCTTCGACGTTCGGGGTCGTCAAAAACAGAAACCCGCCTTCATTCAATAACTTAGCCGCCTCGCGGGCGAAGCTGAAAGGATTCTCGACATGTTCGATAATTTCGATCGCGACGACGGCGTCAAACTTCCGCGCTCCGACCTTTGAAGCGAATTCGCAGTCAAGGTCGATATCGAGCACCTCAACCTCGGGAACACGCCAGTTATCCGGATCCGAATCGACCGCGAGCACCCGGTGCCCGAGTTCGCGCAGACTCTTCGAAAAGGCGCCCTGGCCGGCTCCGAGGTCGATGATCGACGCCGGTTCGCTGACGTGTTTCCTGACGAGTTCGAGGACCTTTTCGTGCGTTTCATGCCCGGCCATCGAATGCGGCCGTTCCGATGCTTCCTGTTTCATCAAAATCCTAACCGTTTCGGAGTCCGCAAACCGCGATGACTCCGTCACACAACTGCGGCGACATTTTTACACTAACATCATTGACCAATTTATAAAACCAGCGTAAATGCGGGCGATGCTCGGGGCCGACGTCGTAAAAACAGAACTGTTTCAATTCCAGATCGTTGCGCTCGACGACCAGTTTCAGCGTCCGGTATGAATAGTATGCGACGTGGTCGGGATGGACCGGCTCGTTCTCGCCGCCGCGGCCGCGCAGCCCGTACATCGCGAAACGCATCGCGGAATAGGCGTTGATCGTCGTGATCACGAGCCGCGTTTCAGGGTTCATAAAGCGCTTGATCCCGTCGAAGAATCGCCCGGGATTGTTGAGATGCTCGATCATCTCGCCGGCAATGATGACGTCGAACGTCGCATCGAGCGGAACTTCATCGAGTCTCTCGAGGTCCGCCCGGTAGAGATTCCGGGAGCCGTTTTCAATCAGAAGATCGATTCCCTCCTGATCGAAGTCGAATCCGTGGAGTTCCGCCGCGATCTTCTCAAGATCGGAATGGAGCAGCATGTTCTGCGCGATCGAATCGGCTGTATAGGGCCAGTTGGTGCAGCCCAGATGCAGCACCTTTTTCCCTTTCGACTCTTGTTTGATGAATGCAACCCGATCGACGAGTTCGATCTTTTTCGACATATTTTTCTAATTCTTCTTCAAAATTCGCCCCGCAAGCGCAATTTCATCGTCGCCGACAAATCCGACGGCAAAAAGGACCAGGCAATAGATCACGCCGGCAACGCCGACGGTCGCCACCAGCGAGAGCCAGTTCGCGGGAAGGTACGCCAAACCAGCTAACTCCACGAACGCCCCGGCCGCCGCCGCAAGACCGACCGACCCGATCGTTTTTGCCCAGAACCCGCCTTGTATTTTACCGAAGAACCAGCGCTCGACATACAGGATCGAGAACGTCAGCACGAAAAAGCCCGAAAATCTTGCGATCGCGGTACCGATGATCCCGTATTCAGCTGTCAAGAACAGCATCCCGGCGATCGCGATCACGAAGCAGACCAAATACGCACCGAAGTTGTAAGACGGGTAACCGAGGCCTTCGGTCATATTCCAGGAAACGACGAGCAGGGCCGCCAGAGCGAACGTCAAGGTATGGACGACCAGAACCGGCGCCGACTGCGCAGCCAGCTCGGGCCCCATCCAAAGGGTCATAAACAATTTGCTTTCAACAATTAGCGTCACCGCAATAAATCCGATGAAAAAGCAAACGAGTTTCGTCGAACGCAGATACAGACTCTTCAGTTTCTCGCGGTCGCTGCCGAGTTCGCTCGAAAGCGGAAAGACTACGAGGAGTAGGCTCGAAACAAAACCGTGAATGTATATTCCGAGCGTCATCGGAACGACGTAATAGGTCAGGCTCTCCTCACCGAGTTTTCGGATGATCCAGCCGCGTTCAAACAGGAGCACCGCGTTCGAGATGATCTGGTAGCCGATGACGCCGCCGCTGAAGCCGATAATTCGCCGCATCGTTTCCCGTTTGGGAATCGGCGCGATCGAACCGGGCGGCAGAAGATTCCGTGCGACGGCGAAGGTCAATAACCAAGCAAAAGCGAGAACGCCGACGTTCCATAAAAGCAGCGCGAGCAACCCGTAACCCGCCAGTGCAAGAACCACGCTGCCGGCGATCGTCGCGATGCTCGAGAGGTTCGTCAGCTTTGAAAACAGGTCGTAGCGCTGAAAGCCCTGCAAAACCGCGAGGAACACCTGCCATTGCATCGTCAGGAAGATAATGCCCGCAGCGGCATAAAAGGCGTGCATCGCGTCCGGGGCGTTCGCTTCGTCGATCCGGAAGACACTCCTCACGAGCCAACCCGATATGGCGACAAGCAGCAGGGCTCCGAGCGAACCGACAACGAGGTTGATCGCCAAAGTCGTCGCCACAACGTCGTTGATGCGGCCGGTTTCACGCGATCTCTGATATTCGGCGATGAACTTCGTTACGGCGCGGCCGGTGTTCAGGTTGAACGAATACCCGACTACGCCGAGGACCAACGCATAAACGCCGTAACCGCTGTGTCCAAGTGATTTAACGATGATCGGCGTGGCTACGAAACTGAGTCCGAGCGGTAAAAACCAGGTCGAAAACCCGTAAAAAGCGTTCTTCGCAACACCTCTCGCTTTTCCTCCCGAACCGCTCATCTTTTGCCTTTGCACGCTTTCGCGTATGCCTCGAAAGCGATCTCGGCGACCTCCTTTTCGTTGAATTCCCGCAACACCTTTTCCCGTCCCGCGCTTCCGAGTCGTGTCCGAAGGCCGTCGTCGAGGCTCAAGCTACGCACCGCCGCCGCCAGCGCCGGCGCGTCGCCGGGTGCGATCAGGAGTCCGGTTTCGCCGTCGATGATCGCCTCGGGAATACCGTTGACATCGGTTGAAACGCTCGGGATTCCGAGCGACATCGCTTCGAGCAGCGAGATCGGAAGGCCCTCTACGTAACTCGGAAGCACGAAGACGTCCGCGATTCTCAAAAAACGCATCAGATCGAGGTGATTTGTGCCGATATCGGCGGACCTGATCAGGCGAAAGCGCGCTCCGAGCCCGAATTCACCGACCTTTTCCCGCTCCGCTTCACTAAGCTCCGAGTTTGTGATCCACACGAAACTGATCTTCTCACCCATCCGTTCAAGAATTCGCGCGGCCTCCAGCACGTCCCAGCGGCCCTTCCGGTCGATAAACTGCCCGACCGAAAGCACCAGAAGTTCGTTCTCGGGGATTCCAAAGCGCATCCTCAATGCGAGGGCATCGAACTCCGCCCCGAATGCTTCCGCTACCTCGTCCGGATCGACATTCGTATACGTGACCGCCGTCCTTCC
This sequence comes from Acidobacteriota bacterium, assembly GCA_016715115.1. Lineage (NCBI taxonomy): Bacteria > Pseudomonadati > Acidobacteriota > Acidobacteriota bacterium. The sequence continues at coordinate 856,285 of JADKBM010000011.1, forward strand.
AAGGAAATCCGGCGAAACATACGGTGCGAGGCTCTCCTTCGCGTCCCGGTTCGACGTGAAGAGCCGGAAGTTCTCCAGGCGTGACACCATCGCGAACTTCAAATTCCAGAGCCGCCGCCGCCACCCGGACGCCGTCGGCAGACGGTTGTGCATCGTCGAAAACACCGGACCGCCCGCAGACAGCACGGCGAGCGCAGTCACCGATTGCCAGGGAGACAACTCGACGTGCAGAACGCTGTCCTTGCGATCGTAGCGATTCAAAGCGCGGATCATCGAGATTTCCGCGCGAATCTTGTTCAGATGCCTTCGGAGTTTACGTCCGATCCCGTCGGCAGGCGCGAGATCGGCCCGGGATTCAATCAGCTCAAACCCGATGCCGGCCGCCTTACAAAAATCGAGAAACTGCGGATCCGTTCCTCGCGGAAAAACAAAACGCACCCTGCAACGGTCCATTATGCGGCGGGCTATTCCAAGGAAATAGATCTGCGCCCCGCCCCATTCAAGGTAGTTCCAAGCGAAGACAACTTCCTTCGGCAATGTTTCAGTCTGATATTCGGACTTCAAGTGTTATCTCAAGGGTCGGCACAGCGACAGTTAAAGTGATCTCTGAACTTTTTCGGAAAAATTCGAAGGGAAATTCTATCAGAATCGCGGTCCGGTGTCGCGTTCCTCCCGCTAACTTGTTGATTTTATTCACTCATTGGCGAAACTTGTCGCGTTATCTCAAAATGTGTATCGTTAGGACAGTATGAAAAAGATCCTCGTGACCGGCGGATCGGGCCTTGTCGGCCGCCATCTCAGAGATATCCTGCCGGACGCAACTTATATTTCTTCGTCGGACTGCGATCTTCGCTCCGAAGCGGACGTTAAGAGACTGTGCGGCGACGGCTGGGACCACATCGTGCATCTTGCCGCACGCGTCGGCGGGATCATCGAAAACATCAACTTCCCCGCCGAGTTCATCGAGCAGAACCTTTTGATGAATACGCTTTTGCTCAAGTATGCGCGGCTGAACGACGTCCCGAGACTGACCGCCGTATTGTCGACCTGCATCTATCCCGACGTTTACCCGACTTACCCTTTGCTCGAAGCGGACCTGCACAAGGGCGAACCCCAGCGAACGAATTTCCCGTATGCGATCGCCAAACGCGCGATGGCGGTGCAGATCGACGCCTACGCCAAGCAGTATGGCTTGAAATACAATTATTTGATCCCCTGCAATCTGTACGGTGAATATGACAAAGTGGATGAACAACGAAGTCATTATTTAACAGCGCTTTTGGGAAAGATTATTAAGGCAGAACGTGAAGGAAGTGCAGTGGTCAAGCTGCTCGGAACGGGCACCCCGCTCCGGCAGTTTATGTACGGCGGCGATCTTGCCCGAACCATTAAACATTGTATTGAGAGCGATTTATACGAATCCTTTAATGTGGCGGTTGATGAAAACCGAAGCATTCGCGAGATCGCCGAGATCGCCCTTGAGGCGTGCGGCAAGTCCGATCTGAGGCTCGAATTCGACCAAACATCACCCGATGGTCAGTTTCGCAAAGACGTTTCGAACTCGCGGATGAAATCATTCATGCCTCACTTTATATTTACCGATTTAACCGTCGGTATCAAAAAGGTTTACGACTACTACAAAGCGAACAACATTATATGAAAAAGACCCTGATCACAGGAATCAATGGCCAGGACGGGAGTTACCTCGCGGAGTTTTTGCTCGAAAAGGGATACGAAGTTCACGGAATACTGAAACGAAACTCGGTCGCCGAAACCCAAACGACGCGGATCGAACATATCCGCGACCGGATAAATCTCTATTACGCGGACATCACCGATCTCTCTTCCCTGATCTATGTCATCAAGGAGATCCAGCCCGATGAACTCTATCATCTTGCGGCGCAGTCGCACGTACGGATTTCTTTCGACCAGCCGATCTACACGGCAAATGCGACCGGACTGAGCACAGTCAACGTGCTCGAAGCAGTTCGGCTGATGAAACCCGACATTCGCGTTTATCAGGCGTCGTCCTCGGAGATGTTCGGGAATTCGATCGACTCCGACGGTTACCAGCGCGAGAAGACGCCGATGAACCCGGTTTCCCCGTACGGCTGCGCAAAGGTCTTCTCCTACCACCTCGCGCGAAACTACCGGAACGCCTACAAGCTCTTTGTTTCCAACGGCATCCTCTTCAATCACGAAAGCCCCAGGCGAGGCACGAACTTCGTCACGAACAAGGTCTGCAAGGAAGCGGTCCGGATCTTTTACGGTCAGACCGAACGGCTCGAACTCGGAAATCTTCAGGCGACGAGAGATTGGGGGCACGCGAAGGATTACGTCAAAGCGATGTGGCAGATCCTGCAGCTCGACTCGCCTGACGATTTCGTTTGTGCAACGGGAATCTCAAAAAGCGTCCAGGATCTTGTCGAATATGTTTTCGGAAGGCTTAACCTCGACTGGAAAGAGCGCGTTTTTGTGAATCAGCGGTACTTGAGACCCGAGGAGCTTCATAATCTCAAAGGCGATTCGACCAAGCTCCGGAACAGAACCGGTTGGCAACCCGAGTACACATTCGAGACGATGCTCGACGAAATGGTCGATTATTGGGTCGAGGAACTAAAGTAAACCGAGATTAAGCGTTAGGTCAGATTTGCCGCCAAATCACGCGACTGGATGCAAAAGCCTGTTCTTCGCGCAAAGTCCGCCAAGATCGAGGCTGAAAAGTGGAAAAATTCGCTGAAAGCGAATCAGAGAATTGCCCGGGGTGAGCGAAGCGTAACCCCGGGTTTATAGTCAGACGGGACGCCGACCCCGTTAAGGGGGCGAAGGTAAGCCGTTGATTATTGGACCCTTGCAGCATCATAATGACGCGTTGTTCAACAAAGGGCGGCGGTCGTTTCTTTCGCCTTGCCGCACATTTTGTCCCCTTTTGCGACTTTCAGGAATACGGACTTTTCAGACAGACTCCTCTCTCAGGGTCAGCCAACGACGCGGTCGGCATATGTTTCGAAGAGAGGCGGCTCAGGAACCGTTTCAGCGTAGCTTCCTTCGATGTTCTTTCCGATCGCCCAGCGAATGAAAAAGACCGGAAAGGCGAGCAGCGCTTCGAATCGGTTCGGCGCGCCGTACCAGTTGGCGAGAAACCTCCGGCGAAGACTGTGTGTGTTGCCGAGATCGATGAAAAGCGTCCGAAAGAGCTTTTTCGCGCCCATCTTCCGAACCCGCGGCGGGAGATTGTTGGGTTGGCAAAAAACGCGTGCGGACGGGTCGACCAATAGCTTCCAGCCGTTGCGGCGCATCCTCGGCGTGTACTCGGCATCGCCGAAATGGGGAAACCGCTTTTCGTTCATCAGGCCGTTCTCGCGAATCGCCGCGACCGGAAAGAGAACGCAGTTGCCGACGATCAGTTCCACTTCCCAGGGTTTGGCCGGCACCGTCCAGACCGTCTGCTTGACCCAATGCCGAAATCCGCCGGAGAACGTCTCCCAACGCGGCGCGACCTGGAAGATTCTGTGGGGTTCGTCCCAAAGCAAGAGCAGCGCGCCGACGATCGAACGCGAATTCCGGCGCGCGGTCGCGATCATCCGCTGAAGGAATTCCGCGTCGAAAACCTCGTCGTCGTTGATCGTCAGAATGAAATCCGGATCGTGTTTGAGCGCCGCCTCTATCCCGCGATTCGTTCCTGCGGTGAACCACAGGTTTCCGTCGCCGGAAACTATCTCGACCTCTGGATATGATGCCCGGATCGCTTCAGAAGTGCCGTCCGTCGACCCGTCATCGACGATGACCACGTGCACGGAGAGCCCGTCCTTATTCACCCTCGAAAGGCTTCTCAGACACTGCAAAGTAATGTCACGCCGGTTATGGACCGGCGTGACGATTTCAACCCGCGTCAGCTTTTCTTCCGTGATCATTGCCCTTCGTCATCGTGACGATAATAATCTTGGTGGTAATACGTTTGATAGTAATAGTAGTCGTTCTGAGATCGCAGATTGACGTTGTTGAGCACTACGCCCAAGACCTTCGCACCGACATCCTGAAGAAACTGGCGGGCGCGACGGACAACCTGGCGGGAACTCTTTCCCGAATGGACGACGAGAATCACGCCGTCGACCATCGACGCGATCAAAACGCCGTCCGTGAACGAAGCGATCGGCGGCGAATCGACGACGACATGTGTGAAATTATCCTGCATCACCTTCAGAAAATTGGTCATCTGCTCAGAACCGATCAGTTCCGCCGGATTCGGCGGGATCGGTCCCGACGGCAACAAGTGGAGTTTCGCGTCGTCGTCATACTGAACCGTTTCGACGATTTCCGCAGGCGTCATTTCGCTTGAGAGAATGGTACTCAAGCCCTGCGCGTTGCTGATCCCGAAAACGCTGTGCAGGCGCGGCCGGCGCATATCGGCGTCGATCACGAGCACTTTCGCGCCGGTCTGCGCGAGGCTGATCGCGGTGTTGACGGCGGTCGTCGTTTTTCCTTCGGCCGGAAGGCTCGAGGTAACGAGCAGCGATTTGGGTGCGTGCCCGGCGGTCGAAAGCAGGATCGAGGTCCTGAGTTGCCTGTACGCTTCCGCCAGGGACGAACGCGGATCGTTATTGATCAGCAATTCGGTGCTCCCTTTCGGTTCCTGCTCCTCTCCATTTGCCCCAACGAGCAGCAATCGCCGCTTCGGCATCGAATCGATCGTCGGGATCGCGGCCAGAGCCGGCAGTTGCAGAAGGCTTTCGACTTCCTCTGTCGAATGGATCGTATCGTCGAGGTATTCGAGGAACAACGCGAGTCCGGCGCCGAACAGAGTCGACAGGACCAACGCCGCGAGCACCGTCATCAAGCGCCGCGGCGCGATCGGAACTTCGGGCGGGATCGCGATCTCCGCGATGCTGATATTGTTATCGGACCCTTGCGAAACGATGATGTTAGAACTCTGCTGCTGGTTGAGATCCTTGAGAAAACCTTTGTTGGTCTCGAGGTTCTGCTCCAAAAGCCTGATATTGATCGCCGCGCCGTTCTGCGACTGTGCCTGATTGTATTGTTCGCTGAAAGCGGCGCGGATCTTGTCCTCCTGGCCTTTCGACTGTACGTATTTCGTGCGCAGATTGTCGAGGATCGTCTGCGAAGCGCGCGTCCGAAAGTCCTTGAGGTCCTTTTCGTTCTTGTCCTGCGCTTCCTTGAGTCCGTTGTTCAGGGTCTCGATCTTCTTGTCGATCTCTTGAACTTCCGGCGCCGAATCGCGGTATTCGACGAGCAGCTTTTCCTTTTCCGCCCGTAGCTGCGTAACCATTTCCATCGTCCGGTTGCGGATTGTCCGGATATCGTTCTCGCGCTCGGTCGTGTACCGGATCACCTCGGCTTCAGCCAGAGAATTCAGTTGATCGGGCGAATTCCGAACGGCGTTGTACTGGGCCTCGGCATTCTTGCGGAGATTCTCCGAATCGAGAAGCTGTTTGTTCAGTCCTTCGAGGCGCTGGAGAACGATCGTCGAACGCTCGTCAAGATCGATGATCCCGGACGTGCGCTTGAGTTCGACAAGTTTCACCTCGTCGCTCTTGATCTGGGTTTGCAGGTCCGCGATCCGGTCGTCGAGGAAATCGCTCGTCTTTTTGCTGGTTCCGGAACGTCTTTCCTGATTTTGCTTGGAGAAAACACTGGCGATTCCATTGACGACATTTGCGGCCAGATCCGAATTCGAGTGACGGAACGAAACATTTATCAGACGCGTTTCCTTCACCGTTTGGCGGGATTCCCGCACCGGCTCGACCGTCAGGTTCTTGCGGATAACGTCGATGAACGGCGCCAGCCGGATCGCTTCGGCGATTTCTTCTCCGGTCGCCGAAGAACCTCCGGCGGCATCGCCCAGCGTCTTTTCATCCTTTTTCTTGGTGTCGCTCGCGAGCCCTATGGTTTTGAGGAATGAGCGCCACGCCGAGGTCGATTCTTCGGCCTTTGCCGCCTGAAACTCCTTGTTGCCGTCGAGGTTCAATTCCTTGACCGCGCGTCGAAGCAGCGTCTCGCTCGTCAGCAGCTGGAGCTGGGTGTTGAAGTACGCCGGATCCGGGTTGGTCACGCTGACGCGGCGTTCGCTGGTCACGAGATCCGGATTCGTTTGCTCAAGATCGACCTGGACCGTTGCGGTCGCCTGATAGATGTTCGGGCGCCGCGCCATATAGATCGCGGTCAGGGTCGTTATCAGCACCGTGATACCGATCACCAGCCAGAGTCGCTTGCGGATCGCCCGCCAGTAATCGATGAGCTGCATTCCCTCTTGGGCGTACAACTCGCGATACCCGCCGTAACCGCCCGGCTGCGACGGCATCTCGACATTGTAGGGACGTTCGATTTCCGTTCGCTCGGGGGCTTGCTTTTTAATGATCTCGCGACTCTCTTTCATAGATTCGTATGACGGCACTTATCGGATCAGGATCGGGAGGTTGCTGAATCCGCCGGTCACGCCGTCGGTGACCTTTTTGACGATCGCCGCAAACTTGTCTTCGGAAACTGCAACGATGTCTCCCGGCATTAGGAACGGATCGGCGATCTTCCCTTTTTCAATTTCCTTGATGTTGTAAACAGCCTCTTCCCAATCCAAACTGTCGGGTTTCTGCCGGAAAACCCGGATCTTGTCCTTCTGTGACGACGGCGCGAAGCCCTCGGCGGAGGCGATGATCTGGCGCAAAGTACGCGGCTCCTTGACCTTTACCTCGCCCTGCTTGTTGACGTTTCCGTAGACAAAGATCGAGTCGGCCTCAAGGACCGAGACGACGTCGCCGGGCTGCATCACCATATTGCGCTTGCCTTCCTGAACGTCGCGGATCTTGAAATTCATCAGCGCGAACTGTTCGGGCGTCGCGACCGCGTCCATACTCAGACGGCACGCCGCGGAACTTCCGAGCCGTGCGACGAGCAGCCGCGAACCCGCCTCTTTGTTCGGTCCGCCCGCGAAGGACAGCAGTTCGAGCAAAGGAATTCGGCGGCTGACGAAGAAATTCCCCGGTTTTTCGACCGCGCCCATAACGCCGAACGACTGCGAACGCTGTTCCGCGACGACGACATTGACATAAGGATTCTTCAGAAAACTCCGGTAATCCTCTTCGATGATCGCCTTCAGTTCGCGTTCGGTCTTGCAATAGGCGTCGATCGGTTTCGTCGCCCGCGGCAGGATGATGGTTCCGTCGGGATTGATCGAAACCCGCGTATTCAGCTCCGAATGCTTGAAGACCGTGACGTCGAGCACGTCCTGATATCCGATCCGGTAGCGGTCGTCACGCGTTCCGGCCCCGGGGATCGCGCCCTGCGCCGAAACGAACGTCGAGACCGACAAAACCGCAAGCGAAACCGAAAAAATAAATCGTAACGCGTTCATAAAATCTTCTCCCAACTTATTTTTCACAAGGATTTTCCGACGAACCTTTTGATTCTCGCGGTATTTGAATGGTTTGTTGCGTTTTCCGAGCCGGCGGACATTAACCAAAAATAACCTCTAAAGTAACTTAAGAACCAACATTTTAGCAAATTCAGTAATTAATGAACAATCGCCGGATCAGACCGCTTAATTTTGCCCTCGAATTAAGTTAAACTTTTGAACTCAAACGCCATCATGCAAAACGCGACGCCGATGTACCGGCAGTATCTCGAGATCAAGAAACAGCATCCCGGAACCATCCTTCTGTTCCGCCTCGGAGATTTTTACGAGATGTTCAACGAAGACGCCGTAACCGGTTCACGTGAACTCGAAATAACACTGACGGCGCGGCAGAAGGATTCGCCGAATCCGATCCCGATGTGCGGCGTTCCGCATCACGCCGCCGCGACCTACATCGCGCGACTCGTACGCAAAGGCTATCGGGTCGCGATCTGCGACCAGACCGAAGAGGCCGGAAAAGGCGTAAAGCTCGTAAAACGCGAGGTTGTCCGCGTCATCACGCCCGGAACGGCGATCGATCCGCAACTTTTGGAAGCAAAGGAATCGGTCTATCTGGCGGCGGTTGCCGGGTCGGGCGACACATTCGGACTGGCTTTTCTCGAGTTGTCGACCGGCGAGTTTCTCGCGACCGAGCACCGCGGGGGAAACTCCTGGGCGAAGGCTTGCGCCGAGATCGAGAGTTTTGCGCCCCGCGAGATACTTTTTCCGGAGAGTCTGCGCACCCTGGTCGAATCGACATTCGGAAACGCGCGTTCGACGCTGTTAGCCGGCGCGGCGGACGACGGACGGACGCTCTCAACCGGCGGGTCGCGTTTTTCCGCGACGCTGACCGGTCTCGACGACTGGCAGTTTCATCCGGCGGACGCCGCGGAATTACTTAAAGCACAACTTAAGGTTCGGGAGCTTAACTCGTTCGGTCTTAAAGACAACGCAGAAGCGACGCGGGCCGCCGGCGCGTGTCTCCGATACGCCCGGGATACGCAGCGTGCGGCAGCCGAACATATTTCCGAGATACGGTTTGTCGAGACCCACGATCATATGGTGCTCGACGCCGTCACGGTCCGAAATCTCGAACTCGTCGAATCACGCGGCGAGAGCGGCAAACGGACGCTCTTCGCGGTCATCGACGAAACCGTCACCGGAATGGGCGCGCGGCTTCTGCGTTCGTGGCTACTCCGGCCGTCGATCAAAAGGCAGGAGATCGAATCGAGGCTCGCGGCCGTCAGCGAACTGGGCAATTCGTTCCTTCGCGACCAGGTTCGTTTTCTGCTGAAGGAGGTTGCGGATCTCGAACGGCTCGTCGGACGTCTGAATCTCGGCACGGCGACCGCCCGCGATCTGATCGCGCTCAATCGATCACTTTCGCAGGCTCCGCGAATTCGGTCGGCATTGTCGGACGCTGAATCCTTGATGCTCCGTGTCCTTTCCGAGAGTATCCACGAACTCCCTGACATTGCGTCACTGATCGATCGGGCGATCGCCGACGAGCCGCCGCTCAACTTGAACGACGGGGGATTGATCCGCGACGGTTACAGCGCCGAACTCGACGAACTTCGCCGTCTGAGCCGTTCCGGAAAACAAGTAATCGCCGAATTCGAAGATGGCGAACGCGTTCGGACCGGGATCTCCAACCTCAAGATAAAGTTCAACGGCGTTTTCGGCTATTTCATAGAGGTTTCGAAAGGAAACCTGGCGCGCGTTCCGGCAGATTACGAGCGCCGGCAGACGGTCGCAAACGCGGAACGTTACACCACGCCGCAGCTCAAGGAATGGGAACAAAAGGTCCTCGGGGCCGACGAGAAGATAGTCCGGCTCGAGACCGAAATCTTCCAGACCGTCCGCGCGCAGGTTCGCGAAGAGACTCCGAAACTCCAGGCGACGGCCCGCGCGCTGGCCGCGCTCGACGCCGTTTCGTCGTTGGCGGAGACCGCCGTGCGTCGAAACTATACCGCTCCGATGCTTCACGACGGCGACGAGATCGCGATCAAGGACGGGCGCCATCCGATCGTCGAGGCTTTCCTTTCGGAGACGTTCATTCCAAACGATATCTATCTCAATAGCTCGACGGATCGTCTGTTGATCATAACCGGTCCGAATATGGGCGGAAAGTCAACGCTTCTGAGGCAGATCGCGATCATCCAGATTCTGGCGCAAATCGGTTCGTTCGTCCCGGCGAAGAACGCGCGTCTGCCGATCATCGACCGAGTCTGGACGCGTGTCGGCGCATCCGACGATCTTTCGAGCGGTCGCTCGACGTTTATGGTCGAGATGACCGAAACGGCGACGATCCTCCATAACGCGACGCCCCGAAGCCTGATCCTGCTCGACGAGATCGGGCGCGGAACATCGACCTTCGACGGACTTTCGATCGCCTGGGCGGTCGCCGAGTTCCTGCATAATTCGCCGGACCATTCGGCGAAGACGCTCTTCGCGACGCATTATCACGAGCTCACTGAACTTGCGGAGAGTCTGCCGGGAGCGAGGAATTTCCAGGTGACCGCAAGCGAAAGGGACGGAGACGTTGTCTTTCTTCACAAACTCCAGAAGGGCAAAGCCTCCAAATCCTACGGGATCGCCGTTGCGAAACTTGCGGGGCTGCCGCAAAAAGTCATCGAACGCGCGAAGAGCGTCCTCGAAAAGCTTGAAAAATATGAACTTGCGGTGTTTCGTGAAGGCCGCGCTGAAGCTGCTGCCGAGTCGGGCGCCTCGGGGCGCGCCGCAGCCAAGAGGTCGGCCGCGCAGGTCTCGCTGTTTGCGATCTCGAACGAAACTCTGATCGATGAACTTCGCGAGATCGACGTCGACGGCATCACCGCGAAGGAAGCGAAAGAAATCCTCGCCGGAATGAAGAAGCGCGTCATCTAAAGTTCGATCGGCTGCACGCCTCGATTCGGCTTGACCGTGATCGAGAGCCCACGGTCTGCCCCGATCTTCAATTCGAACGTTTTGTTCTCGACATTCACACGCTGCGGCACGCGCGCGTTCTTGAGCGCTTTGCCGAAGGAATCGTTGAACCACTTCTCGCGGCCGATCCAATTCGGGCTGATGTTCTTCAAAAACGTCAGGATCGCCGCGCGGCTCGCGGGACTCAACTGAGAACGCGCATTGAGGCGGGCGGTGATCCCGATCGACGTTTCCGAAATATCGGATTCGCGACCGTAGATCTCCATTCTCAGAGACTTGTCCGCGGAAACCCCGACCCATTTGTCCGATTCACCGACGGACGATTCCTTGCCGATGTTCAAGATCCCGGTCAAACCGTTGACCAGTTTGTCGTAGGTCACGCCGAGCCCCTTGATCTCCCGGCCGAGGTCCACGCCGCCGCCCGCCGGCGATCCGAACCAGATCGACGCCCAACCGCCGCGTATCGAAACCCCGAGCGCATCGAACCGGGACGACCGCCAGACCCCGAGATTGAGGATCAACCCGTTGTGATGCGGACTCTTCTTCCACGCTTCGAGCGCCGCCAACGGCGTCGCCGGACTATTCTCGCTGCGATACAGGTTTTCAAAACCGTCGCCCTTGTAGTTGGTCTTGAGCCGAACCGGCGACTTGAAGATGCATGGCCACGTCGATTCATCCTTGACATCGTAGGCGCAGTCGCTCCACGAATGCGTCAGGACGCCGAGATTCTCCGCGATATCGATCAAATGCCGGTTCGCGACGTGAGTCAATGCGTCCGACGCAGGTATCGCCGCGAGTTGGTTCTGTGCCCGGTAATCGTTGATCAAACGGATCAACTCGCGCTCTTCCGGCGAGAGTTCATCACCGGCGCATCTCGGTTCGCTGAGAGCGTTTGATCCAATGCAGACTGTTTGCGCCGAAACGCCGGCAACGATGGACAACAAAACGATGATGATCGGTACAATTCTCACTGTTCACAACCCACTTTAACTTTTTCGGAGATCCTGCCGACATTCTGACCCGAATCCGGGCGCGAAATCAAATATTTCGGGACGATTCACGCTTTGCTTTAAGTGTCGCCGCGCAGACACTTTATAAAATGCTTTAACTTTTGCTACAATTTTTCGAGCACATGGAAACAATCCTTTCTCTGCCGCTTGAGAAGAAAATCGGACAACTGTTCTTTATCGGAATTCCGGGGCCGGAGTTTGACGACGCGACTCGAGACATCCTTGAATATGTCTCGCCAGGCGGAGTCTGCCTCTTCTCGCGCAACATCCGGGACGCATCGGACACACGGCGGCTGCTCGACTCCGTCCGTGAGTTTCTCCCGGTCGAACCGCTCCTGAGCCTCGACCAGGAAGGCGGACTCGTTGACCGCCTCCGCCGCGTCGCCGAACCGATGCCCGCCGCCGGCTCCCTGCGGACGCCCGGCGATGCGTCCGAACTTGCACGAATCACCGCGGAACTCGTCCGGATCCTCGGATTCAATATGAATTTCGCTCCGGTCGTCGACGTTATCACGACCGAACGCGGACAATTCTCCAACGGGCTCTTCTCGCGGACATTCGGCAACTCGAAGGAAGACACCTCGGAATTCGCGGGCGCATACCTGAACGAACTTCAGCGCGGACACGTGACCGGTTGCGTCAAGCACTTTCCCGGACTCGGCGCGACGGAGATCGATTCGCACGAAGATCTTCCGCAGGTCAACTTAACGTTCGAAGAACTGAGCGAGACCGATCTTTACCCTTATCGGACGCGATTTGCGTCGGGAGACGTTCGCGCGGTGATGATCGCGCACGCCGCCTTCCCTTTGGCCGACTTGCAGGAACGCGGTCCGGATGGCAAACTTTTACCATCTTCACTGAGCTTCAACTTCGTCACAAAACTTTTGCGCGCTGAAATGGGTTTTGAAGGAGTGGTCATCACCGATGATCTTGAGATGGGCGCGATTCTGAAGAATTACGGCATCGGCGATGCTTCGAAGATGGCGCTTCACGCCGGCGGGGATATGCTCGCCGTCTGCAACGATAGTAAACGGATCCGCGAGGCTTTTGGAGCGATCGTCTCGGCCGTACGCGACGGCGAGATCGCCGAAGAACGAATTGACAGATCGCTGGTACGAATTGCGGCCCTGAAGAAATTCATCGAGCCGCCGCCGGACTTTGACGCGGCGCGGATCGCCGTACTTTCCGGACAAATCAGGTCGCTTAAGGAGCGACAGTAAATTGGAGGACGAACATAATGCGCATTACGGTGCGATTCATCTTTTTATTAATGGCGATCGTTCTGACCGCCACGGCGATCGGCTGCCGCAATCGTAGCGGAAACGCCGTCACGATCGCGCTTTCGGAGAAATTTGGCAGTCTCGACACGCTCACAGGCGGCGCAACGACCGCCGCCGACGACCGGGTCCGGACGCTGATTTTCAATTCGCTTATACGCAAGAACGAAAAGTTCGAGTACGTCGGCGAGATCGGTGAATACAAGATCGGCGACGACAATCTGACGATCACCTACACGCTCCGCGACGGCATCAAATTTCACAACGGCAAGACATTGACCTCGGGCGACGTCAAATACAGTTTCGACACGATGTTCGCCTCCACCGGGTCGAAGCGCGGCAGTTTCTTTGAAAAGGTCCCGGACGATTCGGATCCCGAAAAAAAGGCGACGAAGACGGTTTCGCATTTCACCTCGATCGAGACTCCCGACCCTAAGACCATTGTTTTCAAGGTTTCGCGTCCCGCGTTGATAAATCAGACGCTGTCGAACCTGGTGACCATCCCGATCATTCCCGAAGGAACCGGCGAAACCCAGAAGACGTCGCCGCTCGGCAGCGGTCCGTTCAAGTTCGTCAATTTCGACTCGGTCAACAACATCGTCCGGCTTGAAGGCTACGCCGATTACTGGGAAGGCGCGCCAAAGATTCCGAGACTCGTCGTCAAGACCATCCCCGACGCCAGCGCGCTTCAGAACGAACTGCTCAGCGGCGGCGTCGATATCGCGCCAAACCCGACCAATCTCTCACCCGACTCGCTCAAGATCCTCAGCGAATCGCCGCTGCTCAAGGTCGAGCGCGCGAACGGCTCTAACGTCCAATACATCGGATTCAATACCCAGCGGACGCCTTTCAACGATGTTCGCATACGTCAGGCGGTCGCCTACGCGATCGACCGCGAAAAGATCATCAAGGAACTTTTCAACGGCCAGGCGAAACTCGCGCACTCGATTCTGCCCGAGGAGTCGTGGGCGTATTCGACCGGAACGAAATACACGTACGATCCGGCGAAAGCGAAAAAGCTCCTTCAGGACGCCGGATACAAGGGCGAGGCGTTCAAGTTCAAATACGTCGCCGGAAACTCGGCGGTCAACCAATACTCGCAGATCGTCCAGAATTCGCTCCGCGAGGTCGGTTTCAACGTCGAACTCGAAACTCTCGAACTGCAGACCTTGGTCGAGAGTTTGAAAAGCGGCCAGTTCGAGATCAACACCGCGATCTGGATCGGCGGCAATCAGGACCCGATCTTTTTCCGCGATCTTTTCGCGTCGACCGAGTTCCCCGACCGCAAGGACAACGGCCGCAACCGGGCGCGCTATTCAAATCCCGAATTCGACAAGATCATCGAGGAAGCGGTCAACACGGTCGACAAGGAAAAGGCGAAGCAACTCTACCTCCGGGCGCAAGAGATCATCAGCAACGACGTTCCGCTCCTTCCGCTCTGGTATCCGTCAAGCACCGTCATCGCGAGCAAGAAGATCGGCAACATCAAGATCAACGCCAGCGGCGACTGGAGTTTCGTCAAGGACATCACTGTCGGGCTTTGAGAGATTTGCGATTTGCGATTTGCGATTTTCGATTTGGGAGCTTTGAAAAACCAATTCAACGCCGATTCGCGCGCCGTTTCTGCCACAGATGAACACAGATAGATCGGATGGGGAGGATACTTCGAACTGAGCGTTGCTTGAAATCCTCTTCTGTCGTTACTGAGTGAAACTTCTGTCGCCACTGAGTGAAACAAATTCGCCCCATCCCCCCAATCTGCGTTCATCCGTGGAGAAAACGCGAATTGTTTCCTTTATGTCGGTTTTTCAAAGCTCCCGATTTGCGAATGTTGAATTCCGGAGATTCCAGGTATCCCAAAGTCCAATGGGTAACTGCAATCCTGGAATCGATGTAATCTCCTCCGCAATCGCAAATCGCAATTTGCAAGTGGTTTGCTTGACAAATAAATCTCCTTCGCTAAAATCATAATTTGCGTAAGCGGGAGTAGCTCAGTGGTAGAGCGCGACCTTGCCAAGGTCGAAGTCGCGAGTTCAAGTCTCGTCTCCCGCTCCAAACTTTCGAAGCGACGCTCTCAACGGCGTCGCTTCAATTGCTTGAAAAGTTCTTTTCCAATCGGGGACCGATTTGAATGCTTGAAAGTTCTTTTTCCATTCTGGGAGCAACCCAAAATCCAAAATCCCCAATCCAAAATCGCCCGGGCGGCGTAGCCAAGTGGTAAGGCAGAGGTCTGCAAAACCTTTATTCATCGGTTCGATTCCGATCGCCGCCTCCAATCTTTTCAACAACTTACAGACTTCCGAGAAACACCTGACAATTGGATTGTGGGGAGATTTGTGGGGAGTGTTTGCATTTCAACTCGACTTACCGAGCATTCCGAACGAACTGGCAGTAGCAGACTGAATATCGCGGAAGCCGAGCGGACTACCCAATTCCCAGGTTGTTCGCCGGCAGCGGGTTCTCGGGTGATCGGTACAGCGCCGAGACATTGATCAGATGGCTCGTGGAGACATTTATGACCTCGCCCTTGGAGTGGTGATAGACGATCGTATTCTCGCCGCAATCCGCAGGCTCCAGGACTTCGGCCCAATTACCATTTATCCACAGTAGGTCGTCCTTTTCGAACCTTAGGCGGGAGCTTCTCTGATTCGCTTTCACCTGCTCGGCGTCTTCAATGAGGATTCGGTCCATTTCCGAAAACTGTTTTTCAACCTCCCGGGATTCCTCAAGCAGGACCTTTATCTCGTCGGGCGCCATTGTGCCGATCAATCCGCTGACGCGTCCGGAGTTCGCAGTCCGGAAGAGGTTAGCATTCGAATAAATGGTTCGCATTGCGAGTTTCCGAAGAAACTCCGAGTTACTCCCGGACCAATTCATTCGACCGACGACAACCAAAAAAACCGACCAGAGTGTGCCGTCGCCGATTACTCGATCGAAGACTTCGACGTTGCCTTCCCTATCGAATCTCTTCCGAACCAACTCAATCGCACCCTTCGAGCCATGACCATATTTCCGCAAGAACGCGATGTCGAAAGTGCGCCTCAACAACACGACGGCTTCTGAGGCTTCAATCCATCCACCTTCGAAGCCGAGTTTGGCGGCGACAAATGGAAATGCGATTGCATTTTGAAGCTGACGGGCGGTACACCCGTCCAGCCACTCCGAGTCCGCAAGTTTGTCAAGAAAACCGCTCAACGATTTTGTGAAGCGCATGCGGTTCCGTTCGTTGGGCCGATCGGCGGGGGTTGCCGGGGCGTTTTGCCAATGTCTACGTGCAACTTCTTCAGTCTCGAAATCGTCTAACTGCTCATCCTCGTTGGGGCTGATTTCCTCCGGATTCAATCGCCCAAAGAACGCTGCTATGACTCCAGTAAGTCCAAATGAGCCAACGCTGCCCCTGCTGCCCACGTCAAAGCGGTCGCGCACCCGCAATTCCTCAATGCTTTTTACAAAATCGTCGGGGTTCGTTTGCTCATGCGCGGCATCGGGTCCATCCATCACAGAGGTCGTGACTCGAAAATCAGGAAATTCATTCGAACCTTCAAGCAACGTCTCCTTGATTAGGTTGATGTCCTCCAACATTCGCTGATGCTCGGAACTCGGTTTTTGGCCATGAAATTGAAGCAATCCGAACGTCATCAAGCGATTCTTGGAGGTTCGACGCAACTTGACAATGTCATTTACCCAAACGGTCTGCGTCCGTTCGGATTCGCCAGTCATAACGACCACATCGACGAATGAACTCTCGGCAAAAGAACCGAAAGGAAGAAGACTTGTGATCCACCTCCCTTCTCTGCCTGATAGTTCGTAATCCAGTTCGCCAGCTCGCAAAAGCACAGAATCGATCTCCGAATCCGCCCAAGCGAACTCGATCTCAGCTATCCCTGTCACTGAATCATAATTCAGAGTCGCGGGTCCGATTGGGCTACGAGCGGGAATCGCGGATCGTTCCGCGGCCTCGCTGCCGTCCGACTCGAAATCCTCCAAATGATCAGGTGCGAACCGTTCGATAATGGGCTTGAAAGCATCCGCTTGCGCATCATCAAAGAAAGCGATCAGTTCAACGTTCCCACCAAAAGCCGGAGGGATTACCCAGCCAGATGCCGAACAATTGGCGGACCCGACGATCGCAACGTTGCCCTCATCCGACTCTAGCCAGACGAACTTCGCGTGGAGGGGGCCGTTCGTTTGGATCTGTGAACATATCCGAACAGCAAACGGCAACACTCGAAGCTTTTCCGATAAAAAGCTCGAATTTGACCGATCGACCGTAACCATCACCTGTCTAACGCCAAACGTCGAGTTGAGCCATTCGAGCATCGCGCCTCGCTCATCGGTGGATCCAGTCAGAACCAATGCCCGGTCAAACCTCCGGCCCTCGTATCGAGTGGCAACCTGATCAGCAAGACTCTTTGCGCCAAGACTTATTGCAATCCTTTCCGACTCGACCGGCGCCTCTTCTCCAATAAAATGAGATCTTGCTCGTTCGATTAAATCGCGGCTCTCGGAGTCCGTGATGAGCGAAGAAACTGCTGAGAGTAGACTCCGAATTTCACCTGCCTCCTGTGAGTCGCTCGCAAATGTGGCGTCGGTCGCCAGTTCCTGATTGCTTCCCCATCCGCCAAAGGTTAGATTTCCCGAACCTAGCCAAATCGCGGCTCTTTCCACACCGATCCTGATTATGCATTTCGGATGAAATATCCCTGGCGTATTCGCCGGCGCAACCCGATAACGACTACCGATTGAACCGACGGAATCTCTCCATGTCGGCAGCATCGACTCCACTTGGAATCCGTCTGCGACTATCAGGATCTCTTCGTTCTCGGAAAATTCCAGATCCCTCAAACCAACTGATTCAAAGAATGCAAGGTCCAGCCCGTATGTGAGGATAATCGTGAAGCGGTAGCCTTTTTCACGACAGAACTCTCGCGGGTTCATACGTTCTCTCCTTCATTTTCAAGGCTCGCGATCACCTTCATAGAATGCTCGGCACCAAGGTCAGTTAGGCCATCGGGCCCGATCAAACCCAATTGCTCCAGCCAACTCACGGCCTGCGCGATCCTTGACGAGGCGCGCCCGGCATCAAACCGAGATCGAAACGACCACCGATCAGATTCAGTGTTGATCACAGCGATCAACTTGCTAGAATCTTGCTCAAATCTACGCCATGCAATTCGTAGGTGCTGGCGAACCGTGATTGCTGCAAGTTCCGCGGCGAAAACAAGAAAGCTCGCATCACTCTCCAAATAGCCCGTTAGCGTCGGCGTAATGTAACCTCCAACGCTCAATCGCATTTTGCCACCGCGAGAGAGCAAATCCGTGAACGCGCCTCTGTCGTCATTGGAGGTTCGGCGCATTGCCATCATCCAAACAATCGGTAATAGGGCCAGGGCCCCGGCACGAGTTGGTTTTGCTTGAATCTGACGGAAAAGATCTAACTCATCCAGTCCATCGTTCCACCTCGTTAGTCCGGACCGCACCGACGTTCCTAAAGAGGTCGCTGCTATCACGCGATCAAAGACCTCTCGGACCGACAGTGAATGAACCGATTCTCCTAGCGAAAATATCTTTAGGTTAATGAGAGGCTGCGCGACTTCGTCGTTTCGGCTAAGAATCGCAGAAATGAGTTCGTTTGCAGGGTAAAGGACGCGTCCGCGGATTTCCAGTTCCCGGGTGACTTCTTGCAGTACATACTCGTGACCGGCGGCGATCGCGTCGCGAACTGTGAATGCCAGCCATCCGTCGAGAATTTCTTCGAGTACCGGCAGGCCGATTGAACCGTCCAGCGCCGCGCGAATTACGTCATCCTCTGTTGGAGGTCGCTTCAGGCGCTCGGCCAGCCGCAACAATAGTAAATATGTCTGTGTTCGAGTTTTGTGCTTTTCCGTAGGCGCAACCGGGATTATTGCGTTAATCAGTCGCGTGCGTTCGGCCTCGGCGAATCCCGCGAGGTAGACCTTCTCGCCAAACTCTCCCAGTTCTCCGAATGGAATCCTTCCAGATACATCTCCTGCCAAAATCCTCTTCCCGAAGTCGGTCGTCGCGCAGTGTCCGATCAATTCCTCCGCGAGTTCAAGCCCAATCTCGGACGTTAGGCCCGGAACGGCCGTCGCGTCGAGATAGGAAATATCCAGCTGTTCGGATGGGCCCGTGTAAATGTTGATCGCAAGTTGCTCCACTAGCCGCTCAAGCTCGATCTCAGCGGGAGCTTCACTGATGATTAATGCCGCCTTTGTGGATCCAAGGACACCGGTGATTCTCGGATCCACGAGAAGATTTCCGATCGCGACTGCGGCCTCAAGTTTGGCGGAGAACTCACGAAAGAGAGTCGAATTGTCAGGAAGCTGTGCCTTCACATAAGCCCGGGCAGTCATGGCCCTGATTGACAGGTATCTGACACTAGGAGTGATCGTCGTAACGCCGTTCAACAATTCCACGACGATGTTCTGGACCGGATTTCGAAGCCCGACGAGGTCAAGTCCCCGGGTCGTTTTCTCACCGTGTTCAACCCAATCAGGTATTGAGAAATCCATAATCCACCTCCCGTTGAGTGCAATCGAAACCCCTCGTATTCACTAACACGCTCGACCGAGACTCATTTAGGGGAAAATCCACCCTCGCAAAACCAATCGGAGGCTACCGTCGCTCTGTACAAGGCGGCTTTCCACGTATTGAGATGGTCGACTGTCATGCTACCTATCTCTTCATTAAGATAAACTCGAACGCTCGCCGGACCACCACTCGCCAGCAAATCGTCCAAGCGGTTCCTGATCTCAGCGAGTTCACTCCCTGCGTTCGACGAAAACAACGTCCCCAATTTAAGTTTCTCGAAGTGCATCATCAAACGATTCCGGTTTATGCCACCACCAGGCGGGTCGGCATAAAAGCGAAAAGAAGCCGGGATCGATTCGATTACGTCCGCAAACAACCAGATCTCATGATCAAAATCGTCGTAATACGGATGCACAACTTGTTCATCGGCACTAAGTGGGCAGTAGGTCCTCTTTGCGTCTTGGCAATACCGGCACATTGGTACAAGGTTATCTGGAATAACCGAAAAAACTGGAAACTTAGTCTTTGGCAGGTAATGGTCTAGGGTATCTGCAAATCCGATTCCACAGAAAAAGCAACGTTTGTGGGGCGCATTATTGAGGATTTTATCGTAAGCGGCACGCCCGGGTTCATCTTTCGGGACCATCCATTGTGTGTACAATCTCCGCAGTTCATCTCCAGCAACGCCGCGGAAATCCGCGTGTTCGTTTTCTTGAAATAACTCCGCGGCGAGGCCTCTCGTATCATATCGCGCGGCTTCGGCAGCAACATGGTCGCTGATAAGCGCAAACTGCTCCCGCCTCACGTCTTCCGCAATCCCGGAAACACAAAGATCAAACGTTTCCTTTGCGGTGAGGCCCGGTTTGTTGAGCTTCCACATATCTAGATTTCCTCGGATTCGTTCTTTGCGACGAATAGGCCTCGAAGGACAGCCCGTGCCTGAGACCCCAACGAACCGCCGAGCGCTTCAAGCGACGAATCATAATTCGCATTTTCGTTTGCACTTTCTTGAAGAATCGTGTGATGCCCGCTTTGGGTCAATTCTAGTTGGAAGACCTCACGACTTAGGACTCCGACGCCCTCTCCGAATGTCTCGATCGATGGTCTTTCAGCTTTTGCGCTTTTGCCGAACCTGTTTAGAATCCAAACACAGTTCTTTGGCACCTCCTGTAGGACAACCGGCGAGTGAGTCGCGACGATCGCGACGCCGTTTTTTGCAATCATCAATTCGGAGATCGCTCGAATCATCGCCGATAACAAAGGCGGATGCAAATGTGACTCCGGCTCGTCGATGAGAACTAGCGTTCGTTCCTCAACCAGTTCCACGAGACGAACAAGCGTTAGAAGCACAATCTTGTGACCCGACGAAAGCCTGTTAAAGAGAGTCGTAAGTTCTTCGGTCTTTGAGTTAGAGCTTGAATGCGTGAGTCCGGCCCAAAACCACAAATCTGCGTCACGAATAATCGGGTCAGATTCCAAAGTCTTGAGTATTCGGCCCCAAATCTGATTGCGTGACGGCCATTGACATTCCATGAAGCTTTTTGTGAATTCCCGTGATACTTCCGCCGGGGCTTTCATTTCACCCTTACCCGGACGACTCTCAGAAGGCGCCTCAAACCGCAAAAGCCCGATAAACGAGTACCCAATTTTCTCCCCGTCGGGCTTTCGGTCCGCGAGACGACTTCGGCGAGCGTCAAACCAGCTGAACCCAACAGAGACGACGTTCGCAAATGTCTCAATCTCTTCATCGCTGCTTTGTAAGAATTCGAATTTGCCGGATTGTTCAGCTTGCCTCTTGAATCCCACAACCGCTTTTGCCATCAGCTCGAGGAAACGTGTCTTGCCGACTCCGTTACGGCCGATCAAGACGTGTACATTGCTCGGCAGAGGCGACTCCGGATCAACATGAAAATCCAAAAAAACATCGGCCGCATTGTCGAGTTCATGTTTAGGAGGCGTGTAGCTAAAGCTGTATCGGGTTAACCGCGCATATCCTCGGGACATTCGCCGGAATTGACCCAACACCGTCGTTCTGGTTATGTGACGCAGAAGCGACTTTTCAGTAACCCTTTCATTTTTCGCGATTTCCCAAGCGACGTCATCGAATGCGATATCCCGCAGGGCTGTCAATATCTCAGCTCGTAATTCATCGCCGAGTTTGAGCAACTCATCGTAGTAGTCCTCATGTTGTCCGAGCGAAAAAAACTCCTCCGAAAGTAATTCAAATGTGATTGGCAAATTGGGACTCGTTGGCGGGGCTTCCTCTTTCTTCCCGGCCTTCAAGCCCACCGCACCGATCTTCAGCGAACCAATCGCATGAACGACATCGCGATTGTCTACCACGGTTAGATGATACTGGGTGACGAACTCCCACCAATCGTTCCAACGATCAATGTGAAGAAACGCCATCGGGCCGGTCACGTCGGCTGGAATGGGGTCATCGGAAGCAAGGATTCTAAATCTCACGTGCGACCTCCAGTAAATCGGCTAATCATGAAAGAACCTCCCCCGGTCCGGACTGACTCCTGAAAGGCGACTGCCAGAAATAGCGCTTCCGACAGCCGTACAAATTAGGTAGTCTTTTGACCTAGCGTCTCCTCTTCATCGTAGAGCTTTGAGAAGTTTATTAATCGGAACTTTTCTTCGACCGCCCTCTTGAACTCCGGGTCATTGAGCGAACTGAAAGTTACGTCCTTGAAGTAGTAGTCCAGTCTCATTCGGTTGACTAAAGACTTCGCGTTTGGCAGGACTTGGCCCAATTCATATACTACAAATCTGCGCGCGGTCTTTTCATCAAGATCACCGATTGACTGATATTGGAGCGCCTTCGGCGGATTTTCGAGAACGAGTGGCACAAAAAGAGCGACAAGTCTATCGAGCGTAGCACTTATTTCTGCGTCTAACATTTGTTCGACCTTCTTGCTAAACGCGCTTAGATCGCTTCGCAGTTCCTGAATAGCTTTTTCAAAAAGCGGGATATTTCTGCGCAGAATAACTACACCATATTTCTTTCCGGTTGAAGCAGTAAAATCACGGCGGATCTCCTGCAGTTTGCGTTCGATTTCAGCAGCACCTCCAGACAATTGGCTGTCTCGGTCAATCAGCCTATAGGTTGCATTGATGCGCTCGCTAACTACTCTGTCCTGCGAAATACCCAAGAGTGTCGTAGGTATTTTCAAAGTGTGGGTCGCAATTCGATAACCTTCCAAGGTAATCTCGATAAAGCTAATCAAACCTTGATAGACACGTACCCTCCGGGCCGCGTCGAACCTTTGAGGCGGATTTTCCTTTAGAGACGAATCGATTTTTTTGATTTCTTCCATGGAAACTGACTGCCTGCCGATTTCGGCCTCTTTCGAATCGCTCAAAACAGGCTCCTCGAGGATGTCCTCAGTGACAGCGACGTCCGGCGCCATTGCCTGTAGGACTTCGAGCGCGAAGCTTTGATTTACGGCGAGCGCGTTGCTTACTCCGTAGGTGGGCTGGTTGAAAATGAACTCAGACGTCGGGGAAAAAACCCATGCAAGATCATCGGCTAATACTACCGCAATACGGAGATTTGTTGCCTTGCGAATCTCTATTCCGGCATCGATAAGTGTTTTTATGCCCTCGAATTCCCCGAACCCAAGCCTAATTGCCTCAGGGTTGGTATCTAGAATCACTCGCAGTCGGGATTTCTCGCACCTTTCGGCAAAGCCTACCATTGCCCGCGCAACGATTGCGGCAATTCCAGGCGCCGCGTAGACGATCCGCTTGTCCGCGTTCTCGACAATTTCCGCGAGCCGTTGATGATTCATGAATGTGAAGGTTTCGTTACTTTTCATGATAATTAGCTCTCCGTGGCGAATCTCATCTCATCGCCAACAGCCAACCGGCAGCCCTCGAATTATCCTTCGTTTGTCTAATTAGACCGCCCTTTTCAGGTCCGTGTTGGCGCGGCTTTTCTCCCCCAACTGACAGTAAGCATTCCCCCGGCCGTTGTAAGCGAGATCGTATTGCGGGTTGATCTGAATAGCCTTGGTAAAGTCGGCAATCGCAAAACTCCAATTTCCTTGCTTATCGTAGGCAACGCCACGGTTGTAGTAAGCGTCGGCGATCTGCGGATTGATCTCAATTGCCTTGGTAAGGTCCGCAATGGAGGACTTCAGGTTCCCTTGCTTAATGTAATTGATCCCGCGGTTGATGTACGCGATGGCAATCCGCGGGTTGATTTGAATAGCCTTGCTATAGTCCGCGATGGCAAATTCCGGGTTCCTTTGGGTCGCGTAAACGAGCCCGCGGTTGATGTACGCGGCTGCATACTGCGGGTTGATCCGAATTGCCTCGCTATAGTCGCTAATCGAAAGACTCAGGTTTCCTTGCTTATAGTTGGCAAGACCCCGGTTGTAATAAGCGACGGCATACCGCGGGTTGATCTGAATAGCGTTGGTAAAGTCGCTAATCGAAAGACTCAGGTTTCCTTGCTTATAGTTGGCAAGACCACGGTTGTAGTACGCGACGGCGTACTGAGGGTCAATTTCAATTGCCTTGGTATGGTCGGCAATGGCCTCAGAGAAAAGCCCTTTTTCGAAATTGCTGTTTCCGCGGTAAAAGAAAAAGGCCGCGGTTGTACCCGGCTCACTTCTGCGGACGTTTCCTGAACCCTGCCCGGCGACAACATTCTGCACCCAAGGTGCTGGCAACTTTTCATCATAATGAGCGATCGCATCCTGAGAGTTTTCATTTGCGTCAGGGAAATTCGCCGTTTTGATAAGGTCGTAGACGTGTGAAAGAGGAATTGCGAAATTGAGATTCTGTCCCTCGCTGAGCGATTCGACTGCGACCCCGATGACTTTCCCGCGATCGTTGACCACCGGACCTCCGCTCGATCCGCTGGAGATCGGTGCGGTTATTTGAATACGGGCTTTTTTCAGACTTGACCGAATAGCCGCCGAAACAATCCCAGGCGAAATTGTGCCAACCTTTCCCTCCGGATTTCCCAACGCATATACCACTTCGCCAGTCTCCGGGACATACGATTCCGGTGCCAACGCCAAAGGAGCAATGCTCTTGCTTATCGCCGTCGGAACGCTCAGCAATGCCAGGTCTGCCTCCCGATCGATCGCTATGATCCGTGCGATCCTGAAGCTCAGCCTTTGGTCGCCTCCGGCAGCGACGTTTGCCAATCCGCGTTTCATTCCCTCGATAACGTGAAGATTCGTGACGATGACTCCGGGTTTGATGAAGAAACCGCTCCCCTGGACAATATTCTTGCCTTCACCGTCATCGCAAATGATCAAGACAACGGAAGGAAGCGCAGTCCGGGCTATCTCCTTCGGGGTCAAGACCGCTTGGGCGTGAACCTCAGCCAAAGCGGGCAAAATCAGGAACAATACGAAAAGAACGCTACGGTTTGTCTTACGGTTCAAAATGTTCACTTCACTGCTCCTCCTCAAGCATCGCTGACGGACAGAAAGGCTACGCCTACAAGACCCTCTCGCTTCTTAGTTCGGGTGTTAATACTATCATCGATTAAACACTGATCTGCGCCGCGCACGCCTCGCTTCCGTTACAGACAGAATCCGCCGCTAACGGACAAATGCCGATGGAATCGGAACATCAGTTGGCAATCCAAAGCCTTGGATCAGAATACCGTTGGTCGATCGATTCAAGTACCACGTGGCGTTTGACGGGCGGAAGACTCCGGCATCGGTTCGCCCGTCGCCGTCATAATCTCCGGGCACAGGAAGGTCGCCGTTTGAACCGAACGGGAACGAGTAGAAACTCGCGTCCTCGGATCGGAGCACGAACCACTCACCGCTCGAAGGACGCCAGATCGCCACATCGGCCTTGCCGTCGCCCGTGTAGTCGCCGGGAACGTTTCGGTCGGTCGGTGTGCCGAACGTGTGAACGATCAGCCCTGCCGTGGAACGGTTCAGCCACCATTGCCCGTTTGACGGCCGGTAGATCGCGATGTCCGTCTTGCCGTCACCGTCGTAGTCGGCCGGGACGGGTCGGTCACCCGTGATGCCAAAGCCCTGAATCGTCGTGCCGCCGGACGACCTCTGGATGTACCACGTGGCGTTCGACGGGCGAAAGACCGCGGCGTCCGATTTACCGTCACCGTCGTAATCGCTTGGAACGGGAATATCGCCGTTGGAACCGAACGGAAATGAATAGAACGACGAGTCCTCGCTCCGCAGAACGTACCATACGCCTTCGGACGGGCGAAATACGGCAACGTCTGCCTTGCCGTCACCGGTGAAGTCTCCGGGGACGGTCGTGTCGGATGAATTACCGAAGCTGTGCGTGATCACTCCGTCGGTCGAACGGTTCAGCCACCACTGTCCGACTGAAGGACGAAAGATCGACAAATCGGTCTTTCCGTCGCCATCAAAATCGAAAGGAGCATTTTGCGTCGGCGTCGGGGCGCAGTTGCTTAGGAGGACTGAGACGTTTTTTAAACCTGAACCAACAGAAGAGTTTGCCGTGACGAGATCCTGCTTTCCGTCGCCGTTGAAATCGCCCAACGCGATGGAGTGAGGACGGAACACACCGAACCCGAGCCAAAAATTAGTTGCCGCCCAAAAGCCTCCCGATCCATTGCCGAGCAGGATCGAGACCTCGTTCGAGAATACAAGAGCGACCGCGAGGTCCTGTATTCCATCGCCGTTGAAATCGCCCACAGCGATGGAGAAGGATCTTGATCCGACGCCGAAGTTGGTCGCCGTCCCAAAGCCTCCCGAACCGTTGCCGAGCAGGATCGAGACATTGTCACAGCAGTTAAGCTTGGCAACTGCGAGGTCCTGTAATCCGTCGCGGTTGAAATCTCCCACCGCAATGGAAACAGGCGTTGTTCCGCCAACCCCGAAATTAGTTGCTGCCCCAAAGCCGCCCAACCCGTTGCCGAGCAGGATCGAGACATTGTCCGAGTCACCGTTGGCGACCGCAAGATCCTGAATGCCATCGCCATTGAAGTCGCCCACCGCGATGGAAAAAGGACCCGTCCCGGCGCCGAAATTAGTTGCTGCCCCAAAGCCGCCCAATCCATTGCCGAGCAGAATCGAGACATTGTTCGAGTAACCGTTGGCGACCGCGAGGTCTTGTATGCCATCGCCGTTGAAATCGCCTACCGCGATGGAAAAAGGACCAGTCCCAGCGCCGAAATTAGCTGCCGCCCCGAAGCCTCCCGAACCGTTGCCGAGCAGGATCGAGACACTGTTCGAGTCACCGTTGGCGACCGCGAGGTCCTGTATGCCATCCCCGTTGAAGTCGCCCACCGCGACGAAAAAGGGCCCGGGCCCGGCGCCGAAACTAGTTGCCGCACCAAAACCTCCCGATCCATTTCCGAGCAGGATCGAGACGTTGTCCGGGTGATTGTCCCAGCTATAAATGGCGACCGCGAGGTCCTGTATGCCATCGCGGTTGAAATCGCCCACGGCGACGGAATAAGGTTGAGTCTGGCCGCCGATGGTGAAATTGGCTGTCGCCGCAAAGCTCACCGGATTGCACCTCGCGGGTGTCGTCACCGTCAGGGCGAACGTCGTCTGCGTCGTCCCGCCTGGGCCGGCCGCAGTGACCGTTACCGTAAATACCCCGCCCGGCTGAAGCGTCGAAGCCGGATTAGCATCCGTTATCCGGATAACGCCGGAGAGCGGATCAACCTCGATCCTGCCATTAAAACTCGTCCCTGCCGACGCGGTCGCGCTCGTAACATTCATCGGCGGCGCCGACGGAATAACCGTCGTATTCCCGCTCAGCTCCACCGAAGTCGCCGGGTAAACCCCAAGTACAGGCGGCCCTATTGGGGGCGGTGTAGGCGTTGGCGTTGGCGTCCCGCCGCCGATGAATGTCGAATAAAGCAAAGCAGAACCCGTTGCATTCAGCTTCGTCACGAATACATCGAAATTACCGTTATGCGTTGTATCGAATGTCCCAGCAGTCGTTGGAAAGGACGTTGATCCGGTGAGTCCGGTCACATAAACATTGCCCGCACGGTCAACGCCAATTGCATAACCCCCTTCATCAAGAGCACCACCCAGAAAAGTCGAAAACCCAAGGCTGCTCAGATTGACCGTGGGGTCAATTGTCAGTGTTTGAGAACGGTCAAATTCGCCCAGCTCGAAACGGACTTCCATCTGTTCGATCACGAACCGGCTTTCAACTTCCCGACGGAGTCCGTTTGTCGCCTGATATGAGAAAGGCTTGTTCTGCTTTATCTCGCCATATTCGGTCTTGATCAGAAGGTTGCCTTCGTCATCCAATTCAATCGATTTCGCTCCGTCAACTTTCAATCTGATCTGATTCGGGTCGGCATTCGGCCCGACCACGAAGTCGTACTGCACGCCGCCACCGTCAAGCCCGTGCCAGACCGTGTCTATGCCGTCATAGACATCCGACATCCGCACCAGTCCGTAGTTCGGGATCTCTGTTCGCCAGTTCGACTCTTCGCCTTTGAAGTAATTGGTCCGATGCTCGAGCTGCTGCGTTCCCGATGAAACCGCTTCCGGGTTCGCCCCGGCCAGCGTCATATAAACCGCTACGGCCTTTGTGCCCTTGGTCTCGCGTTCCGGGTCTCGAACCGGATCGTTGAATTTGTCGATCCTGAAGTCCGGGCCTTCTGAGTCTGCTTCACGGCCCGTCAAGACATATACCGCATCGGTCGCCGTCAGAAACAGATCGTAACCACTCGTTCCGCGTGCGAAGTACCGGACCTTGCTATTGAATTGTCCGTGATTCTCCTCAAAATAGACCGGCATTCGCGCCATCGACTGCGCAACCCGGTCGGTCGATAAAGGTTGCGCTGCCGACCGGAGAACCGGGGTGCTGGTCGAGGAAGTCCGCGTAGGGATCCCGCCGGGAATCGGCAAGACCAATGTCGAGATGATTGACCAGAAAGAGATCAGCGAAAGCAACGATCGCGAGATCGGCGATTTAGTTTCCATCATCAGTACACCTCCAACGGCGACTGCGAACGCGACTGGCTGGGCCTTGGGCGATCTGGATAGAGAAGTCCATCTGAGGCTCCCTTCCTTTGACGCAGAACTTTGTCCGGGTTCCGTCCCAGTCGATCGCAGTTTCTGATATGTAAGGCCTCAACGGCGATTTTTGCATAGTATCCTTCGAATACCTGTGATCTTCGTCACCCACAGACCGGCTGTTTTCATCGTTGTTTTCCCGATCGCAACGAAGCCGCTTCTGTTGTGGCCCTCATTGGATTTCCTGTTTCATTCGAGTCGAGTCAGCATTCCAGGGAATTTGCCGTTCTAACACCGCCAAACGCCGCGATCATTCTGCCCGACGAATGCCACGCAACGCATCCGGCTCCTCTCGGAAATGACATCCAAAAGGTCTCCTCACTTGTATATGTATTTTCTCCCCGAAATCTGGCACTTTTGAAGAAGAAAAATGTTCGGACGGACTAATTTCGCCTTGGGATGGCGGTAAGAGCGCCTTTGGAGAGTGTGAAGAACGATTCTGGGGTCGTTTGGCGGTTTGTGCGTGGGAGTTTCCAGGTCAATATGACTGGTCGCGAGCTCTTTCGCAAAAGTTCGCCGCGCTTGATTCTTTGCACTCGAAGATCACAAGCCGGTGGTGGCGCATCAGACAGTTCCCTATGCCACGCGCCGAGAGCCGATTATTGGTAATCCGCGAAGTCCACTGTGGGGAGATTTGTGGGGACTCCCTGCACGCACGGAGTTGCACCGAGCGCAGCGGATTCGGCTAAGTTGTTGATAACACGATCATTTGCAACTTGGTGCAGTTCCGTGCAAATGCCCTTGGACGGTCTGCAAAACCTTTATTCATCGGTTCGATTCCGATCGCCGCCTCCAACTAACCCTCATTTATACAACATTTGCAGTCGATAATCTGAAGACCCGCCCGACGGAACCCTGTCGTATGCACCGAGAAACTTACCCATTTCTCTCAGAACGCCCCTGGAATTGGCATCAACTACAGCATGCGGTCCAAGCCCGCTCACGCGTGGCGGTACTGACTCGTCGGGCGGCTCCGGCGCGGCATCATTTCGGTCGCCCGCCCATGTAATCCGGCGACGACCGTAGGAACGAATCAGTACCGCCAGCGTGAGCGGGCGGGCAACCGCGGCAACCCCGCCGACAATTTCCCTACCCGATTTCAGTGGACAAAAACCGTAAAGCGTCAAAGCCGCTGCAGTCGGAATCAAGATCGGCGCGTCCGGGCTTTTGGACTTGAAGATAAGTGCGGGAATGTTCCGCTTCCGGGCGCGTTTTCGGAGTATTGCGGCAAAAAAAAGCACCGGCATCACGGACGACGCGGGTCGCGTTTCTGGTATCGCCGGTCGATCCGGCTATTAGTCAAATCTCCGGAACGTCAGACCTCCGTGATTTCGTCGTTCAAACCGAGTCCCGTCGCGGTCGACTCCCATTTTCAAAGACTCAGTTTGCTTGACCGAAAGTTTCGTCCCGGTGATAGAATAGAAACAGCCGAACAACTGCACGAATGCCTGACTGATTTTCAGGATGCCGGGTCTCACCATATCGAACCGCGTGGAGATAAGGCATAGGCTTCGATGTTGAAATCGCCCCGCCCCCCGCCGTCGCTAATGCTGCCGGTTGTTGAGCAGAAACTGCGACTTTACCGGAAACGAGAAGCGCAGTTGTCAGCTTGAGCCGAGTATCAATCGGACCGGATTTCTTCTGGTCAAGAAAATGGAGGTAACTTATGTTGCGACGAATTACACCGTCACTTATGGGCTTAGCGGTATCGATGCTTTTTCTCTCGATACCGGTCTTATCGCAAACAACGCCGAGGCCGAACGAGTTCTGGTGGCCGGATCAACTCGACCTCACCGCGCTCAGACAGCCTTCTTCCCAGTCAAACCCGATGGGTAAGGACTTCAATTACGCCGAGGAGTTCAAGAAACTCGATCATGCGGCCCTGAAGGCTGACATCAAGAAGACGCTGACGACATCCCAGGATTGGTGGCCCGCCGATTACGGCAACTATGGCCCGCTCTTTATAAGGATGGCGTGGCACAGTGCCGGAACATACCGTTCGATGGACGGAAGAGGCGGCGCAGGCGGCGGTCAGCAGCGTTTTGACCCACTTAACAGCTGGCCCGACAACGCGAATCTCGACAAAGCACGGCGGCTCTTGTGGCCGATCAAACAAAAGTATGGCCGAATGATCTCGTGGGCAGATCTGATGGTCTTGACCGGCAATGTCGCACTCGAAGATATGGGTTTCAAGACTCTCGGATTTGCCGGCGGACGTCAGGATGACTGGGAAGCCGATCTCGTCTACTGGGGGCCTGAAACAAAGATGCTATCCGGTGACAAGCGATACGAAGACGACCGGAAGCTTGAAAAGCCGCTCGCGGCAGTGCAGATGGGATTGATCTACGTAAACCCGGAAGGCCCTGAGGGCAATCCGGATCCGATCCTCGCTGCAAAAGATATTCGCGAAACGTTTGGCCGGATGGGAATGGATGACGAGGAAACCGTCGCGTTGATTGCCGGCGGACATTCATTCGGGAAGACCCACGGCGCACAAAAAACCGATTGCGTCGGACCCGAACCGGCGGCCGCGAAACTCGAGGATCAGGGATTCGGTTGGAACAACAAATGCGGAAAAGGCAACGCCGAAGATACCGTTACAAGTGGTCTCGAAGGCGCCTGGACAAAAACTCCGGCCAAATGGAGCATAAACTTTCTTGAGAATCTCTTCGCCTTTGAATGGGTGAAGACGAAGAGTCCCGCCGGCGCGACGCAGTGGATTCCCAAGGATGGCGAAGGGAAAGACCTGGTCCCCGACGCGCATATCAAAGGCAAACGAGTTCCGCCGATCATGTTGACGACGGATCTGTCGCTCAAGTTCGATCCCGTGTACGAAAAGATCTCAAGGCGTTTCCTCGCAAACCCGAAGGAATTCGAACTCGCTTTTGCGAAAGCCTGGTTCAAGTTGACGCACCGTGATATGGGTCCGCGCGCCCGTTACATCGGTCCGGACGTTCCTCAAATGACCCTTATCTGGCAGGATCCTTTGCCCAAGGTCGATTATGAGTTGATCGACGTTAAGGACATCGCGGCACTCAAATCCAAGATTCTCGGATCCGGGCTGAGCAACGCCGCATTGATCCGTGCCGCGTGGGCCTCGGCATCTTCCTTCCGGTCCACCGATATGCGTGGCGGAGCGAACGGCGGCAGGATTCGACTCGCACCGCAGAAGAATTGGGAAGCGAACGATCCCGCGGAATTGAGCAAGGTCCTGGCGACTCTCGAGGGGATCCAGAAAGAGTTCAACGGGATGCAGTCGGGACGAAAGAAGGTCTCATTTGCCGATCTCGTAATTCTCGGCGGAGCGGCCGCAATCGAACAGGCTGCGAAAAAAGGCGGTGTTGATGTAACGGTCCCGTTTGCACCCGGAAGAGCCGATGCGACTCAGGAGCAGACGAATGTCGAGAATTTCGAATTGCTCAGGCCGACCGCGGACGGGTTCCGCAATTACTACGGAAAGGACAACCGCTTGCCGCCTTCAGTGTTGTTGGTCGACAAAGCCAGCCTGCTTTCGCTGACGGTCCCCGAAATGACCGTGCTCGTCGGAGGAATGCGTTCGTTGAACGCAAATACGGGCGGGTCGGAATTCGGCGTGTTTACCGGACGTCCCGGTACACTGAGCAACGATTTCTTCGTCAATCTGCTCGATATGTCGACGAAATGGTCCAAATCTCCATCTGCCGAAGGTGTTTACGAGGGTCGTGATCGAAAGACAGGAAACCTCAAATGGAAGGCGACGCCGGTCGACCTCGTCTTTGGTTCCCACGCCGAGTTGCGGGCGGTTGCCGAGGTCTATGCTTCGGATGATGCCAAGGCGAAGTTCGTCAAGGATTTCGTTGATGCCTGGGCGAAGGTCATGAATCTTGACCGCTTCGACCTGCGTTAGATTTCCTTTGTGGTCATTGAAAGCCCCGGTGAGTGTTAATCTCCCCGGGGCTTTCCGCCGTCCGGGTCGCTGATCGACCTTACTATTCGATTACGCGTACAAATTCGTATGCTGACCGATCACCCGAATTGAGTGCGCAAATGGAGTTTCGCAACCGTTTTGGGGACTTATCGCGTGTCCCGCGGGAAGAGTTCAATGGCGCAAATTCACGGAGATCTGCGCGGAAATTTGTCTTCGGGCTTTATGTTTCTTCAATAGCAAAGATCGAATCGCAGATGGGGTCCGGCAGTCGGTTTTTGTGTGCCCGATCAAAAATGGCAAGCGCACGGGCTTGCCATTTTGATCGAGATAGACTCCATAGCGCCCAACCGTCGGCTCTCTACCAAGACGTTTGGAGATTGGCGGTGAAAACGTTCCTCGCCGGGCTGATCCGGTTCCCGAATGTTTTTCGCAGATAATTGAGCTGGAGCTTGAAGTTGTTCCCCTTGAAGTAATAATTCATTCCGAAAATATAGTCCCGCTCGGCAACGGTCGCGGAGGCGTCTTCCCTTCTGGTGTCGGGATCGAAAGTGTCAAAGCGAAAGATCCCTTCCAGTTTTGGAATGATCCGATAACCGAGGTGGGCATAAAAGCCGCGACGATGGACCTCGCCGTCAACGCCGCCCATAAATTCGCTCTTTAACTTCAGTTTCTCCCGCTCGTAGACCAGCTCCGCCCCCAGGCGATCGCGCCGCGGATTTGAGGTTCTTCCGCCATTGCCATAAGCTCCGGAACCGCCGATCTGCAGCCCCTTGATGAAAGACGGTTTGTAAATGAGACGGCCGACCAATGCCTTCCGTTCATTCTGGTCGACATCGTTCTGCGACTCGCCGAGTCCGTTGAAAACGCCGATCGAATAGTCCAAATCCTTGTTCAACGGGCCAAATGCCATAATCCCTAGCTCCCGCACATCGCCAAATCCACCGCCGCGCGATCGGTCGCTCAAAAAGAGCGCGCGTTCGACGGTATCGAGGGTAGACGAGGACTGCAGGCCCTCCTGACTAAGCGGGATCTTATACTGGCCAAAGCTCACATTTGCCCGTTTGAGATAGCTGAGTGTGATGAACGCCTCCTGGAATATGCGGCTCGCCTGATTGACGTTGACGCTGCCGATGACCGTCGATCCGCTGATGCTTCTTGTCGTCGTGTTGAGCGACAGAGCCTTCGCCAGGTCGAACATTACGGTCCAACGAACCTTCGGAATGATCTCTCCGGTGAACTTGAATTCTGCCCGTCTGAGCCGGAACGTATCGTTGAAGCCCTGGTCGCCGGCGGAAAAATGGCCCTGCAGAAGACCGGTAAACCTGATCTTGCCGAAACCGCTCTCGACCGCATTTCCGGTCGCGGTCTGGTTCCTCGTGGTGTCGCTTGCCGGCTTGTCGGTCTTCGCCAACGCCCCGTCCGTAACCTGGACGGCTGTTGCCGCCGCCGTGGTCGAAGGGGATGACACGGGCGGGGGCATCCTCGCAACGAGGCCCTCGAGCCCCGCGACCTTTTTTGCAAGTGCCTCGATCATCGCCTCCTGGCGCTTTCTCAAATCGATCTCACGGCGAAGTTCTTCCCTAAGTTCCTCGATCTCGGCACGCTGCCTGTCATCACTAGTTCGAACACCGACAATCTCATCACTCTGAACCGGTACGACCGGAACCGGGGCCGCTTGTTGACCGAATGCTTCAAAACAAGAGCCGGCGATAACGAAAACACAAAACGATAGGATCAGTGTTCTATTTTTGTTCATAAGAAACTCCACCGCATCAATCTGTCACAAAAGTCATTCTTCCTGCAAAAATCCGTTCACGCGGAGTTAACATCGCCGTAACATTTCGGTAAAGAAAGTTACATTTAACAAACATCTTGCTGCCTTGAAAACCCCACTTAAAGGAAACAAATCGTCTCTCCCCCAGCAGATGAATAAAGATGGAGCGGGTTGTTTTCTTCGTTGGAGACAGAAAACGGTCCGAAAAAACGCTCAGTTCCAAGAATCGACTTGCATCAGTTCCACCTTTGTTCATCCGTGTCGGAATCGCCGCCGGAAAAGCCTTTATGTAGTTTTTTTGAAGATTCGCGAATCTCGGATCTGGAATATCTGGAATCCGGGAATCCCGATCCCCGAACGATTCCCTATGTTACAAAAGAGTTAATCGAAGGGTTCAGAATTTTGACACTGAGGCCCGCCGCCTTGATAGTTATTCAAAGGGCCATTCGACCGTCGAAGGCAAACAAATCTGAAGGAGAAAATATATCGTGGGACTGAGAATTATTCTTTTTTTGGTCGTGGTACTCACTGCGTCTAT
This sequence comes from Acidobacteriota bacterium, assembly GCA_016715115.1. Lineage (NCBI taxonomy): Bacteria > Pseudomonadati > Acidobacteriota > Acidobacteriota bacterium. The sequence goes on from JADKBM010000011.1 coordinate 890,690, forward strand.
GATTTTGGTGGGTTGCAGCGGGCAAAAATTCGGAAACGCCAACGGCGACAGCTCCGGCGGCACCGTTCGTATTCAAGGGTCGGGATCGACGTTTGTGAAACCGTTGATGGACAAATGGATGAGCGAATATGGCAAGGCTCACCCGAATGTGAAAGTTGATTATCAGTCAACCGGTTCCGGCGCCGGGATCAAAGCGATCCAGAGCCAGACGTCAGATTTCGGAGCCACCGATGCGGCAATGACCGAAGACGAGATGAAGCAGTCGCCGTCCGAGATCATCCATGTTCCGGTCGTTTTGGGTGCGGTTGTGTTGACCTACAATCTCGACACCGTTAAGGAGGCGCTAAAACTCTCACCCGAGGTGATTGCCGATATATATCTCGGGAAGATAAAGAAATGGGACGACCCCAAGATCAAAGCAGACAATCCGACCGCGGCCCTGCCGTCAAATGACATCACACCCGTCTATCGGTCGGACGGCAGCGGCACGTCGGACGTGTTCACCGATTTTCTTTCGAAACTCAATCCAGAATGGAAGGAGAAAGTCGGACGCACCAAGAACCCCCAATTGCCAGAGGGCGTCGGGATCGGTGCGAAGGGCAATGAAGGCGTGATGGGTCAGGTCAAACAGACCCCGAACACGATTGGGTATGTCGAACTCACTTTTGCCAAGGCCAATAATCTCCCGACGGCTTTGATCAAAAATTCGGCCGGAACGTTCGTTGAACCGAGTCCGGAGACTGTGACAGCGGCGGCGGCCGGTATGTTGGCCAGTGCGCCGGCTGACTTGCGTATGCAGATAACCAACGCCGGCGGGGCCAATTCATATCCGATCTCGGGTATCGTCTATGCTCTCATTTACAAAGAACAGAAGGATGCCGTCAAGGCCAAACCGATGGTCGACTTTCTCTGGTGGGCGACGCACGAGGGACAGTCGTTCGCCAAGGATCTGCACTACTCGCCGATTCCCGCCGATCTCGTGAAAAAGGTCGAAGAGAAGCTTCTTTCGATAAACGCCGGCGGCAAACCGGTCCGGCAATAGGTTAGGTGAGGAAGCGTAACGTGGCAAACGCAAAGGGGCTGGGCGACAAGCTGTTTCGGGCAATACTTTTCACCGCGGCAGCGGTGATACTTCTTGTTGTCGGCGGTATGATGGCGATGATGTTCTACAATTCGCTTCCTACCATCCAGCGTTTTGGCCTGAGTTTCCTCACTGGCTCCGACTGGAATCCGGCGATGGAACGTTACGGTGCCCTGCCGTTTGTTTACGGCACCGTGGTTTCATCGCTCATCGCCCTTTTCATTTCGGTTCCGATCTCGCTCGGGGTGGCCGTCTATATGACCGAGCAGGCCCCGGCCCGGGTCGCCCGCCCGATCGCGTTCATTGTCGAACTGCTGGCGGCGATACCTTCGGTAGTTTATGGACTGTGGGGAATTTTCGTTCTGGCGCCGTTCATTCGTGAATATCTTGGCGCGTTCCTGAAGGAGTATCTCGGCTTTCTGCCCTTCTTTCAGGGCCGATTGACGGGGATAGGGATGCTTACCGGCGGAATTATCCTGGCGATCATGATCACCCCGATCGTGACTTCGGTGGTTCGCGACGTTCTTGAGGCGGTGCCGACCACGCAACGCGAAGCCGCCTTGGCACTGGGAGCGACGAACTGGGAAACGACCCAGGTCGTGCTCCTGAACGCCGCGCCGGGAATCGCCGGGGCAGTGGTGCTCGGGCTCGGACGGGCGATCGGCGAGACGATGGCGGTTACGATGGTCATCGGAAATACCCCGCAGATCTCGATGTCCCTGTTTGAGCCGGCCTACACGATAGCCTCGGTGCTCGCTAGCAATTTTGCGGACGCGACGGGAGGCCTTTATCTGAGTGCGCTGATCGAGATCGGATTGATGCTTTTCCTTGTGACCTTCGTGGTGAATGCGTTCGCCAAACTTCTTGTTATGGGCGTCAGACGTCGGGAGGGCACAGTCGGTGGATAGATCCGAAACCGCAGACACGACCGTTCCGCCGACGAAAGGCCGCCGAAGCGCCGCGGTTCTCAGCGGGCGCCGCAAGGCGATGAACCTTCTGATGACGGGACTCACCGCCGCGTGCACTTTCGTTGCCGTCGCGATCCTGTTGATAATCCTCGGATATATCGCATACCGCGGACTGTCCGCGATAAGCATTCAGTTTCTGATCGACACGCCAAAGCCGGTGGGTGAGGGCGGAGGCATCGGCAACGCCATACTGGGTTCATTTCTGATGACCGGGCTGGCCAGTCTGATTGGACTGCCGATCGGAATCGCCGCCGGCGTCTATCTTGCGGAGTACGGCAAGAGTTGGTTTGGACAGATCGTCCGATTCGTCGCCGATACGATGACGGGTGTGCCGTCGATCATCGTCGGGATCTTCGTTTTTACGCTTTTCGTGCTACCGATGGGCCGGCAATCAGGTCTTGCAGGCTCGATCGCGCTGGCGATAATAATGCTCCCGATCGTTGCAAGAACAACCGAAGAAATGATCCTGCTGGTTCCGAACGCAATGCGTGAGGGAGCCCTCGCGCTCGGAGCTCCGCATTGGAGAGTGACCTGGGACATCGTCATCCCGGCGGCAAAAACGGGCATCGCAACGGGGGCGATGCTGGCGATCGCGCGTGTTTCGGGCGAGACGGCCCCCCTGCTGTTTACGGCGCTGAATAGTCGCTTCTATAACGTCCATATGGATCAGCCGATGGCGTCGCTGACGGTTCAGATATTCAATTACGCGACCGGACCGTTCGATGTTGAGTGGGAGATGGCCTGGGCGGCGACCCTGATCCTGATGTTTCTCATCCTGATCATAAACGTTACGGTTCGTTATCTGACGAGGAAGAAATACTAAGTGAAAATGCTTGAAATGAACACCGCACAATTTGCTTCATACCGTATGGAGTCAGACAGGGCAAAAGAAACAGAGCACGCGGGCCGATCGCCGGAAGCCAAGATCAGCGTCCGCGATCTCAATTTTTATTACGGAAAGACGCAAGCCCTTCAGGACATCTCGCTCGAGATTCCCGATCGCGAGGTAATGGCGTTCATCGGACCGTCGGGTTGCGGCAAGTCGACCTTTCTCAGAACGCTCAACCGAATGAACGATACGATCCTCGGCACAAGACTCGACGGAACCGTGCTTATTGACGGACAAGACATCTACTCCGCCGGAACCGATGTCGTTTCGCTCAGAAGAAAGGTCGGAATGGTGTTTCAGAAGTCCAATCCGTTCCCCAAGTCGATCTTTGAGAACGTCGCATACGGCATCCGCATCAACCGAATGTCATCGGGCAATGCCGATCTTCAGGAACGCGTCGAGCGGGCGCTTAGAAACGCGGCTCTCTGGGACGAGGTAAAGGACAGGCTCAAGGCGTCGGCATTCGGGCTTTCCGGCGGTCAGCAACAACGCTTGTGCATTGCAAGGGCACTGGCAGTCGAGCCCGAAGTTGTGCTGATGGACGAGCCGGCATCGGCGCTTGACCCGAGTGCTACCCAGAAGATCGAGGAGCTGATCGTCGAGCTCAAAAAGGAATACACGATCGTGATAGTCACTCACAATATGCAACAGGCAGCGCGCGTTTCGGACCGGACCTCGTTCTTTCTGCTTGGGAAATTGATCGAGTCCAATTTGACGACGAGGATGTTCACGAGCCCGACGGAGAAGATAACCGAGGACTATATCACCGGCCGATTCGGTTAAGCCGAAACCTTGGCTTATACTTGAACAGATATGGAAGAACATCGACTTATTGACAAACGTCTCGAAGAACTCCGATCGATGATCGTGAATATGGGAAACGAGGCGCAGCTTGCGGTTGATCGCGCGATGAAGGCGATGGTCGAGCGGGACAGCATCGTGGCCGCGGACGTAATTGCTCACGATGATGAGGTCGATAGCCTCGAACTGGAAATCGACCGTGACGTGATCGAAATATTCGCCCTTCTGCAGCCGGCGGCAAGGGATCTCAGATTCGTGATCGCCGTCGCCAAGATCACGCCGATCCTCGAAAGGATCGCCGATCACGCCTGCAACATTGCGAACGCCGCGATCGAGCTTAACAACGAACCGCAGCTAGCCGAATACGTCGATCTGCCCCGAATGGCGAAGAGCGCGTCGGAAATGCTCCGGGAAGCGATTGACGCTTTCACACGGGAGGACGCCGGACTGGCAAGGCGGATCATCGCTCTCGATAAACAGATCGACTCGATCTATCAAAAGGTGGTCCGGGAGCTAATGGACTATATGCGTACCGAACCGACAACGTCGACACGCGTCATACAGTTGCTGTTTGTGGCGAAGCATATTGAACGAATCGGGGATTATGTAAAGGATATTTGCGAACTCACCGTCTATATGATCGAGGCCGAATTCATCAAACATAAGTTCGATTAGTTTCATGATTGTTGGGACCCGCCTTCTACGAGGGCGATGACACAGATAGAACCGGCCGCGTGACGACTGGCCAAATACCGCCTCCACCTGCAGGGCCTGTCGATTCTCGTGGTGGCGGTTGTTTTCGTTGTTGGTGTCGTTATTGCCATTTTCGCAGGAGGCAGGTTTTTTTCCAGGGTTGAAATGTCCCGGCTGCAGTTATGATCTTGTGGGATCATTCGGAGCCGGTTGCACGCGATTCTTGCACGGACAGATTCCGGGTTTTCGTTCGACGGCGTTTATTGAAACCACGAAGCTCACGAAGTTAGAGAACAGCAGAAAATCTTCGGGGATTCTGGTGTCCTGCGTGCTTCACGAACGCAGGTTGCGCTGGCGGCGAAGGGCGAGCGACTCGTGATGCATCTCCGGTAAGGAAGGGTAAACGAGACTATTTCTGGCGGGCCAGGACACGGAAGCCGACGCTGCAGTTAAGACCAAGCGACGGCGAATTCCTGAACCGGAGCGCCGACCGCGAATTGTAAGCGCCGTCGAACCAGGAACCGCCACGCAAGACGCGGGAACCTGGATCTCCCACGCTCAGATTCGCGCTACCGTCCGTCGGCAAACCACCATACCCTTTTTCGTTGTAAATGTCCTGCACCCATTCACAGACGTTGCCGCTCATATCGAAAAGTCCGAACGAATTCGGCTTCTTGCCGCCGACCGGATGCGTCTTGAAGTCAGAGTTGCCGTTATGCCAGGCGATCTCGTCCACCGAATCGTAATGGTCGCCCGTCGTTCCGGCCCGCGCCGCGTATTCCCACTCCGCCTCGCTCGGCAAAGAGTATTCGAACCCGTCGTTTTTTTCGTTCAATTTGGCGATGAACTCGACGGCGTCGTTCCAACTCACCTGTTCGACCGGACAATCGTCTCCGCAGGTCTTGAAGTAACTCGGGTTCGAGTCCATAAGGGCGCGCCATTGCCCCTGCGTCACCTCATATTTCCCCATCCAGAACCCTTCGCTGATCGTCACTTTGCGTACCGGCTTCTCGTCATCCGATTTGTCGGATCCCATCATAAAATCGCCCGGCGGAATATAGACGAATTCCATCCCAATCAGGTTCTTGCGGACTGTTCCGGGCTCGACCGGACTAGTCGAACTCGCTTCTGATGGCTCAATAAGAGATGCGTCATCCGACGGCCTCTGGTCGTCTTGACGAATTCGTTCTTTTTCCGCTCGTGAAGCCATTTCGGCCTCGCGCGCCCGCTCGAATTCCTCGTCGACGATCATTGATGCCGATTTACGTGCCGAAGGATCATCAACCGGCCTCAACGCATCCGCCAGCGCCGCGCGCATTTCGTCTGCCGTCGAAAACCGTTCCTCTCGCTTCTTCCGCAATGCCTTTCCGACAATGGCGCGCAGGCTTTGCGGAACGTCCGGCGGCAAAGGGTCGGGTTCGCTCATCAGGATGGCGGCGATCAGGGATGGCTGATCGTCCTGCGGATAAGGAAGCCCGCCGGTCAGAAGCCTCTGCAGCATCACGCCGACGGCCCAGATGTCCGTTTCAGGGGTGACCGACGGCCTCTTGTCAAAGGCCTCGGGCGGCATATACTCCATCGTTCCCGCGGTTCCGGTGGCTTTCGAATGCGTTTTGATCTCGCGCGAGACGCCGAAGTCGGCAATGCAGGGCGTCCCGTTCATTATCAGGACATTATCGGGTTTCAGGTCGCGATGGACGAACCCCTTCTCGTGAAGTTTTTCGAGCCCGGTCAGGATCTCGAGCGCGATCCGGACCGCCGCTTCGTGGGTCGGAGCTTTGCCGCCGTTGTTCCGCAGCCAGGTTTCGAGCGATCCGCCGTCGGCGAAATCGCAGACGACGTAAACATAATCCTCGAAACGGTCGAGTTCGATGAGCGAAATGATATGCGGCAGTCCCCGAAGCTGCTTCCAGACGGCGAGTTCGCGGCCGATCTTCTCGAAATCGATCCCGTCCTCTCTCGGACGGAAGAATTTCAGGGCGAAATGGTTGACGTCGAGCGCCGTCCGCTTCTCCGCCTTCCACACGTCGCCGAACCCACCCGAGCCGAGTTTTTCGACCAGAATGTAATCTCCGATTTTTGTTCCGCTTCGAAGCAACAGTAAATCCCGTACCCTCGCTGTTTATTATTGAGTGTAACGTCCCCAAAAATGCCGATGTTTGAAATATAGAGCAAAACGATGGCTTTGCCAATCTATCGAACGGAATCGGCGGAGTCCGCGGTCCGGACGAAACTCCCGAAACGATGGCGAACGACGGCGTTCAGCATGGGCCGACTCGAAGTCCGCATGCCGGCCAAGACGGCTGCCACGCAACGCGCATTCTTGAATGCGCAGGCTTACCCAGTGCGCGGTTCTGCATTTCTGCATTCCTGAATGGGCACGCTTACTTCGTGCGCGTTTCTGCATTTTGCGGAGTCAAAGATGTTCGTTCGATATCGCGCCGAGAAAAATCTCGGAGCCGATCAACTTCATCTTTTGGATCGCCGCGTTTTCGAAGGGGACCGCGAACAGAAAATGTTGGTACTCGAGCATCGAATCCGAGTCGATGTTGACGCGGTTCGTCAGGACAACCCACATCAGCGCGCGCAGGAACTGGCCGTGGGAGAAGATGGCGATCGTTTGATGGTCCGAGGCCTGCAGTTTTTCGAGCGTGGTCCGCGCGCGGGCGATGAGATCCGCGAACGATTCCGCGCCATCGCCGTCGCGATGAGAGACGTCGGCGCGATCCCAAAAATCGTCCGCCGCAGATTGGCGGTCGGCCTTGGTCGAACGGCCAAATCGGGCGCCGTTCAAATACGTGAACTCCTCGACCGGCCATTCTTCGAGCAAAGCCGATGCGAACCGCCGGATCAGAGGCGCGGCGGTTTGTCTTGCCCGCAAATATGGAGACACGACGATCAGCGTTGGCGGAACCGGAAAACGGGCCGCGACCGACTCGGCCTGCCGGAATCCTTTCTCGGTCAACGGAATCGAGTCCGTCGAGTCGGTCGGGAGTCCGGCGTTTGATTCACTCTCACCGTGGCGTATCAGCCAAACTGTCTTGTCCATACTTCTAATCTTAATCTCGGATCGTGTGAAGGCGAAGCCTCGGAAATCACAAATCGGTCGTCGGAATGGTCCGATGTTTCCGAAGATCCGCCAGGCAAAGCGACCGTGTTCAACCCGGATTACTCATTACCTGTCCAATCGGTGAACCTGCTCAACGCCGAAGAAACATGGAAAAGTTAAGCCGGGATTGCGCAAATAGGGTATTTTCAGGCAACGATTTTCTATCCCTTGTCCGATTCTGACACCTGTCGAACGCATCGCGGCCATGCCTGAAAAGCACCCATGCAATAGCGTCGGGAGCATCCCGACGACTGCGCAAAGACGAAAATTTTCGTCCCTGAACGGGACGCACGAAGAAAGCGTTTAATTCCTGCGTCCCTTTCAGGGACGGCCAATCATTGGAAACCGAGTCGTCGGGATGCTCCCGAATCCATTGCCTGAGTCCCTATCAGGGACAGCTGGAAATGCTCAAAAACTGCCTAATCCGTAAGCTAGGATAAATTCAGACTATTCATAAGAAGCAATTTCCCCGCAAAACATCATTCGGAGCACGCAAAATACCGGATCACAAATGCCGCTTTGGGCGCGTTTCCCGGGAAAGGGGTTTTCTATCGAATAATTTGGGTTCAACCGATCTTCACTCCGGTACGCACATCCGGAACGAAGTCCGGTTTGATCGGCCGCCGGATCTTCAACCGCAACCGCAAAACGGTGCCGGCTCGCTTTGAAGAGCGAGTTTTGACGGCTCGGGTGCGAACAATTCCACGGCCGGAAAACGGATTTTTCACGCCCGGGCGCGATTGATTGCGCGGCGAGCAATTGGCGGGATCGATTCCGGAGTGGCACAATGATTGCGGCGTTAAGAACATAAACTCGAACCGTTCTTCGATTCGGTCGGTTCGATGCGCCGCAAGGAGGCCAGGAGATTCCGTGAAAGAATTCTATTCAGATTTCGAAATTGTCGCCCGCGAAGACTATTCCGACGTGACCTATATGCTCGAGGTGCGGCATCCGCTGATGGCTAGGGCCGCCCGGCCGGGCCAGTTCGTGATCGTGATGTCGCACGCCGAGGGCGAGCGGATCCCTTTGACGATCGCCGATTTCGACGCCGCGAAGGGGACGGTCACGCTCGTCATTCAAGCGGTTGGCAAGACCACGCTTGAAATGCAAAAATCCTGTCAGGTGGGGACCAGGCTTTACGGTCTCGCCGGTCCGATGGGGATTCCGAGCAAGGTCGGCAACGCAAAGAAAGTGATCTGCGTCGGCGGCGGGCTCGGTGTCGCGCCGGTGTATCCGCAGGCGCGCGCATTGAAGCAGAACGGCGCATATGTGATCGGCGTGCTCGGATTCCGAAACAAGGACCTGGTCTTCTGGGAGGACAAGTTCCGGGCGATATGCGATGAACTGATCATCTGCACCGACGACGGATCGGCCGGGATCAAGGGCTTTGTCACCGACGGCATCCGCGCGGCGATGGCCGCACACGACGACATCGACGAGGTGGTCGCCATCGGACCGCCGGTAATGATGAAGGCAAGCGCGGACGCAACCCGCGCCGCAGGGATCAAAACGATGGTCAGCCTGAACCCGATTATGGTCGACGGGACGGGAATGTGCGGCGGCTGCCGCGTGAAGATCGGAGACACCGTCAAGTTCGCCTGTGTCGACGGTCCCGATTTCGACGGCCATCAGGTCGATTTCGACGATCTGATGATCCGGCTCAGGCGATACAAGGAAGAAGAGGCGCAGGCGACCAAACGCTGGTCGGAATCGTGCCGGATGACGCTGGGGTAGAAGCGGGATTTGGGATTTGGGATTTGGGATTTGCGA